>NZ_JBHSMI010000022.1:0-13510 GCF_042655525.1 Cohnella soli
GCTATGCCGAAGCGCTCTGGTGAGAGGCTTCGGCACCACTTAAAAAAGTGACATTTTCTCGGACGAGTTAGGGTGACATTTTCTCAGAAGTTTGACATCCAGACGCTCTATGCCAACATTTCACTTATTCACATGTGTATAATTTGGAGACTATGAAAAATAAAAATCGCCTCCTGTCGAACCGCCTCACATTTTATCAACAATATCTTGTGCTGTGCACAGTTTTCGTCCACAAGTTCTTGAAATTGTGGATAACACGGTGAAATCCGTTGAATTAAGCGGGTTTGTCTGCTATGATTAGTCATGACCTGAGCAGTGGATGACGAGAAAATCCCCTCACTTTATCAACACCCTGTGAATAACTTTGTGAACAATTCCCCCGATACGTGGATATCCCTATTAATAATAAAAGGGAAACTGTGGACAACTGCTCCGTGCCTTCTAAGCGGATATATGTTTTCTGCTTATTTTTTGTCCGCACGATGGGTTAAAGGAGAGAAATTGTCGTGGACAACCGCAACAACGAGATTTGGGAACAAGTGTTGTCGGTCATCCAGACGAAGCTGAGTAAACCAAGCTTCGATACCTGGTTTAAAGCAACGAAAGCCATCTTTCTCAGCGACAATACGGTTATCGTGACCGCGCCAACGACATTTGCCGTCGAATGGCTTGAGACTCGCTATACGAAGCTGGTCGCTTCGACGCTTTCCGACTATATCGGCAGAACCGTAGACGTGAAATTTTCTATCGAAGAAATTCACCAAGCGGAGCCCGTTGAACAAGCCGTACCTACACCGGCGAACCGCGTGCAAATCTCGGAAGAACCGATGATGCACATGCTGAATCCGAAATATACGTTCGATACGTTCGTCATCGGGGCCGCGAATCGCTTCGCTCATGCCGCGTCGCTGGCGGTCGCCGAACTTCCAGCGAAATCATACAACCCGTTCTTTATGTACGGCGGCGTCGGATTGGGCAAAACGCATCTGATGCACGCAATCGGACATTATATTCTCGAACATAACCCTCATATGAAGGTTTTGTATTTGTCATCCGAGAAATTCACGAACGAATTCATCAACGCGATTCGCGACAACCGCGGCGAAAGCTTCCGTAACAAATACCGCAACATCGACGTCCTGCTTATCGACGATATTCAATTCCTAGCCGGCAAAGAAGGTACGCAAGAGGAATTTTTCCATACATTTAATGCGCTGCATGAGGAACATAAGCAAATCGTCATCTCGAGCGACCGCCCGCCCAAGGAGATTCCGACGCTTGAAGAAAGGCTGAGATCCCGTTTCGAATGGGGATTGATCACCGATATTCAGCCGCCAGACCTGGAGACGAGGATCGCCATTCTGCGCAAGAAAGCGAAGGCCGAAAATCTCGATATTCCGAACGAAGCGATGATGTACATTGCGAACATGATCGATTCCAACATCCGCGAGCTCGAAGGTGCGCTCATCCGTATCGTCGCCTATTCCTCGCTGACGAATCAGGACATATCGGCGCATCTTGCGGCAGAGGCGCTTAAGGACATTTTGCCGACGGGCCGAAGCCGACTGATCACGATGCAGGATATCCAGCAGCGAGTCGGCGACTTCTATGGGCTTAAACTTGAAGATTTCAAGGCGCGCAAGCGTACGAAAGCCGTCGCTTTCCCGAGGCAGATTGCGATGTATCTCTCCCGCGAGCTAACGGACTATTCGCTACCGAAGATCGGAGATGCGTTCGGCGGGCGCGACCATACGACCGTCATTCACGCGCACGAGAAAATATCGCAATTGCTGAAGGTCGATCAGGACTTGTACAAAATTATTAACAGCCTCACCGAGAAAATCAAAAATTTAACCTAAAACGACACCAACGCCTATGCACAATGCATCCACATGTGGATAGGCGTTATTTTCGACTTTTTTCGCTGTTATCCACATATTCACGGGACCTACTACGACTTTAATATTTAAAACATGCTACAATAAGCGTTAAATGGGCGTAGAGAAGCCTCATGTAGCGCAGCAACCGACAAATTCGACGAGGTGCTTGATATGAAATTAACCATATTGCGCGGAGAGCTGAACGAAGCGATTCAACACGTATCGAAAGCCGTCGCATCCCGTACGACCATCCCGATTCTTAGCGGAATCAAGATCGACGCGACTTATTCCGGCGTGACGCTAACCGCCAGCGATACCGATATTTCGATTCAAAGCTTCATTCCGCTCGAAACGCAGAGCAAGACGGTCGCCACCGTAACGCGAACCGGAAGCGTCGTGCTTGCAGCGAAGTTTTTCGTCGAAATCGTCAAGAAACTGCCGAACGAGGAAGTCCACATCGAAGTGGGAGACCGTTTTCAGACGTTGATTACATCCGGTGCGACGGAAATTCAACTCGTAGGACTGGATCCTGAGGAATTCCCCGTTCTTCCTTCCATACAGGAAGACCAGGTCGTATCGATCGCCGGCGATTTGCTGCGCGACATGATTCGTCAAACGGTATTCGCCGTAACGACAAACGAATCGACGCCGATATTGACAGGCGTTCTGTGGAATTTACAAGAAGGCACTTATAAGTTTGTAGCAACGGACCGTCACCGGTTGGCCAGCCGCTCCGCTACTGTTGCCGCGACGGACGTTCGATTTTCCAATATCGTCATCTCAGGCAAAACGCTGAACGAGCTTGCCAAAATCGTTCCCGATCAGAACGTGCTTGTTGACATAGTCGTAGCCGACAATCAAGTGCTGTTCAAGCTTGGCAATGTCCTGTTCTTCTCGCGGATGCTCGACGGAACATATCCCGATACTTCCAAAATTATTCCGCAACAGTTCAAAACAGAACTGGTGATCAACACGAAAGCGCTCAGCGATTCGATCGATCGGGCTTACCTTCTTTCCCGTGAAGAAAAGACCAACATCGTTCGCCTTGTTACGCTGGAAGAAGGCGGAATCGAGATTTCGTCCAGCTCTTCCGAACTTGGCAAAGTAACAGAGCAGCTTAGCGTGAAAGAGATGAGAGGCGAGCCGCTTCGCATCGCGTTTAACTCTAAATACATGCTGGACGTGCTTAAAGTGATCGACAGCGAAGAACTTCTTATCGGCTTCAACGGTGCGATGAGTCCGATTATTATCCGGCCGAACGATCATGACCGCAGCTTGCATCTGATCCTTCCTTACCGGACGACGAACTGAGGCGATCTTGGATGAAGAACATCGGCATATCGACCGAATACATTACGCTAGGTCAGTTTCTGAAGCTGGCCGATTGCATCGGCACGGGCGGGGAAGTGAAACATTTTCTCTCGGAGAATTCAGTGACGATCAACGGGGAACCGGACAATCGCAGGGGACGCAAGCTAAGAGTCGGGGACGTTGTCAATGTCGAAGGCTGCGGCAGCTTTACTGTCGTTAACCGCTAAGCGGAGAGGAATACGCGAATGCAATTGCATACATTGGAGCTTCACGGATATCGGAATTATGATTCGTTGAAGCTGTCTACCGAGGGCGGGGTCAATATTTTCATCGGACCTAACGCACAAGGCAAGACGAATCTGGTCGAAGCGATCCACGTATTATCGCTCACGAAGTCTCACCGGACATCGAAGGATAAGGAACTGATCGGATGGAACCAGAGCTCGGCGTTGATTAGAGCGCAGATGCGTCGAAAACATGGAGACGTGAACCTGGAACTGCAGTTGTCGGCGCAAGGGAAGAAAGCGAAAGTGAACGGGCTGGAGCAGCGGAAGCTCAGCAGCTTCGTCGGCACGCTGAACGTTGTCTTGTTCGCGCCGGAAGATCTCGATATCGTTAAGGGAGCACCGGGTGTGCGCCGCCGGTTCATGGACATGGAAATCGGCCAGGCGCACCCCGGTTATTTGTACGACATGCAGCAGTACCAGAAAATTCTTCAACAACGGAACAATTACTTGAAGATGACGGATGTGCGCAAAGCCTCTCCCGACATGCTCGAAGTGTGGAACGAGCAACTTGTAACAACAGGTGTTAAAATGATGCAAAAAAGGAAAAACTTCATTGTAAAGCTTCAAAAGTGGGCGGAAAAAATCCATGCCGGAATTACGGCAGGCAACGAGCATTTAACCGTGGATTACAAGCCTTCATTCGGCAACGGGCATGGCATAGATACCCAAGATCAAGCTTCTTTATTCGAGCAATTTATGATAAAGTTAAGGGAAGGCAAGGATCAGGAATTCAGGCGGGGAACGACGCTGACCGGTCCGCATCGGGACGATCTCACCTTCGCCATTAACGGCAAGGACGTGCAAGCGTTCGGCTCCCAGGGACAGCAAAGAACGGCGGCGCTGTCGCTGAAGCTGGCCGAACTGGAACTCATGCACGAGGAAATCGGGGAATACCCGTTATTACTGCTGGACGACGTATTGTCTGAATTGGATCAGACCCGTCAAACCCAGCTAATAGAGACGTTTCAAAGCCGGGTTCAGACGTTCATTACGACGACGGGGCTTGAGAGCGTGAATATGAGCCGATTGAAAGACGCATCTCTTTTTCACGTGAGAGACGGTCAAGTGCTGCGCTAAAGCGAGGAGGGACTCCGTGTATTTACATTTAGGCGGGGAGAAAATTATACGAACTTCTCAGCTCGTAGCGATCTTCGACATTTCCATTGAGCAATCGTCCAAGCTGTCGAGGCAATTTATCGTGCATGCTCAGAAGAACAAGGAAGTGGAAACGATCGGAGAGGAAGATCCGAAGTCGATTGTCGTAACGGAGCATAAAGTGTATTATTCGCCAATTTCTACGTCAACGCTTAAGAAGCGGGCGCATTATTTGGAAGGCTAGGCGAGGTATTCACTGAGTCGTTAATCAGCAGCGGTTACGTAAAAAAGGCGGTGGAAGGTTTGTCCGTGAATTCACAGCAAAACACGTACGATGAAAGTCAGATTCAGGTATTGGAAGGGTTGGAAGCGGTCCGCAAACGCCCCGGGATGTACATTGGTTCCACGAGCGGCAAGGGCTTGCATCACCTGGTCTGGGAAGTCGTCGATAATAGCATAGACGAAGCGTTGGCCGGCTACTGCACGCGGATCGACGTCATCATAGAAGAAGATAACAGCATTACGGTTATCGATAATGGGCGGGGCATTCCGGTCGGCTTGAATCCGAAGCTGCAGAAGTCGACGCTCGAAGTCGTCATGACCGTTCTTCATGCCGGGGGAAAGTTCGGCGGCGAAGGATACAAAGTGTCGGGCGGTTTGCACGGGGTCGGCATTTCGGTCGTTAATGCGCTGTCAGAGTGGGTTGTCGTCACGGTCAAACGCGACGGCCACATCCACCAGCAGGAATATCGCCGTGGCGCGCCTCAATACGATCTTAAGGTGATCGGCGAGACGCAAGAGACGGGCACGCAGACGAGGTTTAAGCCGGATGCGGAGATTTTCACGGAGACGACGACCTATGACTATGATGTATTGGTCGGGCGTATTCGAGAGCTGGCATTCCTGAACAAAGGCATTCAGCTGAATTTGACGGATAAGCGAACCGGTATGAGCGATTCGTTCCACTACGAGGGCGGTATCGTCGAGTTCGTGCAATATTTGAATCGGACGCGCGTAGCGCTTCACGAGACGCCGATCTATGTGGAAGGTGCGAGAGAACACATTCATTGCGAAATCGCGATGCAGTACAATGACAGCTACTCCGAGAACTTGTACTCTTTCGCGAACAATATTAATACGCATGAAGGCGGTACGCACGAATCCGGCTTCAAGAGCGCATTAACGCGGATCATTAACGATTATGCCCGGAAGATGGGATTCGTGAAGGAAAGCGAATCGAACTTATCCGGCGACGACGTACGTGAAGGTTTGACCGCGATTATCTCGGTCAAAATTCCGGAGCCGCAATTCGAAGGCCAGACGAAGACAAAACTGGGCAACAGCGAAGTCCGCGGTATCGTGGAATCGTTGTTCAGCGAGAAGCTGCTGCAATTCCTCGACGAGAATCCGGGCGTCGCCCGTAAAGTGATGGAGAAGGGCTTACAAGCAGCTCGGGCGAGGGAAGCGGCGCGTAAGGCGCGCGAATTGACCCGCCGGAAGAGCGCACTAGAAGTAAGCTCCTTGCCAGGCAAGCTGGCCGACTGCTCCTCCAAGGATGCGTCGATCAGCGAATTGTACATCGTCGAAGGCGACTCCGCAGGCGGGTCCGCCAAGCAAGGCCGCGATCGCCACTTCCAGGCGATATTGCCGCTGCGGGGCAAAATTTTGAACGTTGAGAAGGCTCGCTTGGACAAGATTTTGTCCAACCTGGAAATCCGGGCAATGATTACGGCGCTTGGCACAGGCATCAGCGACGACTTCGACATTACGAAAGCGCGTTATCACAAGATCATTATCATGACCGATGCCGACGTCGACGGCGCGCACATCCGCACGCTCATCCTGACGTTCTTCTACCGGTACATGCGTAAGCTGATCGAAGAAGGTTACGTCTACATCGCACAGCCGCCATTGTTCAAGATCGAGCGTAACAAGACGGTTCGTTACGCGATGAACGAGAAGGAAAGGGACGCGATCTTCGCCGAGTTCGGGGAAGGGACGAAGCTCAATGTACAGCGTTATAAAGGTTTGGGCGAGATGAACGCCGAGCAGCTGTGGGAGACGACGATGGATCCGGCCAGCCGCACGATGCTTCAAGTTCGAATCGAAGACGCAATGAAAGCCGACCTCATGTTCGACACGCTTATGGGCGACAACGTCGAGCCGCGGCGCGAATTCATCCAGCAATACGCGAAGTTCGTTAAGAACCTGGATATATAAGTCATTAGCTTATGACGAATAAAGAATCAGGGGGTATCTCTGCCTAAGGGATACCCCCTGCAGATTAAGAAGCGCCTCGTTTGCGAGGTTTGAATCTGCCGTAAGCGACTGCATAAGCGTACATTCTGCGGAAGACGGCGCGATCCGGAAGCTTCTTGAACAAGAACGGATCGGGGAGGGTATTCACTTCGAGTACCCAGGGATGAAGTTTCGTATCAACCGCGACGTCTACGCCGATCTCTTTCAGGCGAGGATATTTTTTCTGCAGTGCGGCGGCAATGTCGACGCCGAGCTTGCCGAGTTTGTTCTCGAAAGCGGTACGGCGCGTTTGTGTCAGATGCGAGGAGAACAGCTTATCGAGCGGCATCGGCGTTCCGCCGGCATGATAGTTGGTGACGATCTTGCGCGGATGGCCCAGACGACCAATCATACCGGTCGTCTCCCACTTTGATTGCGGATTTTTCTGTACCATCACTCTTAGATCGAATCTTCTGCCTCCGTGTTTGAGTAGATGAATGCCTTGCTGGACGAGATAGGGTTTGTTTTTTTTCACGGATATAAGCTTGTTATACATGTCATCGAAAGTAGCAAACGCATACTTCGTCTCGCCGGATTGGAAACGGTAAGGGGAAACGGCCGTTTCTGCATTCTCAACGCGGATAACGCCTCTGCCGAACGTGCCATCCACCGGTTTTACATAGATCATGCCGTGTTTCTGCAAGTACGCCTCGACGGAAGAACGATCGAAACGCGCGGTATCCGGTACATGCCGCCTTAAATCGGCATCGGCAAGAAGAACGTCGGTTTTGGCCCATTTGCTGCGAACGCGCTGTATGGACATGCCTGTTCATTCACCCTTTCCATTGGGCATTATGGTATAATGAAATTATTGTGTTTGATTCGGCACGAATGGCTTTCCTTGTCATTCTTGCCCGTTTTCTAACCTATGACGGAATTCGTTTTGTGGTGTGCGTTCCGCCGCCTCCAAGCGAAATCGAACCCGTTGATATATTTGCTAAGGAGGATCCTCATGTCGGAAGAACAACGCTCCCAAATCCGCGACCGCGAGATCGGTCAGGAGATGCGGGAATCGTTCATGGATTACGCAATGAGCATTATCGTTAGCCGCGCATTGCCGGACGTTCGCGACGGACTAAAGCCGGTTCATAGACGGATTTTGTATGCGATGTCGGAACTCGGCATGGCTCCGGACAAGCCGTATAAGAAGTCGGCGAGAATCGTCGGCGAAGTTATCGGCAAATACCATCCTCACGGCGATTCTTCCATCTACGAAGCGATGGTGCGGATGGCGCAGGATTTTTCCCTTCGCTACATGCTCGTCGACGGGCATGGAAACTTCGGATCGGTCGACGGAGATATGGCGGCAGCGATGCGGTACACGGAAGCTCGTCTATCCAAGATTGCAATGGAAATGCTCCGCGACATCAACAAAGAAACGATCGATTATCGGCCGAACTATGATGGCGAAGAACAAGAGCCAGTCGTCTTGCCTGCCCGGTTCCCGAACTTGCTCGTTAACGGCAATACAGGTATCGCGGTCGGGATGGCGACGAACATCCCTCCTCACAACTTGAAAGAGGTCATCGATGGCACTCAGGCACTGCTTCGCGATCCCGAACTGACCCCATACGACTTGATGGAATACGTCAAAGGACCGGATTTCCCGACGGCGGGACTCATCCTCGGTCGTGTCGGCATTCGCCAAGCGTATGCGACGGGCCGCGGCTCGGTTACGATGCGTGCTCGGGCGACAATCGAAGAGACGAACGGCAAAGCGCGTATTCTCGTTCACGAGATCCCGTATCAAGTGAACAAAGCCCGTCTTGTCGAGAAGATCGCCGAACTTGTGCGCGAGAAGAAGATCGACGGCATTACCGATCTTCGCGATGAATCCGACCGCAACGGCATGCGTATCGTTATCGAGCTGCGCCGCGATGTTACGCCGACGGTCGTGCTGAACAACTTGTACAAACAGACGCAGATGCAGACAAGCTTCGGCGTGAACATGCTTGCGCTCGTGAACAACGAGCCTAAAGTTCTGAATTTGAAAGATATGCTTTACCACTATATACAGCACCAGGTTGAAGTCATTCGTCGGCGCACGGAATACGATCTGAAGAAAGCCGAAGCCCGCGCGCACATTCTCGAAGGTTTGCGTATCGCCCTCGACCATCTGGACGAGGTCATTGCGCTTATCCGCGCGTCGCGCACGACCGAGGAAGCTCGCGAAGGGTTAATCGCTCGTTTCGGATTGTCGAACGATCAGGCGCAAGCGATTCTCGATATGCGTTTGCAACGCCTGACCGGCCTGGAACGCGAGAAGATCGAACAAGAATACGCCGAGCTTCAACAGAAAATCGCTGAATACAAAGCGATTCTCGCGGACGAGCAACTTGTGAACGACATTATTTACAACGAGCTCGAAGAAGTGAAAATGAGATTCGGCGATGAACGCCGCACGGAAATTACGGTCAGCGACGACGAGATTCTCGACGAAGACTTGATCCCTCGCGATGACGTCGTCATTACGATGACTCATACCGGGTACATCAAACGTCTTCCAGTATCGACGTATCGTAGCCAGAAGCGCGGCGGCCGGGGCATTATGGGCATGGGGACGAAGGACGACGATTTTATCGAAAACCTGTTTATCTCCAACACCCATCATTACTTGTTGTTCTTCACGAACAAAGGCCGCGTGTTCCGGATTAAAGCGTATGAGATTCCGGATTTGAGCCGGACTGCCCGTGGAACGCCGATCATCAACCTGATTCAGATTGAGCAGGGAGAGACGATCAATGCGGTTATTCCGGTCGAGTCGTTCGATCCGAACCAGTTCCTCTTCTTCGCGACCCGCAACGGGATCGTCAAGAAGACGCCGCTCGACGATTATTCCAACATCCGCAGAGTCGGCCTGATCGCAATCTCCCTACGGGAAGACGACGATTTGATCGGCGTGAAGCTGACGAACGGCGACAGCGAGATCGTTATGGGCACGAGCCAAGGGATGTCCATCCGCTTTAAAGAACAGGACGTGCGCCCGATGGGACGTTCCGCGACGGGAGTTAAAGGCATCCAGCTCGACGAAGACGACAAAGTCATCGACATGGACGTCGTGGCGCCGGACCAAGAGGTTCTCATCGTAACGGCCAAAGGCTACGGCAAACGGACACCGATGTCCGAATATCGTATTCAGACGCGCGGAGGCAAAGGCATCAAGACGCTTAACGTCACCGACAAGAATGGTTCGATCGTCGGCCTGAAAGTCGTTCACGATGACGAAGACTTGATGATCATGACGACTTCCGGCACGTTAATCCGCACGAGCATGTCCGGCATCAATACGATGGGCCGTATTACGCAAGGCGTCAAACTGATCAACATCCGGGATGAGGATTCCGTTGCCACCGTCGCGCGCGCGCCGCGCAGCGAAGACTCCGACACGGAAGGCGAAGGCGCCGAAGAAGGATCGGACGTTGAATAAGCAATAGAAGACTCAGCCTTTGGGAGAGATGCGGCATGCCGACAATTCCGGTAGCGCAAGTTCAGGTTGGCGACCGATTGACCAGCGACGTTCAGACAGCTCTTGGCAGCGTATTGCTGCAGCAAGGGCGTACGCTTTCCGAGAGAGATACGGACATTTTGCACTCGTTCCTGATCTCAACTGTGGACGTCCTGCGCAACGGTGTAGAAGAAACTTCGACGGATTCGGCGTCCGATGAAACCGCAGCGACGACGGAAGTCAAGATTACGCCGCTTCAGCAGCAATTTCTCGACATGGAGAAATTGCTGCAACGGATGATGGCGATGGTCAGCTCCGGACAGAAGCTTCCTGTGCTCGAGATGCGGAATGGTTTAAGCGCTCTTCTTGAGCATATCGACGATTACAACGTGCTCACGTTTCAGTCTCCTCCTGTTGCGGGGAAACCCGATGTTATGGTTCGTAACAGTGTGCTATGCGCGCTTACATCGTACCAACTCGCAAAATGGAACAAATTTCCTGATAGAGATTGGCTTCCTGTGGCGATGGCAGGACTGTTACACGATATCGGCAACGTTAAAGTTGACGCAGCGATACTTAACAAGCCATCCCGACTATCGGCAGAGGAAGTCCAGGAGATGCGACAGCATACCGTATACGGTTTCCGTATTCTCGAAGGCGTCGCCTCAATGAACCAGGGCGTATGGTTGTCCGCATTGCAGCATCACGAACGAATCGACGGCAGCGGTTACCCGATGAAGGTAAAAGGCGAGAAGATTCATCCGTATGCGAAAATCGTTGCTATTGCAGATATGTATCATGCGATGACGTCGAATCGGCTTTACCGGAAGGCAGAATCTCCGTACCTCGTGCTAGAAGAACTGCATGCCGGATCGTTCGGTAAGCTTGATCCGTTATACGTACAGGCCTTCATCGAACGGACGACGCAATTCCACAACGGTGTGTTCGTGAAGCTGAACAACGGTGCAGTCGGAGAAATCGTCTTTACGGACCGCAATAATCCAACTCGTCCGATGGTTTCCGTAAATGGCCAAATCATCAATCTTGCACAAAATCGCCAACTGTACATTTGCGAATTGTTTTCGACGAAATAAGAAATTGCACAGGTGCCGCTTGGGAACTTATCGTTCCTGGGCGGTCCTTTTTTTATGCAAATGAAGCAACAAAATCGCCTACCGGTCGTCTAACCAGTATATGTAAAAGACTTTGGCCAGACGGAGGGTGTTTCATGAGAAAATGGACATTAGCGATGATGGCGTGTGCTTTAATGTGGGCGGGGACAGCTCAACCGTTGCCGCAAGCGGCAGCAGCAGAATCGATATCGGCTACAATCGGCAATCAAGAGACTGCGGTTGCCAGAGCGAAGCAATTGAAGTTAATCCCCGAAAACGCGGAAATTACCGAAGCGAAAAGAATCGTTCACCCGAACGATTATTGGCGAATTTATTTCATGATGCCCGAACTGGACACGGAAGGCCACCCCACGGAAACCGGGGAAGTTGATCTTAGAAGCTCCGATGGCGAGTTGCTCTCTTATCGCCATACGAAGTGGCCTGTGGATCTGAATGGGTGGGGCCCGGCTCAGGAAGCTTTCGATCTTGCCAAAGAGGAAGTAGGACGGAAAGAAGCGACTGAGATCGCAAAAACGTTTCTGGAAAATCAACCATGGCAATTGAACGCCGAATGGATGGAAGATTCGTATCCGGAATCCGAGTATACGACCCGAACGGACAGCAAAGGCGTGCATAAAATCCGTTTCGATCGCTCGATTGACGGAATCCGACTGAGCCAGCCATCGTTTTCCGCTTTTGTTGATCGAATTAGCGGAGAAGTCGTCTCCTATGAAATGAGCTGGGCCAAAACCGATTTCGCTCATCCGAAGAGTATGCTGACAGCGTCTGCAGCGGCTCGTTTGCTCGTTGATCATGCGCAGCCTAATTTAACGAACCCTTTTGGAGATCAAAGGTTGTTAGGGTATGAGATGGCATCTTTCTATTCACTCGATGCTACGAAGGGGACTTTCCCCGCAAACTTAAACATTCCAATACCGACGGATAAGGTCATCGGTAAGCCGACGATTACCAAAGCATACGCCAGAATGTTGCTGTTATCGATGTACGACATCGAACTTCAGTATGTCGTTACAGAAGTATCGACGGAAACATGGAAGGCAGAGCCTTTCTATCGAATGGTCGTAAGACCGGAAGTTCCTCGTTTCTATACGGGGCAAGCGCCGATCATCGATGCGAGAACCGGCGAGTGGAAAGACTACGTAGGAGAATCGTTACAGCAATCGGTGCCAGGTCCTTCGAAGCAAGTGATCGACGCGGTTGTTTCTACGAGTAAAATCGGTTACCCGGCCGCAGTTGCCGTAGAGGGGAAGTTTTCTTCGTTAGCGGTATCGCCAGTTGTCCGGAACGGGAAAATGCTTGTGCCTGCGAAAGAGATTGCCGGGGCAGTTAAAGGGAATCTCGTATGGGAAGCCAAAGGGCGCAAGTTGACTGTAACGAAAGAAGGCAAGAAGTTGGTTATGACTGTCGGCAGCAATAAAGCGTATTTGAACGGCAAAGCGATTATACTTCAGTCTGCGGCACAAGTCGTTAAAGGAAAGACGTATATTCCAGCTGAAGCTTTCCGGCAAGCGTTCGGTATAGAAATTGGATGGCAATCCGCTTCACGATTCTATACCATCGGGTTAGGTGGAAAATCACCTGCTTTAACGGAATTGGCTTGGGGTGAACTGCGCTGGAATGCGCAGTTAGCGTGGCTGAAAAGCCGGGGCTAATTGGGGAGGATGATGGGCGAAGAGTGCAATGAAAAAAAGTTGAAATTATATGTTGCATTCATTCGCCCATCGTGATATTATATTCAAGTCGCCGTTAACGCGGCACACAAAATAAGCAACAAATTGTACTTTGAAAACTGAACATAGAGCGTAAGAAACAAAAGTAAGACCAGCAGTGAATGAGCCTCAAAAGGCTCTGTAATAAGAAGCTTCGGCTTCAACTATTATGGAGAGTTTGATCCTGGCTCAGGACGAACGCTGGCGGCGTGCCTAATACATGCAAGTCGAGCGGACTTTGTTAGTTGCTTGCAACTAACTTGGTTAGCGGCGGACGGGTGAGTAACACGTAGGCAACCTGCCCCTCAGATCGGGATAACATTCGGAAACGAATGCTAAGACCGGATACATC
>NZ_JBHSMI010000023.1:0-121831 GCF_042655525.1 Cohnella soli
ACCTTCTTCAATTCGGCTCTGCTCAATGTCACTGTCTCCTGTCTCATAGTGACATTATCTCAGAACAGTTATAGGGTGACATTATCACAGCACAACGACATCATTCTCACTTTTTCTCTTGACGGGATGAGATTCGGCGACTATGATAACGTGCCGGTCAACTCTGCCCGGGCAATCCCAGGGTTGTTTAGGCATGAAATGTAAAGAAGTGTATATCAAAGTAAACAACAATCTATATATTCCGCTTAAAATCGCCCCCTAGAATGAGTGGTGAAAGGGGCGTTTGGGATCGCTGGCCGGCCGGATCAAACCCATGTACCAGACTTGCGAATGTCATTCAAACCTAAGAAATGGGGATGAAAAATGAAACGGAGTCTGAAGTATCCAAGAGTAAGCTCGTTGGTGTTATCGTGTGTGCTCGTCTTTACAATTGTGTTTGCCGGTTATCCGTCAGTAGAGAAAGCATCCGCGGCGACGGGATATTTTCCGCCTAACACCGCAGCATCCGGAAACGTGAAGAATTTGGCTTTGCTGTATACCGGCTACTACGGCGGGAGAACGACATACGAGGGCAAAGAAATCGGCACGTACGACAAAAACACATTGCTGCCCTATGTTGCGCACTACAACAGCAGTAATGCGATGGACGATACTTTTTTCGACTCGTTTCTGTTCCTCGGCATCAACACGCCCGATTACCGGGACTTCGGCGACACGGCGGACCCTGCCAAATGGACGTACAAGGCGGATTGGGAATGGTATATGAATCGTCTTTTCACCGCCAACCAGCAGCTCGATGCCCTGAATCAGGCTACCCAACAAGTGGCAACGACGCTGAATCAAGCAAACTACAAGTCCAAAGTGTACATTATGGTGCCTTACCCCAACCATGAGATCACCAATTTCGGGGATGTCGATAACGACGGCATCAGCGAGAACCTGAATTCGACGCCAAGCAACTTGACCAAGGTAACCAAGTGGTATATCGACAAGGTAATAAGCAGATGGAACCAAGCCAATTACAGCAATCTCGAATTAAAAGGCTTCTATTGGTTCCACGAAGATATCGACACCGGCAATGCCGGCGAAGTGAATGCGATCAATAACTCCGGCAACTACCTCCATACGCTTGGCCTGAAATTTACGTGGATTCCGTATTTCGGCGCAGGGCAAAGCAACAACTGGAAAAACTATTCCTTCGATTTCGCCATCCAGCAGCCTAACCACTATTTTGTTCCGAGCACCGATTATTCCAGAATGACAATCACGAACGACCAAATCATCACGTACAACAAAGGCATCGAGATGGAATTCGACGAAAGGGCGATGTTCGACCCCGATTTCAGAACCCGGTTCGAGAATTACTTGAAAGCCGGCGCAGAATACGGGTATATGACAGGAGCGATCAAAGGCTGGTACCAGGATATTTTCGGGATATACAATTTCTATAAAAACAAGAACAATAGCGGCGTGAATGGGGTGTATGACGGTAGGCAGATGTACGAGGACATCTACAAATTCACGAAAGGAACGTACACGATTCCGGTGAATCTGGCGAGCGGTAAAACGGCGGCTTCCTCTTCCAACCAAAGTTCGTCCCTGACCGCTGCCAAAGCTGTCGATAATTTGCCTGGAACCCGGTGGTCGAGTCAGCAAAATTCCAACACGGAATGGATGTACGTCGATCTTGGGCAGCAGTATAATGTCAACCGTGTCAAGCTTACCTGGGAAAATGCGTACGGCAAAAGCTACAAAATCCAAGTGTCGAACGACGCAACCAATTGGACGGACATGTATTCAACAACGACAGGCGACGGCGGTGTGGATGATATCGGCATTGTGCCTACAACGGCAAGGTATGTAAGGATGTACGCAACGGAGAGGGGAACCGCGTATGGTTACTCCATTTATGAGCTACAGGTATACGGAGACAGCGTCGGGGCGGGGACGACAACGAATCTGGCGGTAAACAAGACCGCTACGTCGTCTTCCAATCAAGACGCTACCCTAACTCCGAACAATGCCATTGACGGCAACGCGACAACGAGATGGTCGAGCCAGTTTACGGACCCGCAATGGATGATGATCGATCTGGGGCAGTCGTATAACCTCAATCGGGTCATCCTGAATTGGGAGCTCGCTTACGGCAAAGGCTACAAAATTCAAGTGTCGAACGATGCGACCAATTGGACGGATGTGTATACGACAACGAATGGGGACGGGGGGATTGACGACATTTTCTTTAATTCCGTCAATGCGAGGTACGTCAGAATGTACGGCACGCAGAGAGCCTACTCGTTCTACGGCTACTCTCTCTATGAATTCCAGGTTTACGGCAAACCGAATCTGGCGTTAAGTAAAACGGCGACAGCCTCCTCCAATGAAACTTCCGCGCTCACGGCGGATAAAGCTGTGGATGGCAGTACAACGACCAGATGGTCCAGCCTGTATACGAATCCGCAATGGATCTATGTCGATCTCGGGCAGGAAACCCGCGTCAACAGCGTCAAGCTGAACTGGGAGTTCGCCTATGCCAAAAGCTATAAAATTCAAGTATCGAACGATGCAATCAACTGGACGGACGTTTACGCGACAACGACCGGAGACGGCGGCATCGACGGGATTTATTTTGAGCCGGTGAATGCGAGGTACGTAAGGATGTATGCGACAGAGCGGGGGACGATATACTGGTATTCCCTTTATGAATTTGAGGTTTACGGTAATTGATAGATAAAGGATAGGTGAGATGCCGAGGATGTTCTTAAGGCGGGGCTGTTCCATAGTGAAAGACTAAGGGGCAGCCCTTGTTTTGTGCTCACGATTTTAAGTTTGCGGAGATACATCTCTTTCTGGTTGCTGCTCCATACCGAGCGCGTAAGGCACCTCCAGCCCGGAGATACTGCGCCAAACGCATTAATTCGAGCGCGTAAGGCGCCTCCAGCCCGGAGATACTGCGCCAAACGCATTAATTCGAACGCATAAGGCACCTCCAGCCCGGAGATACTGCGCCAAACGCATTAATTCGAGCGCGTAAGGCACCTCTAGCCCGGAGATACTGCGCCAAACGCATTAATTCGAGCGCGTAAGGCACCTCCAGCCCGGAGATACTGCGCCAAACGCATTAATTCGAGCGTGTAAGGCACCTCCAGCCCGGAGATACACCGCCAAACGCATTAATTCGAGCGTGTAAGGCACCTCCAGCCAGGAGATACTGCGCCAAACGCATTAATTCGAGCGCGTAAGGCACCTCTAGCCCGGAGATACTGCGCCAAACGCATTAATTCGAGCGCGCAAGGCACCTCTAGCCCGGAGATACTGCGCCAAACGCATTAATTCGAACGCATAAGGCACCTCCAGCCAGGAGATACTGCGCCAAACGCATTAATTCGAACGCATAAGGCACCTCCAGCGAGGAGATACTGCTTTATTGCTTAAGACCTTAGACAGCCCCCAGGTTATCGGTAATGCCATCATGCGGCAAGCTCGCAAAAATGACCGTCAGGGACAAGGTGCCCCCTGACGGTCATTTTCTGCATGTCCAAAAGCGGTTTGCTTACGCATTAACCTTTCAGCATGCTCACGAACGATTTGCTGTAAATCCAGTGTCCGTAATCGTTTGGATGATTGATGTTGTTCAGAAGCAGACTTTCGTGCGTCTTGCCTGCCGCAAGCTCGGCGGTCCATTCTGCATGGGCGTCAGCGACACCGATTCCGAACTCTTCCCCAAGACGGCGGATGACGTCGGCATAGAGGGACGTCTTGCCGCTCGTATACTGCCAGTTCGGATTAGGTTCGCATGGCGTAACGAGAAGGATGTCGGTGTCCCCTGCCTTGCGGATCGAATCGATCATATACCGAAGATTTTGCTCGAACGCTTCCAACGAAGTCGTGTTGCCGACCGGCTGTTTGTTCTGGTCGTTCATCCCGTAGCCGATGGAGACCAGATCGGGCTGAAGAGGGACGACATCCTCGTTAACGCGGCTGGCGCCTCCGCTCGTGTCCTCGCCGCCGATCGACTTGTTCACGATCCGGATACGGGCTTCGGGGTAGATGCCGCTCAGCGTGTCCGCGAATCTTCCGAAATAGGCCAGACTCTCTTCGCTGGCTTCCCCGCCCGAGCTGATGCTGTCGCCGTAAACGACGTAGACGGCTTCTTCCCCCGCCGCGAGTTTGCTGGCAAGGCGTTTAAGCCATCCCGAACTCTCGATATCGCGGGCAGATAAGCTTTCGCCCTTCGTTTCGGATTCCGTCGCATAATCGACGTATACCGTGTAGATTTGATTGCTGAAATCCGGGTACTTGGTGTGGTCAAATTCGCTCACCCCGTACAGCGGATGCAGCGTCCCGTCGGGGATTCGGCTTCCCTCCGTACGGCGTATCGTCCCCTGGTCGTAATCGATGATGTAGTCCTTGCCTTCCTCATACTCGACCGAATCTCCGCTGACGGCTTTCGAACGATTGCGAGCGGAGACCGGCTCGCCGGCAATCGGTTTGTAGCGAAGGGGTAAAGCTTCCTCTTTCATGAACACGAATGCTTCCGCTTGCTGTTTGTTCGCCATCGAATGATATCTCTCCCGTTTACCGTGTTTATCCGATGATTTCTACGGTTGCCAGTTGCGAGTTCAGGATGATACCGAGGAAATCTTCGGGTTTGTCCATGCTCAAACGCCAGGCCTGCTCCGTATCTTCCGCCCGATATCCGTATGTGGCCAGGGGGCTTTTGCAGCCAGCCGTCGCGTATGCCTTCAAGGGTAGCATCGATTCGCGGCGTTGTCCATCCAGAAGAGCAGCGCAGCTTATTTCACGGGGCAAGCCCCATAGATTGCCGATAAACGATGGGAGAAATGCCGGCGATGTCCTTAAACGCGCGATAAAAGGTCGGCAAGCTTTGGAAGCCGCATTCGAACGCAATATCGGCAATCGCTTTGTCCGTTCCCGCCAACTCTCGTTTGGCGGCCTGAATGCGCAGGAGAGAGACGTAATCGGAGAAGCGGTAGCCTGTCGTTTCAAGAAATGCGCGGCTGATGCGCGATGCGCTGACACCTAGCTCATCCGCCAACACAGCCAAGCTCAGCGGCTCACGGAAGCGGCGTTCTACCAAGGCGGCCAACGACTGCGTTTGACGCACAGCCTGCACCATCGTCTTCCGCTCGTCATTGCTCAGCATCTCATTGTAATGGCGGAGCAGGCGGCCGCATAACTGGATCAGCGCGCTTTTGGCCATCGCCAAATAGCCGGGGGATTTGTCCCGCAGTTCCTGTGCGATTGCAAGCATCCAAGGCGTAAGCTCCTTCGCCAGTGGCGATCCGCCGGCAATATGGTTTCGGAAATGAGAAGAACGGTAAGAGAAGGGCAGCAACAAGCCGGGCTCCTCCGCGAGCAGCAGCGCCGGATCGAAGTTAATAAAAAGATATCGGCTTGGATCATCCGGGTCGGATTGCGCGATATGGCCTTCCTCGTTATTCACGATAAATATATCGCCGGGACAAACCGTATAGCTTTTGCTGCCGAAGTAGAAACAGCCTCTGCCCGATAGGCAGAGGCCGATTTCCAAACTGGAATGGATATGAGGCGATTGCCGATCGGTGGAAGGCGTCCACTCGAAAGCGTTGATCGGAATCGGATGATCGTAGGTGATATGCAATTTCATCTCATTCAGCGTCCCCTTAGCATACATCACTGATGCTTTCGGAAAACATTATAACTTCTGCGGGCGCATTCTGAAATAGAAATAGGGTGGAAGCCGCTGACGTCTGCGTACAAAGTATCGTTCAGGGGCTTGATCCAGGCATCGGGCAGCGCCGCCGCCCCAAGCGATGCGCCAAGTATGGAGCCGACGGTAGCGCCGTTGCAATCGGTATCCCAGCCGCCGAGCACAGCCGTCGTAATTCCTTTCTCAAAATCGCCGCCGGAATGAATAAGCGCTGCTGCGCACAGTGCGGCATTATTGTTGGTATGAACGCAGTGATAATGCTTAAAGGCATCCCAGATTTTCTCGACTAATTCGAGTTGATCCGTCGTGTTTTCTGCAATCCGGACAGCCAGTGCAATGTCTTCCGCCAGACGGCTGCGCTGCGGAATTTCGCTGAGTCCGATCTCGATGATTCGCTTCACGTCGCTCTCCACGAATGCGGCCGCAATCATAGCGGAGCAGAACATCGCGCCGTAAATTCCATTTTTCACGTGAGAGAAGGAGGCATCCCGCCAAGCAAGCTCAGCCGCAAGCTCGGGCCTGCCGGCAGCGCCGTAGGCATAACCGTCAACGCGAATTTGGGCGCCGATCCATTCGCGGTATGGGTTCAAATAGGAACGTCCCCAATGGACAAGCTCTTCCCAATTATCGGGTCGATCACCGCTAATATGCGAAGTGGTCCGGGCAAAATTCAGGTAGGCTTGCGCTTCGGCAGTGAACACTTGACCAAACGAAAGACGACGGTGCCACAACTTGCCGACGTCCCAGGAGTTAAATCCGAGCCCGCGCTCCTCAAGCATGAGCAGGCCAAGCACCGTGTAACGAATATCGTCGTCCGTTTCCATGAAGCGGATGTTCTCTCGGCAGCTGGCCAGAGAGCTCCAGCGTGCAATCTTCATGTCATATTGCGCTTCGGCGGTAGACTCCCCCGGTGTAAAGTGGCGAATCGGCCATTGTCCCGCGCCTTCGAACCAAAGTTTAATATTGTGCCAGCCGGGTCTGCCGCCCGAGCCCTGCATGAAGTCGTGAGCTTCCAGCGGCTTACCCAATGCGCAGCCGGCGGACCGGCCGAGCCAGGCGCCGTAAAACTTGTTCTGCCATTCGGCCTCGTCTAAGTTTGCGGTCATCTTGCGCGGCCCTTCCGGGCGTTCGGCGTGGATCGATTCCAAGTCCGACGGCTCGATATACTTAAAGTCTGCGCGTGGTTCAAGAGCCATTAATTCATGGTAGACCTCCATAATCGGAGCTTCGTCCGTGCCGGCCGCTCCCAGTCGTTCCGTGAAACCTGCCGTGTCGCAACCTTCCTCTCCTCGCTGCTGTATTTCATCCCGAACGATTTCCCGCAGTCCCAACCATTCCGCCATAAAGGTTTCCTCCCGCATAATGTTAAATCTTTAACCCTGATTATAGCGAGCATTGCCGTCTATGGCTTCTCAAAAGGTGGAGGCGATCTTCTCATTTTTTGCGTGCGGCACCAAATGAAAAAGCATGACCGGGAAGACGGCCATGCTCGTTCACCTTGTTCATTACAACATTTCGCCCGTATAGAAGGAGCTAGGCAGCTTATCGAAATTGTAAGTTTCCAGTTCTTCCAATGTGATGTTGGCGTGGGCACCTTCGTGGACCATCAGGTTGCTGTTCGTGCCAACATGAATAAGAATGACCGGCTTATCGGTTGCAAAAGCGTAACCTAACTCCCAAGCCGTCCCGCTGTCCGAGTAGTTGCCATGGTAAATGCCGACAACAATCTCAGACCACTTGATATATTTAATATCTTTCATGAAGGTTTCAATCGACCACTGGCGAGATCCGACCTCGACATTTTCAATGTTATTTCTAAGCGGCGAGAATACGTTCAAGCCTTTGTCGGCCAGAATCCGTTCGACCTGTTCGAGAGTAGCGAGCTCTTTCGCATTAAAAAACGGGCTGGCAAGATAAACTCTTTTCATGTGAGTTCGAACCTCCATTCATGACTGAGCTGATATTCCATATTCTCCATTAAACCTGCGATCCATGCAGATTTTTAAGTAGGTTCAAGTATTTACTTAGCGATAAGTAAAGGCATACAGAACCTCACCAGAGTTGGCATCAACGACGACATTGAATTCGTGATTTACGACCGGTTCTTGGCCGATAGAGGCATGGCCTTTTTTTGTGATCCCTTTGAAGGTTACGATGTAGACAGGAGTATCTTTCAGGAAACCCTCTTTCTGGAGTTGAGGATTCTTTTCCTTAGCTGCCTCCGAGAACAATGCAAAATGGTTGTTCGTCATGAGTTGGTACTCTGCGTTAATGTCGTTGGCTTCCTTTGCATATCCTGGCGCGTATTTCGAGGCAATCGAAATCGCTTGCTCGTTGGTGAGATTTGCAGCGGCATCCGGTTTTTTGAGCGTCACGCCATCCATTTGAAGCGCAGCCTGGTCATGAGCTGTTATCGGGGAGGAGGTATCCTGTCCTGCATTCGCCTTAAGGGCATAACTTGAAACAGTCGTCACAGCAGCGGCAAGTATAAGTACAGCAATCCCATTTTTTCTCTTCATATTCGGATCCCTCGTTCTTTCGGTTGTTGAAGGTGCCAAAGAACTAATTACAAATATATGGTACTTTAATAAGACAACTGCATTGCCGAAAATGTTGCATGGAGTTATTTGCTTTCAAATCCTACTGATTCAAAAGGGGTGTGTCGAGAATGGAAGTTTTGCCTGTAACGCTAACCGGTAGCAAAGTTGAATTAAGACCGATGGAAAAAGGTCATGCCGAAGGGTTGTATGAGGCTGGCTGCTACCCGGGGGTTTGGGAGCTCACCCAGGGGCAAATAGTTTCGCAGGAAGATGCGAGGGAATACGTACGTAAAGCTTTAGAGAGTGAACGTGCCCTGCCTTTTGTCATTATCGAACGGGAATCAGGCAAAATTGTGGGGAGCACTCGGTTTTTTGATATTTCGGTGCCGAACAGGAGTCTGGAGATTGGCTCTACTTGGCTGACACCGAGTAAGTGGAGAACGCCGCTTAACACGGAATGCAAGTATTTATTGTTGAAGCACTGCTTCGAAACGCTGCAAACGATCCGGGTGCAGCTCAAGACCGATTCCCGGAACGTGAGGTCCCAAAAAGCGATTGAACGTCTTGGCGCCAAGCAAGAAGGGATACTGCGAAACCATATGATCTTGCCTAGCGGATACATACGAGACTCGGTTTACTACAGCATTCTGGACAGGGAATGGCCGCATGTCAAAACACGGCTTGAAGGGTTTTTAGCGCAAGTTTAACAGGTGCTTGGGAGTGGATAGCCCGATTTTTCCGGGCTATTGGCCGTGAAAGCGGCCGGCCGGCGGAGCTTTTCGCTAAACCGAATCTCCCCGCCGAATTAAAAAGTCATTTCCAATTTAGCAATCACGCTGTTGGGACCGCAAAAGATGGAACCGTCGTCACGCACGGTATCTCGAATGAGCCGAATCATCGCTTCCCGATCGGCTTGTACGGCGTCGATCCACTTTCGAGGGGCATCGGTCTCCGAATCGTAATAAGCGCCCCAATGGGCCATATCGATCAGAATCGGAATTAAATTGAGCCCCTTGTCCGTAAGCGAATAAAGCTCTTTGCGCTTGTCCGCTTCATGGGGCTTCTTGACGAGAATGCCGTTCGACTCTAGCTGAGCAAGACGGCTGGCAAGAATGTTCGAAGAGATGCCTTCTTCCGACTCGAGGAACTCTCCGTATGTTTTTTTGCCGAAATAGACGATGTCACGGATGATCAGCAGTGACCAACTGTCTCCGAAAGTTTCCAATGCAAAATTAATCGGGCAATGTGACTTGTTGTTTGATCTTTTCATACACCCAACGTAACATACTTGCATGATGAAAGCAATTCAACTTGCATTATAAAAGTGAAATGACTATGCTAATGGTATTGCAACTCGCACAAAACTTTCCAATCCTCTCGCAGAAGGGACGAAATGACGAATGAGTATGGCTGCAATGACTCACATTGTGTCGGAAGAAGAATGGCGGATCGAGCGTCAAAAGTTGCTGGCCAAAGAGAAGGAGCTTACTCGGGCATTGGATGCGCTGGCCGCAGAACGCAGGAGATTGCCCATGGTTCGGGTTGATCGCGATTACGAGTTTGAAGGGGCTGACGGGAAGGCGAAATTGACCGACCTATTCGATGGGCGTCGTCAGTTGATCGTCTATCATTTTATGATGGAGCCGGGCTCCGGCCATCGTTGTCGGGGGTGCTCTTCGTTCATCGACAATATCGGCCATCTTGCCCATCTGCAGGCCCGGGACACCGCATTCGTGCTCGTATCGCCGGCACCGTTGTCGCAAATCGAACCTTACAAGAAGCGGATGGGATGGAACGTGCCTTGGTATTCGTCGAACGGGGACAGTTTCAACAACGACTTCGATGCGGGCAAGGGATTCGGTCTGAATGTGTTCCTGAGTAATGATGATGTCGTCTATCGCACCTACTTCACGACGTCGCGCGGCGTGGACAGAATTAGGGCCGATTTCAACCTGCTCGACCTAACGCCTTTTGGCCGTCAGGAGGAATGGGAGGATTCTCCCCCTGGATGGCCGCAGAGCCCGCCGTATACGTGGTGGCGTCTGCACGACGAATACGAATAATGCGGAGAAATGGAGGCGCGTGATGAAAACATTAATCGTGGGAGCAACAGGATTGCTTGGCCAGGAAATGCTTCGGGCCAGCAAGGAATACGGAAACGACGTACATGTGTTAGTAAGGCCTTCAACCGCACTTCATGCGAATAAAATGAAATCACTTCAAGCAGTCGGAGCAACGATCCATTTGGGCGATCTGGATGATTACGATAGTCTGCTGCGTGCGTGCAATTGTGTCGATAATGTCATATCGGCGGTCAATTGGCAATCCGGCGACGAAACGATCCTTGTCCGAGCCGCAAAAGACGCAGGGGTTAGACGGCTTGTCCCTTCCGTATTCGGCGTGAACCATGCCGCTGCTGCACCCGGATCTTGCTTGATTTTCGATAACTTCGCTTCCGTGTCTAAGGCCGTCTTCGATGCGGGAGTTTCGTACACGTTCATTCATACAGGCGGCTTCTTTACGTATTGGGTATCCACGTTAGGCGACATGACCAAACTTGGCGGCCACCTTCCGCCATCGGAGGTCGGCGTGTACGGGGATGGCAACGTGAAGGGCGCTTTCGCCAGCGAGTCCGATATTGCGTGTGTAACTGTTCATGCGTTGAACGATCCGGCAATGGCAAATAAAGAGATTCATGTGTCCGCGAATACAGTCACGCAGAACGAGTTGATTGGGCTTTGGGAGATGCTGAGCGGCAAAGCCGTCAAGCGAATACCCATCTCGCCCGACGACCTTGAGCAAATGATCGCGGACGCTGCGGCCTCTGATCAACGGGTCATGCAAAGCGTTGCCCAGCTTAAGAGAGCTTACTGGATTCGCGGCGAGTCCGTCATGCTTGCTCCGGGTACGATTGACGCGTCAGAGCATTACTCGCATCTGAAATTCCAAACCGTCAGAGAGGCAATGACACGATTGGAGAGGGATTGAATTGAAGTCGTTGAGATGGTTTTTCTGGTTTACGGACATCGCCTTCGTCTGTTACTGGCTGATTACCGCGTTGAAATGGATTCCGGAACAATATTTGTACCTGGACTATAAGAACCCGATTTTATACGCCTGGAATTGGTCGTTTTTCCCGCTTGATCTGTTCATTTCCTTGACCGGATTCTACAGCCTCCGCTTCATGCACAAAGGCGATAACGCATGGCAACGATGGGCGCTTGTCTCGCTGGTGCTGACATTCTGCTCCGGCCTTCAAGCGGTTGCCTATTGGACTGTCAGGCTCGAATTCGACTTGCAATGGTGGATTCCGAATTTGTACTTGCTCATTTACCCGCTGTTTTATATTCCTCGATTGCTGAGGTCGGCAACGTATTAAAACTCTTGTAGGATAGACTCAGGTAATTTGACGAAAATCAGCCGCCAACAAAACTACTGACCGTAACTGTCGGTAGTTTTATTGTATACTAGGCAAAAACGGCTTAGGGAGTGAAGCGAGACATGGCTAAAGCAGATAATATGCTGTCCATTCTCTGGCTGCTCCGTTCGGGCAAGAAGATGACGGCGCAACAGCTTGCAGATGAGTTGGAGATCCATGTGCGCACCGTGTATCGCTGCATGGACTCCTTAAGTGCGAGCGGAGCGCCGATTATTGCCGATTCCGGCCCGAATGGCGGTTACACGCTGCTTGGCGAATTCGTCGACTCCCCGCTGCTCTTCGATATCGAAGAACAGAAGGCGCTCGTTCATGCTTCCATCTTCGCCCGGGAAGCGGGGTATCCGTTCACGGACGCTCTTGCTCGTGCAGTTGACAAGCTGAAGCGTTATTCCAACGAAGACCAGCTTGAACGAATGAACAGGCATGGCAACGGGCTTGCTGTTATTCAGACGCCCACGGATGCAAAAGAGCTGGAATGGCTGAGACGGTTGGAAGAGGCTGCTGCCTTGGGAGAGTCGTTGAGTATGGTCTATGACAAGGGGACAGAGCTTGCGCCCAGTCATCGGATACTTGATCCGTATGGCATCGTCCACTGGAAAGGGATATGGTACGTCGTAGGATTTTGCCGCTTACGGCAGGAAGTTCGAAGCTTCCGCGTGGATCGCATTGTCCGGCTGGAAGCGACGGATACCCGTTTCGAACGTCCGGCCGCCTTCTCCGCGAGGGATTTCCTCTTACGTTCCTTGCTCCCGGATTCGCTCGATGCCGAGACATTAGTCCTCGTCCGCATTCAGGGACACGAACATGCACTGAACGAGCTCTGCAAACATTGGCTGTTCGGCCACGCACTGGTTGAACGTAGGAGGCCCGATGAAGCACTCTTTAAGCTGGGGGAGCACTCATTCCACACCTACGTGCCGTATTTTCTTCTTCCGTATGGAAAGTCTCTCGAGATTGTTGAGCCGCCGGCGCTGATCGACCGTATGGCAGAAGTCAGTCACGAAATGTATAAGCACTACGAGGCTATGCAAACCCAAATAAACCGTCCTCTAATCGCGGGTATCGAGCCGATCCGGCTTCGCCCAGTGGGCGGCAAAGGGTTGGACTCATAACGCGGATTAGCAGGATGAAGCAGCCGGAGTGCCGCTTCATCCTGCATTTCATTTCAATGACTTGAAGTATTCGATAACGAATTCGCGAAATTCCAGAGCAGCCCGCGAGATGTACCGTCGCTTGTTCCATAACAGAGCAATCTCCCGCACCGGCTCGTGCTTCTCTATGCGCAGATGATGAATCTGTTCCCGCGAGTTTCTTGCCGTACTTGGCATGAAGGCGATGCCAACCTCGGCTTCTACAAGCGAGCTAAGCCTCGCGGGTTCATCCCCTTCATACACATACTGAGGCTCGAATCCGGCAGAGCGGCATAAGGAATCCACGAAATCGCGAGCGCCGTAACCTTTGGCCACTCCAACGAACGATTCGTTTCTCAGTTCCTCTAGTGACACGCTGCTTTGGTTAGCTAGCCGATGCGTCTTCGGAACGGCAATGAGAATGGGGTCGACGTACACCGTCCGGCATTCGATGTCGTCCTCTTGAATAGGGGGAGACGATAGGCCGAAATCCACCTCTCCCTTATGAAGCAGCGTCGCCATATCGTTCGCGCTGACCATTTGTACATGATATTGAATAAGCGGCCGTTTCTTCCGGAATTCCCGAAGAAGATTCGGAAGTAGACTTGCGGTCGTTACCGCTAATTCAAGCGTGCCACTATCCCCGCTGGATAAGTCGCGAATCTCCTCTTTCCCTTGCTCCAATTCGTACAATGCCTTTTCCGCGCGGCGAAGGAACCGGTTCCCGAACTCGTTCAGGCGCAGATTCCTTCCCGTTCGATCGAAAAGAGGTACGCCCAGATCCTCCTCCAGGCGCTGGATCGTTTTGCTTAATGACGATTGGGTCACATGCAGACTGCGTGCAGCTTCCGTCACATGCTCCAGACGGGCGACTTCGAGAAAATATTGGAGTTGGAGAAGTTCCATTTGCGCACTCCTTTTTATTCCTTCTGATGAATGAAATCATAACATAGAATGCGTTGGAGTGAATGGAAGTTTTCCGGTACGCTATCATCAAAATACTTCAGGGGGAACGCAAAATGAATACCCGAAATAGGTGGTTGGTGATTTCGGTTGGTCTGGGGGTACTATTGAATCCCTTAAACTCCTCCATGATTTCCGTTGCTATCGCAAGGCTGCAGCAGGCGTACCGTCTCGACTTTACCGCCGTCTCCTGGATTATTTTCTCCTTTTACATCGCGAGTGCGATCGCTCAGCCGGTCATGGGCAAGATCAGCGACCTGTTCGGCCGCAGGAAAATATTCATGGCCGGACTCATCGTCTCGTTCGTATCCTTCGCGGCCTCGTGGCTGGCCTCCTTATCGCCAAACTTCGGTTGGTTGATCGTCGCCCGCGTTGTGCAGTCAATCGGTACAAGTATGCTCGTTGCGGTGGGGATGGCCATCGTAAGAGTGCATGTGACGGAAAAACAAGCTTCCGCGCTGTCCGTTATATCGATTTTCTTGTCCGGAGCGGCGGCCATCGGCCCGTTCGTCGGCGGGATTTTGCTTAAGTGGTGGGACTGGCCTTCGCTCTTCATCGCCAGTCTTCCCTTCGTGGCGGCAAGCTTTGTATTGGCCCGTAAGACGATTCCCAAGGATAAACCGGCTGTATCCGCAGCCCATCATCGGTCTCTACGTCAGTGGTTGATCTTGATTGATGCGTCGGGAATTGTACTGTTTACCGTCGGTCTAGTCGGCTTGCTGATTGGTTTACTGTCGATCAAATCAACGGGGCATGTCTCTTCCGGGAACATCATTATCGGTTTGATCGGACTCGCTGCGCTGGTCGCTTTCGTGCGGCAGGAGCTAAAGACGTCGTCGCCTTTTATCCCTTTGCGCACGTTCGCCCGGTATCCCGCCTTGGCCGGGGTGAATGTCCAGAATATGATCGTCAACCTGCTATTTTACGCGCTCTTCTTCGGGCTCCCGTCTTACTTGCAGTTGGTGCGCCATGTCAGCGAATTTCATACCGGGATGCTGATGCTGACGTTAGGCGCGTGCTCTCTCGTTGCTTCTCCAATTGCGGGACGATGGATCGACAAGTCAGGCCCTCGGCCCGCGCTAGTCGTGTCCGCGCTTCTAATGGCGCTAGGGTCGGTGTGGCTGGTAATATTGACCCCGACTTCGCCCGTAATCAGCGTCAGTCTGGCGTTAGCTGCATTTGGTATCAGCAACGGGCTGAACGCTGTGGCCATGCAAGCAGCATTATTCAGAAGCTCCCCCAAAGAAATGGCAGGCGTAGCGTCCGGTCTGTTCAATACTTCGAGATATGTGGGGACGATGTTATCCTCGCTGCTGACAGGCGTCGTTATGGGCGGCACGTTCAGCTTTGGCGGGTTCCGATGGCTGGGGGTCATCCTCACGATCATTGCCCTCATTCTGGTCGTTATGGGCTTGCGGTATCGGGAATCGGGACAATCGCAACAGCCAGTTTAATGAGTGCATTCGCATTCAAGTCAATCCATTTTATTCTATAATGAAATGGATCAGAAGGAATGCGAGGTGCATCATCCATTGGAGCTTCTTCAGCTTGAGTATTTCCGTACGGTAGCTCGCTTGGAACATATGACAGAAGCGGCGGAGCTGCTGCATGTTACGCAATCGTCGTTAAGCAAGACGATTCAACGTTTGGAAGAGGACTTAGGCGTCTCCTTATTTGACAGAAGCAGAAGCGGCCGCAGGCTGCGACTGAACGAGATCGGTCGTTCTTTTCTTCGGCGAGTAGAGAGGGCATTGTTCGAACTGGAGGAAGGGAAACGCGAAATCGTGGATTTGACGAGCGCGGACAACGGTACTTTGGCGCTCGCGGTTAACACGGCCTACATGTTGCCTGATATTCTTCATCAGTTTCGGGTGAAGCGACCGCAAGTCCAGTTCCATGTCCAACAGTTAGTCACTCATGAGATGGAAATCCAAATCAAAAAAGGCGAGGTAGACTTTTGTTTGTCTTCCCCGCCGATTCTAGGCAGCGAACTCGAGTGCGATATCGTGCTCCAGGAGCAGATTTACGTGATTGTGCCGACGACCCATCGGTTCGTGAACAGGGAACGGGTTCGATTATCCGAACTGAAGGAAGAGCGGTTTGTCAGCTTAAAAAAAGGCTACGGTATTCGCGACTTGATGGATTCTTACTGCGAGCAGGCAGGATTTGTGCCGGAGAACGCTTATGAAGGCGATGAGCCCGCAACTCTGAGTCCACTGGTTCAAGCGGGCTTGGGAATTTCTTTTATCCCCAGATCGGCACTGCAATTCCGTCCGCTGGAGAACGTTGTCTTCCTCCAAATAGAGGACCCGATATGCATACGGGAAGTTGGGCTATCGAGACATCAGAGCCGTTATTTAACGAGTGCAGCCAAGGAATTTCGCCAAGTCATCATGGAGCACTTTCAGAGAATAGCTTATTCCGGCTGATTGTTTGTTTCCCTTCCGGTCTCGAAAGGCGTAGTGATGCCTTCATACGACAAATGCATCGTCATTCCCGTTTTTGCATGCAAGAGATTATGGCAATGATCCATCCAGATTCCGGGATTATCGGCTTTAAAGGCGACTTCGTACACTTCGCCGGGAGCCACGTCCAGAGAATCCGTCCACCATGGACTTCCTGTCGTCGGTTTCCCGTTCCGAGAGAGAACGAGCAACGTATGTCCATGAAGATGCATCGGATGATGGTCCATACCGCGATTAATAAAAGTCGTTTTGACAATATCGCCTTCTTTGACCGTTAACGAAGGAGTATCGGGGAAAACGCGCCCATTTATCGTGTATAAAGCATGTAACTTGCCGTCATAGAACCCTAATCGGCTATCTAAGACGATTCTGTATGTCCGGTCGAATTTGCTATCGATGGTAAAAGGAGTCTGTAGTTTTTCCCCATAGCTGCTCGGATCAAATACAGGATTATTCTTATGGATTGCCGGGATTGCATTCGTCTCCGTCTCGCTGAAGACGATTCCCGGAGTTGTACCCGAGTCGCTTTGGCTGCTCAATCTTACCGGTGTTGAGGGCATCGTAAATAAAACATCGTATCGCCCGCCGCCGGCGATAAACAACGTCTGATTCTCTATCTGGGTAGGCGCCTGAACATCGTTGCCATCTATCGCGATGACCTTCAACGCGGCGCCTGACAATTGAAATGATTGCGGGAGGTTCTGGGCATTAATGATACGCAATCGAACAGGCGTACCCGCAGGAATCGTCTGACGATCGAGGGTGTCCTTTAACCCGTATGAAGGGGTTAATGTAGATTTACTCGACAACTGCCAAGCATGGCTTAATACGGTGATGTCTTTTGTATTAGGCTGCGGAGTATCGTTGGGTTCTACGATGAGCGAGCCGAACAGCCCTTTGACGACTTGTTTCGCCGATTGCTGATGCGAATGGTACCAGTACGTTCCCACCTGATTAGCTTGAAAACGATACACATGCGTCCCTCCGGGCGGTACGGAATCTTGAGTTACCCCGGCCACCCCATCCTCCGCATTAGGCACGTTATAGCCATGCCAGTGAATGGTGACCCCGTCTTCAATATCCTTATTCCTTAGAACGACCTCAACAATTTCGCCTTGTTTCACCCTAATCTCCGGACCGGGAGCGGTGCCATTAAAGGTCCAGGCTTCCATCGTCTTTCCGGAGCTTAATTTGACTTGTTGTTTCTGGGCAACCAGTTCGTAATGCTGGTCAACTTGCTCAGTTTGAGGACCTGTGAGCGTGGTTAGGCTTATTTTATCAACATTGTTGGAGTTGTTGCCGGAGTGGCTCATCGATTGCATATTCTTCTCATGCTGTTGATGCATGTCACCCATGTTCATGTGGTCGGGCAGAACGGAGGCCTCCATAGACAAGCTGTACCAGACGCTGACGATGACGACAAAGCAAACAAACGAGATCGTGGCGCGTATCAGTCTCTTGGTAGCCGGCATGGCATAGCCGGTTCGCATGAGCTGTGCACTGCGACGTTGCTGACTGAACCACAATGCAGCTACAATCAAGGCGAATGCAAGCCACAGGAGAGCAGCGTTGCCGACATTCAGCTCGAAGGGATACACGAAATAGAAAGTATAACAATCTACGATCGCGCTTAGCAGGGTAGCTTGAATAGGAACAACGAAATTAGGCGAAGTAAGTAACTTGCGATCCACTCCCGTAACGTTGGCTTGCAGCTCGTCGGTCATGTGGCGGGTGATCTTGCGCAGGGTAGAGAAGGATACGAGCGTCGAGATTGCCGAAGGAACGAGCAGCGGTATCGTCAGTAATGTTTTCTCCAGCATAAAGTCTAATCCGTACCCGCCTAACAAGAACAGAATGACGAACTCTGCAACGACCAACGCTTGAGCCGACACGTATAGAACGGTAAAACGTTTTATGCTTTTCTTTAACTGTTTTTCCGTACTCCGGAAGGGAAGACGGCCCATACGATTGGTTACGATCGCCCATAATACAACCAACAGAAATACTACGGCAAAATCGGTGAAATAAAGCTGTTCATACATGATGCGAACCCCTTTCCCTATGAAGGCAATGAAAAGATTTCCTGAATTCATGCCAATCTTAGGGGATATGCCGCATTTATTCAAACGCATTTGAAATCATGGGAAGATAGATTATAAGGAATGCGCCGCAACTTTATATGAGCCGGATGAGCAATAGATGGATTGAACGGAATGGCTAGGCTGCCATCTATTCGGCAGCCTTTTGTTATAATGAACTGTCCATACTAAGCACGGAAAGACAGGATTTATGCTTCCGTAATCCTTATCATTTTCCTTGGGAGCTGAGCGAGATGGCATTGGTCGAATCCTTGCAGAAGGCAATTGACTACATGGAAGTGCACTTGTTGGAAAATCTGACGATCGAGGTGATTGCCAAGCAGGCGAACCTGTCATCTTCTCATTTTCAACGCACGTTTATGATCTTGACGGACTTATCTGTCGGTGATTATTTGCGGCGACGTCGTTTAACGTTGGCGGCCCAAGAATTAACGAGCTCGGAATGCAAAATTATCGACCTTGCCTACAAATACGGTTACGAAACTCCCGAAGCTTTCACCAAAGCTTTCCGCAAACAGCATGGCGTTACGCCGAGCGAAGCCCGCAACGGGATCGGGAAGCTGCAATCTTATAACCGCCTGACAATACAGGTGAGTTTGAAAGGGGTAGAACCTATGAATTACCGCATAGTTGAAAGAGAGGCGTTCAAGGTTGTCGGCGTAAAGCGTGAATGTCCTTGCGGCGGCGAGAAGGCGGAAGGACCGGGTATTCCGGAGTTTTGGGCCGAAATGAATGCTAACGGAACGGTTAACCGCTTGATTCCATTGCTCAATGGTAAAATACATGGCGTGTTGGGCATAAGCGACAATTATAACCCCGAGAGTAACACGATGGATTACTGGATTGCAGCGGAACACGCCGGCGTCGTACCGGACGGGTTGTCGAGCATAGATTTCCCCGCGGCGAAATGGATCGCTTTTGAGGTGAAAGGGTCGATACCAACGGCCATCACGGACGCCTGGAAGCGAATCTATTCGGAATGGCTCCCGTCCAACGGGTATGCGCCAGCTGAACTCCCGTCTATCGAGGCTTACATTAGTCAGGACCTCACCAGTCCGAACTCTACGAACGAAATCTGGCTTGCGGTTCAATAAGAAAAACATATTTCAAGGTCTTATCCTTTGGGTGCTCAAAGCGATAAGACCTTTTTTTGTTGTTGAGGCGGCGGTCTTTCACTTTGATTTACCCTTCAACAGAAGATAATATTGACACATATAATATATATGCATATTATATGAATAGATACTATATGAGGAGCTGATTAATCATGTGGCAATTCGAGCATACGATTACGACCAAAGCGAAGGCAGTGACGATCTGGGAACTATACAGCGATATTACGACTTGGGTTACATGGGACAAAGGGATCGCGGGCGCTTCGCTGGATGGGCTATTTGCCCAGGGGACGAGGGGTTTCCTGCAGCCGGAAGGCCAACAACCGCTTCCTTTTAAACTGACAGAGGTCAATCCCTTGCAAGGCTTTTCGGATCTGACCGATATCCCGGATGCAGGCATTCAGGTTCAATTTAAGCACCTTCTGGCAGAAGCGAACGGAGAGACGCGGGTTACTCATCAAGTCAAGATCACAGGTCCGAATGCAGCTCAGTTGGGACCTAAATTCGGGGCGCATATGGAGACTGGGATTCCTAAATCGATGGCCAATTTGGTCGCAGTTGCACTGGAAAAGGAGCGTGAACAAAGTGAGTGAATCCGTAGAGAAATCCCGACGTTACTGGGTTGGCGTCGTCTCCGCTTCTCATGTTTCTTTGGGCGTGGCAGGTGGGTTCGCCCAGCTTTGCCATGGGAAGGCGACACCGCTCAAGCGGATGCAGCCCGGTGATTGGCTGATCTATTACTCGCCGCGTACGGACATGGTTCAGGGAGAACCGCTGCAAGCATTCACTGCGATCGGGCAGGTTGCGGATGACAAGGTTTATGAATACCGGATGTCCGATTCTTTCGTACCTTTCCGTCGCAACATTTGCTACACTGACTGTAAGGAAACGAAGATCGGCTCTCTGTTGGAGCAGCTTAGCTTTACGCGAGGCGTTAAAAATTGGGGATATCGATTCCGGCTCGGACACTTTGAAATATCGGAGCAAGACTTTCGGATTATCGCAGATGCGATGTTGAACAGCGCGGAGGGAAAGGCACATGAGTTCGGAGTTTAATACAGCAGAAGAAAGCCCGGGCTTTACGCTATGGCAGGTAACAAACTTATGGCAAAAGTCCATTCGGCAGGCTTTGGAGCCCTTTGGCATGACGCATCCGCAATTTGTGCTGCTTTTTTCCTGCAAGTGGCTTAATGATAAGAATAACCATGCGGGGATTACGCAAGTACAACTGGCCCAGCATGCCCAGATGGACGTTAACGTCACCTCTCAGGTGCTTAGGACGCTGGAGAAAAAGGGCTATATCAGGCGCAGCCCTCACCCGACGGACTCCCGGGCGAACGTGATTTCGGTCACAGAGTCCGGGGATGAGATTGCTACGCAAACCGTCATAGCGGTAGAGAGGGAGGATCGCGCTTTCTTCTCCAGTCTCGGAGAGGAGTTAGGGGAACTGACCCGTCTGCTGCAACAATTGATGCGGCGTTAATCGCTAACTTGCCGTTACTTATAGGCGCGGAGAACCGTGCAATTAAGTAACTGCAAGTTTTTTTGCTTAACCCTGCAGAATTGTGCATCCATTGTCGGGAAGAAATTTTTCGCTCCTGTTAAGTTTATTGATGAGGGGAGGCTACAGGGAATGGATACGCTGGGCAGATTCAACGAAGCGCTAAACTACATGGAGGAAAACCTGACGAGCACTGTGGACTACAAGGAGGTGGCGAGGATTGCTTGCTGTTCGGAGTACCATTTTACACGGATGTTCGCTTTGCTCGCCGGGGTCACCTTGTCGGAATATATCCGTCGTCGTCGGTTGACTCTGGCGGGTTTAGAACTGAATGTCAGCGACAGCAAAGTCATCGATGTTGCCTTGAAGTACGGATATGCTTCTCCGGATGCATTCGCCAGAGCGTTCCAGAACCTTCATGGCATCACGCCATCTGAAGCCCGGAGCCATGACCGATCGCTTAAAGCTTACCCTCGGATGACCTTTCAGTTGACCATTAGAGGAGGAAGCGAAATGAATTATCGTATGGAAGACAAACCGGCTTTTCGTATTGTGGGGACTCGTAAACGGGTGCCGCTCATCTTTCACGGAGTGAATCCGGACATTCAGGCGATGTATGAAAGGTTGACGCCCGAATGGATTCAGACCGTCAAAGGTTTATCGAATGTCCAACCTTCGGGCCTGATTAGCGCATCTACGAACTTCAGCGAGAATCGAATGGACGGGGGAGGAGAACTGGATTACTATATCGGGGCGGCTACGACGAAGGATGCCCCCGGTCATATGGTGCAGTTGGAGGTGCCGGCCTCTGTATGGGCTGTATTCACGGTTGTCGGTCCTTTTCCGAGTACTCTTCAGGAGGCATGGGGACGGATCTATGCGGAATGGCTCCCATCCATGGAGTATGAAGTAAGCGAAGGTCCGGAAATCGTCTGGAATGAGAGCACGGAAGTGGAGTCTCCGCAGTTTAAGAGCGAAATCTGGATTCCCGTGAAGAAAAGAGGCTAAGGAAGTGAACAGGGGCTGCCGCGAGGCAGCCTTTTCGACTATCGCGGTGTAGAAGCTCTCTCGGTCATTTTCAATGACTTAAAAATTTTGCTTGAACCTTACGTAACGTAATGTTTTACAATAGAGTTACCGGCAAATCGCTAGCGCCTAGGAGTGGAGATGGTTCATGAAGAGACATTGGAAGGTGGGAGATCTCGCCAAGCTGACAGGGCTTACGGTACGCACATTACGGTTCTATGATCAAATCGGATTGTTCTCGCCGTCGGGACAGACGGAATCCGGCCACAGGTTATATAACGAGGAGGACATCAAACGTCTGCATCAAATCTTGTCTCTTAAGGAACTCGGGTTATCTCTCGAGGAAATTAAGTCGGCCATAATTGGTGGGAAGATCAGTCCGCTGGAGATCGTTAACCTGCAAATCAACCAGATCAACGAACAGATCCAACGACAGCAGAAGCTACTAGATCAGCTCCGACATGTGTCCAAGCGTATGCAAGGGCAAGCAGAATTAAAGGTCGAGGATTTCACAAGCCTGCTGCAAGCCATGAAGACAGAGTATGAGAAGCCGATCCTTGAGCGGCAAGCGAGTTGGCACCGGCATTTGAATATGTTGGGAAGTTTCCTGTTCGACAAGAGCGGAATTCCGCCAAATAAGGAGGAAAAACAATGAGTGAAAGATTCGTTAAACATGGTACCTTCGTCGTCGAGCGCACGTATGCGGCTTCCCCTGAGAAGGTATATCAAGCGTGGTCGGACCCGTTAACCAAAGCCGAATGGTTCTCGAAGGCAGACGGCTTCGATTTCCGCGTTGGCGGGCGCGAGTACAGCAGCGGCGGACCTCCTGGAGGACCGATTTTTAAGTTCGACGCCGTCTATCAGGAGATCTTACCGGAGCAGCGCATCGTTTATTCGTACACGCTCGACTCGGGCGACGTGCGTATGTCCGTCTCGGTTACAACCGTCGAGCTGATTCAGGTAGAGGGCGGTACGAAGCTGATTTTCACGGAGCAAGGTGCCTTCTTCGATGGACATGATACGATGGAAATGCGGGAGCATGGCACCGGCATTATGTTGGATTCGTTGGGTAAGCTCGTAGAAGGAAAGACGGGCGCATGATTGCCGGCGAAAATGAACTGATTTCCACGCGTGAGTACGATGTTCCACAGGAACTCGTGTTTCGGGCGTGGACAAGCCCAGACTTGTTAGCACAATGGTGGGGACCGAAAGGTTTTACGAATACGTTCCTCGAGTGCGATATGAGACCCGGGGGCGAGTGGCGGTTCACCATGCATGGGCCGGACGGAACGGATTATCCTAACCGCTGCGCATTTGTTGAGATTGTGCCGTCGGAGCGGGTCGTGATCGATCATCTTCTCGGTCATGAATTTCGGGTAACGGCAACTTTCGAGAGTCTCGATGGCGGTCGCTGCAAGGTGATCTTCCGTCAACGTTTCAAGGAAAAAGAAGAGTTCGAGAAAGTGAAGATTTACTGCATAGAAGGCAACGAACAGAATCTCGACAGGCTCGGCCAGTTGCTGGCGACTTTGTAAGTCGACTCGGCAATCGTAGCCGTTCGCGTTCATTCAATGATGGATATCACGTCATTGGGTGAACGGCGAGCGGCTTTTTTGCGTAGTGGATACAATTGCCATAATATTGATAGGGTAAGAAGAAAATTAGGTCATATGATGCCTTGAAGGAGAAGCTTAGTTCATGAAAATAGGTTTGGTCCGACACTTTAAAGTGAAACAGGCTTACCCGTTCGGGAGAAGCTTAAGCGCGTGCGAGGTCGATCAGTGGTTTCGAGATTATGACGAGGCGGATATAGAAGAAGGGAGTACCGATCTCGGTGGAATCGAGTGGGACTGCTGTTACGCAAGCGATCTGCCGAGAGCGATTCGCACCGCAGAGAAAATACACGTAGGCCCGATTTATCAGATGGCGGAGCTGAGGGAGATTCCGGCCCCGACATTCGAAACAAAGTTCAAGCTTTCCTTCGTATGGTGGGCATTGCTAATCCGGATGTCGTGGCTAATCAACCGCCAAACCCGCCAAGACATTCGACATGCCAAAGCGCGCATCAACAAAGTATTGGATCAGGCAATCGCACAAAAAGAAGGCAACGTGCTGATCGTCAGCCACGCGGCACTGATGAAGTTCCTTCGCAAGGAATTACTGAATCGAGGATTCAAAGGGCCTGGTTTTGGACATGCGAAGAATGGAATGTTGTATGTTTTTGAGATGAGGAAAGGGCGGGACCTTTGAAAGAGAGCATTTAGTGTAAGAAGCATTACGCGCTGTCGAATGGGGTGCTACTCAAGGAAGCCATAGCGAAAGCCCTTTGGCTTGTGTGATATAATAATGATAATTATTTGGACGGAGGTGACGGGATGCGCTGGAAAGAAGTTCAAGATCGGTTTCCTGAGGAATGGGTGGTTTTGGAGGCCAAGAAAGCCCGTTCGGAAGGAGGAAAACGGTATATTGAAGATGTCATTGTCATCGACTCTTTCGCGGATTCTACATCAGCGCTTCACCGTTACAGCGAATTGCACAGAGAAGATCCAGGGCGCGAATATTGCTTTTTTCATACGTCTCGCCCGGAACTGATTGCCAGGGAGCGTTATGTTGGCGTTCGGGGGCCGAGATGATTCAAAGTCGTCCATTTGATGGCACCCGATCGGTGCCTTTTATTTTGCCCTTAAAGGAAGTGCACATCGTGTCAAATCACCCCAAATTACGCGACCCGAATCGTGATCATCTTCGCACGGATTGCGAGAAATGCTTCGGGTTGTGCTGTGTAGGCTTATTTTTCTCAGCTTCGGAAGGTTTCCCCGTCGACAAAGTGGCGGGTCAGCCATGTCCAAACCTGCAACCGGATTTTCGCTGCAGTGTTCACGCTAGCCTGAATAAACAAGGTCTTAAAGGGTGTATCGCGTTTGACTGCTTTGGCGCGGGGCAGAAGGTTTCACAAGTCAGCTTCGGCGGACAAGATTGGATGAAAACTCCTGAATCCACCGAGCAGATGTTCAAAGTGTTCATCATGATGATGCAGCTCCATGAATTACTATGGTATTTGACTGAAGCGCTCACTATAGAAACAACTCGACCGATCCACGGTGAACTCCGTTCCATGCTTGATGAGACAGAACGGCTTACAGCCCTCAGCCCTGGCTCGCTTCTGGAATTGAACGTGGCCGAACACCGGGTTGCTGTGAATACGCTACTCCTACAAACGAGTGAACTAGTGCGTTCCGATGCTCGACGAGGGCAGGTGAAACGTCCGGAACAAGAAGGTCGATCAAGGCCACGGATGACCCTTGGCCGAGGAGCCGACCTTATTGGCGCCGACCTCAGAAAAATGGACCTTAGAGGAGCCAACTTGAGGGGGGCATACCTTATTGCTGCCGATCTTAGAGGAACAGACTTGAGTGGGACTGATTTCATCGGAGCGGATTTGCGAGATGCTGATCTCAGAGGTGCTGATCTCTCCATGAGCATCTTTCTTACGCAGGCTCAACTTAACGCAGCCAAAGGAGATGTTCGCACCAAGTTGCCGCCATTGCTTACACGTCCGGTACATTGGGTTCGGCCTGCCGATTCCGGCGAACCGAAATAATCTAATCGCCGTATTGCAAGGAAGCCCCGCTTCGACGCCGGCGCGTCGAGCGAGGCCATGCTGTTATTGCTGCTGCCCCGCTTGCGCCATCGGTTGGCCTTGGGGCATTGATGCCGACATCTCGGTATACGTTTTCTGGCAGACCATGTTGGAAATGCGGGGAATGTATACGACTTCCCCCGATTTCAAATGGTGCGGGTTGGAGAGGTGCGGGTTCGCTTCCTCCAGAATGGGATGAGGGATGTTGTACTTATGGCATATCGCGATTAACGTATCGCCGTGTACGACTTGGTGCTGCGCGTACAGCATGTCGTCCGATTTGCCGTCCCTGAAGAAGGGGAAGCCAAACGGTGAAAAGAAGAAAAACGGGAACAGAAAACGATTCGGAAAGAACGGATGAGGGAAAGGCCGGAAAAATGGGCGGCCGAAGCCTCCTCCGAACCCGCCTCCGAACCCGCCTCCTCCGAACCCGCCTCCTCCGAACCCGCCTCCGGGGAAAAATCCGCGATCCATGAGCATGCCTCCAATTTCGAAATAGTCATTTGACTATATAACCTATCGAATCGGCGGCGATTTGGTTACAAAAACATTTTGATTTTTTTATGAGCCGGCATTTTGAGAAAGCACGAAAAATACGAACCAGGGTGATTAATGTGCACAAGATACCTAAAACAATCATTGCAGCAACCACAATTATTATCACAGCTTTGATTAGCGGTTGCGGCCAGCAACCAAATTCGCAGAATCAAAATCTCAATACGAAATCAACCCAAGAAAGCGACATAGCATTTATTGAAGCGGGTGGCTATCATTCAGTTGCTTTGAAAAAGGACGGCACTGTTTGGGCCTGGGGCCGGAATCTTTCAGGTCAGCTTGGTGATGGGCTTACGGTGGACAGATATGAACCCAGTAAAATTGACGGACTAGAGCATATTATTGCATTAAGCGGCAAAGCAGATCATACGTTAGCTGTTACTGAAAGTGGACAAGTCTGGGCTTGGGGATACAATCCAGATGGACAGATTGACGCTGGAGATGAAGTTCACTCTACTCCCGTACTCATTCAGGGGCTGAATAATATTGTTAGTGTGAGCGCTGGCGGGTCTTTCTCGCTTGCGCTTGATAAGCAGGGGGATGTGTGGTCCTGGGGAGCCAATATATATGGTCAATTAGGCAATGGTAATAACGAGGATAACCCGTTGCCGCAGAAAGTCACATCCATTCATGATGTTGTTCAAATAGAGGCAGGCGGTGACTTTGCACTTGCATTGACCAAAGACGGGGTCGTATGGGCATGGGGAAGGAATACTTTAGCCAACTTGGGAATGGAAACGATAAAAGCGAAAGTATGCCTATAAAAGTGCCAGACCTAAAGTTTGTTACAAAAGTTAGTGCTGGCGACAATCACTCTATTGCTTTGTCAGAGGACGGCTCTGTATGGTCTTGGGGGTATAATTCCAATGGCCAACTGGGAGATGGGACTGCAAACGTATACGCCGAGGATGGCTCTCTCCAAACGAATCAGAATAAAGGCAAGCCTGTGGAACTAAAAAGATTAAAAGAGATTCAAGCCATTGAGGGCGGATTCAAGCATTCAATCGCGCTCGCGAAAGACGGAAGTGTGTGGGTGTGGGGGTGGAATGAGTACGGTCAGCTAGGAGACGGTACCAATAAAGATCGGTTAATACCGTTTAAATTAGAGGGGGTTTCGGATATTCATGCATTAAACACCGGATATTATCATACGTTCGTTATTGGAAATAACGCACTTGTTTATGGTTGGGGAGACAATACGTACGGACAAGTAGGAACGAGTGCTGACCAGCTGATTATTGCTGAACCCATTCATATTAAGCTTTAAAATTGAGGATCCTCAGATTATTGGCTAAGCGGCGCCCATACTGCCCGCGTCCAGGCGATACGCATGCCGACCCGTTCCATATTGTGTTGGCTAGAGCTTCCGAAGCTTGCTTGAGCGACTGCAAGCTCGCAGTTAGCCTTGTATGCTTCGTGCATACGCCAAGACAACAGCGCAGTCTGCAATCCTTTTCGCCTGAATTCAGGGGCTGTCGCAGCCAAAGTAAAAGACGCGATATTGTTGCCGATGTGCATCACAGCCACAGCGGCAGGCATGTCGTCGCAGAGTGCGAGGAACATTTTCCAGCCCGGGCGATTGAGCAGTCCTATATTGTTGTTCACAAAATGGTGTTTATGCACGATGTCCATGCCAGATCCGACACAGTGTATGCCTGCATAGAGGTCAAAATCCGCTTCGTTATCAATGAGGCGGATTTGAACGTTTGAGGGAAGCTGAGGCGGCTCGCTGCTCGGTAGACCGTAAAGTACGGAATGAAAGCCGGTCTGGCACAATCCATTCACAGCCAATTGTTTCAACGTCTCCGAATGAACCCCAATCGGGTTAATATCCAACTGAAAGGCTCGGTCTCGCTCGCGATAGAAGGCGATCATCTCTTCTAATTTGTCCGAGTCGTCCTGCGAAAAACCTTTTACCGAGTTGAATAGCCCCCATGGCATTGTTCGGATATAGAAGGCAGTCGCGCTTCCGAACTTCCTCACCTCAACGCCTTCCGGATTGCCGTCGCGCTCGCCGATGGAGCTGATTCTCGAGATAAAATAATCGGTTTCGGACTGCACGATACGCGCGGCTAACTCTTCGTTTATCACCGGCAGTTTCATGAGCGTTCTTCCTCCCACCTATTCCTCTGAAGTTTATATTAGCACTGCATTCCAATAAAAGGCTCAATTTTTTAGCCCATTGCGTCTCCTGCGGTAAATAGCATCTATCGAAGCGGCGATAGCCTTGCGAATATACGCGCTTCGGGCAGCCGATGGCGGCTTAGGAGTTTGAAGGTAAAACTTGATTTTTCGTATAATTCTCCCCTAGCATAAACCCATCTTTCTAAAAATAGTTTATAGTCTAGCTGGTAGCAGGCTATTAGTCCACGCCTAAAAAAATTGAGCCACGTACACTGAACCATCTTTATAGGGAGGTGTCGTTGTTGAGTTGTCCAGATATAAAAAAACGGTGTAAAAAGAAAACCAAAATTGTGTGCCATCCAAAAAGAAAAACAAAGAAACGTTGTTTTCGAGTAATTAGAAAGATAATTTGTAAAAAGTGTCCCCCGCTTAAAGGACGGCAATTACTTCGAGGACTTGCGGGAGCAATTGCAGAAGTTGGGCCTCAAGGAGTCGCAGGAGCGCTTGGTCCCCAAGGAATTGCAGGACTTGTAGGAGCAATTGGCGCACTTGGGCCTCAAGGAATCGCAGGAGCACTTGGACCCCAAGGAGCAGCGGGGATTGTAGAAGCGATTGGCGCACTTGGACCCCAAGGAATCGCAGGAGCACTTGGACCTCAAGGAATTGCAGGTCTTGCAGGAGCAATTGGCGCAGCTGGACTGGCGGGACCAGCAGGACCAGCGGGACCGGCAGGCGGAGTATTAGGCTTCGCAGATTTTTTTGCCTTGATGCCTCCCAATAACGCAGCAACTGTTGCTCCCAACACGGACGTAAGCTTTCCGCAAGATGGTCCAATAAGTGGGACTGCAATTACCCGAATAAATGCGAGCACATTTAACTTGGCGGCAATTGGCACCTATCAGGTTTTGTTTCAGGTAAATGTAAACGAGGCGGGTCAACTGATGCTAACACTAAATGGCGCTGATTTGGCCTATACGGTAGTCGGACGTGCAACCGGAACTTCTCAAATAGTAGGAATGGCACTTGTTCAAACAACGGTCATTAATTCAGTACTCACAGTCCGAAACCCTGCCGGTAATTCCACGGCACTTACGATCACTCCATTAGCTGGAGGAACAAGGCCAGATTCCGCACACCTTGTTATTATGCAGATCGCATAGAGAGGGAATCGAGGAACAGTAGCAAAATAAAGGTAGGGCTGCCAAGAGGCGGCTCTCCTTGTTTTTATCGGATATGTTCGAGTTGCTACACAACATATCGCGGGTGCTGCAAAAAAACGCAACGGCAATGGTTTGAATGATCGATGATCGATCATATTGACAAATCGCCGCCTCGCCCCCTATTATATATTTAAGTTAAATAAATAAGTCGAAATCATCATGCAACAAGCAAAACTTGTAGTTAAAAACATTGGGGGGTTATATTCATGCGCAAAATGAAATCGCTTCCGCTCCTCGCCTTATCGTTGTTGCTGTTGGTTGGCTCTATCTCTCCGGCCTATGCGTATTCTCCGGCCATTCAACCGTTTCCGATCGGGGTTTTCTGGCCGCCGGCTCCTGTGGACACAACGAATGCCCGCTATCAGGAGATCAAAGATATGAACGCCAATTTGATTGTGGGCGGTAACGGCGTGAATGTTGCCTCCATCAATGATGTCGCGCTTACCCTTGCAGCGAATAATGGTCTAAAAATGCTGGTCGACGAATACAAGCTGGCTTGGCGTGACCAGGAAGTGTCGCAGACGACGAACGGCTTCGGACTGAATGTCAGCAACACTGCTGCTCTTGGCCAGACGTTCACGACGCCTTCCGGCACGGATTGGGCGCTGAATACGGTGCAGATGTATATCGATAAGAACAATTGGCCCTCGGGTGTCACCCTTACGCTCAAAGTGTACAATAGTCCAGCCAAAACGACTTTGATCTCTTCCGATTCCATCACAGGGCCAGTATCGACCTACTATCCCCAGTTTATCGTCGCAAAAGCGCTGCAATCGAATACATCCTATTACATGGAGCTGACGAGCAATAGTCCGACAAGCGTAGGTTGGGTCGTGACAAGCTCAGCGGATGCTTACGGGGGAGGTCAAGCGTATGTAAACGGGGCCGCCCAGAACATGGATTTCTGGTTTAAGCTGTTGTTCTCGCAACGGGCGTACAACGACGGAGGCCGACCGGCCGATGCCGACCTGGACGCGATTGCCGCACACTATAACGCTAACCCGGCGCTGCAAGGGTATCATGTATACGATGAACCTTCTGCACTGCAAATGACAAGGGTACAGGATACAATCCGTCGTTTGAAGACGGGGGATCCCAATCATATGTCCTTTGTGAACTTGCTTCCTACATACGCGTCGTTAAGCCAGTTAGGGGTCAATCAGTTCACCGGTGAATTCGTAAGCGCTTCTCAATCGCTGGGGCAGACATTCAAAACAAAGCCGGGGCAAACTTCTATTAACACTGTGCAATGGTGGATTGACCGGGGGACATGGGGGAGCGGCGAAAGCCTCACGCTTAAGCTGTGGAACTCCGCGGCGAAGACCAGCCTAATTGCGTCGCAAACGCTGTCGTCCACGCCAGCGAACAATTGGCCGCTGTTTACATTGAATGCGTCGGTTCAACCGAATACTACTTATTACATGGAGCTTACGCATAACGGCGGCGGCGACAATTCGATCGGTTGGGTCGTCCGGTCCAATAACGGAAGCAAGTGGATTAACGATGGGACCGGTTATGTGAATGGCAGCGCAATTGCTTCCGACTTCTGGTTTACTCTGAATCAGAACATCCAAGGCGGTACCTATGAGGATTATGTATATCGCTGGGCAAGCAAAGATCCGGATGTGCTGATATTCGACCATTATCCATTCTTGACGAATGGCGGAATGACGACGGACTACTACACGAACCTGGAAATCATCCGTCGGCAGGCGTTGGCCGCGAATATCGATTTCTGGCCGTACATTCAATCCGTCGGGTTCAACAATACGAACCGGGCTCCATCGCAAAGCGATCTTAGATATCAAATCTATACGAGCCTAGCTTACGGGGCTAAAGGGTACATTTACTTTACGTATTGGACGCCAGCTTCGAGCGGCGGCGAGTCGTTCAGTCAGGGGTTGATTCTCCCGAACGGTACGAAAAACACATCCTACACGTGGGCGTCTGCAATCAACGCCGAGGTATTGCAATTAGGGCCTGTGCTGATGTCCCTTACTTCTCAAGCGGTATATCATACCGGATCGGCATTGCCGGCTTCGACGACGGCGTTGCCGGGAACGTTCTTCTGGAAGCCCGACGATGCAAGCGCGCCGCTCATTATCAGCTATTTCACGGATGGCTCCGGGCGTAAATACGTGATGGTTGTCAACCGGGATATCGGGAGCGCCCGGACAGTATCGTTCACACTATCTCCCAAGCCGGCATCGGTCAAGGAAATTTCCAAGTCGAACGGCACGGAAATCAACACGAACTACAATGCCGCCACAGGCGCGATTTCGGCAACCTTCGCGGCCGGAGAAGGCAAACTGTTTGCGCTGCCGGTCGGTTACTAGGGCGTGTCTGAATACCCCGAGGGCAGTAGATTTTGCCGAATTTTCGTTCCATGCAAGGCGCGTTTGTGAAGGCGTACCGGAGGTACGTCAAGCAAACGGAACGAAGCAGGGGGCGAAAAGGCGGTGAAAGATGCCCCTGAGCGGGTTTTCAGACACGCCCTAAGCAAGACGCGGTGGAATTCACGGAACATATGTGATATATACTAATTAATTCCATCACTTTTGGCGAAAGCAGGCATGACTATGAGCAGTAAAGGCAATAAAGGGATTAACCATAAGCAGATCAAGGTTACGAATCAGACGCTCATCATCAACGAGGTGCGCAAGAGCGACGGGTTATCCCGTTCCGACCTGGCAAGGGCATTAAGGTTAAGCGCCCCTAGTATATCCACTAACATTGATGAGTTGATTTCCCGGGAGATTATTCTCGAGAAAGGCATTGGCTCTGCAGCCTTTGGAAGAAAGCCGATCCATATCGAGTTCAATAACGAATATGGCTATGTCGTGGCCGTTGATATGAGCGGGGGCGCCTTTCGTATAGCGCTGTCGGATTTGAGCGGTACCAACATACTGGAATACGGGCTGATCTCGGACGTCGTTCAGATTACATCCGAAGTTATCGAGCGGACGATGAACACGATCGCAGAGATGTTGGCCAGAAGAAAGATTCCGCCGCACAAGCTTCTGTGTATTTGTATCGGGTCGCCGGGATTCATCGAACCAAGCACGGGCTCCGTCGTCTATGCGCCAAGAATCGTGGGCTTTACCGGCACTTCGCTTAGGGATACGTTCGCGGAGCGGTTTAATACTCTCGTTCTGATCAAGAACGATATGAACTGTGCCGCGGTCGGCGAGCACCTGTTCGGAACGGGGCAACACTACTATAGCTTCATCAACATATTAATCGATGTAGGGATCGGGTCGGGGCTTATTTTGAATGAAAAGCTCTATGAGGGTGCTCGCGGCTCCGCAGGGGAAATCGGTCTTTGGGTGAACGATACGCAAGAAGCGGTACGTCAAAATAAAGTGACGTTAAACAACATGCTCGATTATCAAGTGTCGGTGTTCGGATTGATTTGCCAAGTGAGAGAGGCGAAGCCCGATCTGTTCATCAGCTTGGGGCAGGGTGAAGTCAACCTGCATCTTGTACCGGAATATGCGCAGATCATGTTTAACGCTGCGAGAGCAGGAGACGAACAAGTCATCTCCATTATTAGGGAAGCGGCGATCCGGCTCGGCTGCGTGCTGAAGAATCTGTACGAGCTGCTTGATCTGGAGGCCATCATCATTGGCGGGCTTATTTTGGAGATCGAAGACATTTTCATGCCGCCCCTCGAGCAGTTTTTGAATGACAACGTATCGGGCAAAGTGAAGGTACTCACATCATCTCTTGGGGATAAAGGGGTCATCTACGGGGCGATCGGTCAAGGCATTAACCACGTACTGGTCGATATCATTAACCGCATTGCCTAGATGTGTAGGACGGTTGCGAAGGCCTTTGGGCCTTCCGCCTTCCAATTATTTAGTTAACTTACCGAAAAATATAAAAAGGCGGGAAAAAATGCGAACAAGGTTAAAACGGATGCTGGGGATCGCGCTAGCCACAGCATGTCTAGGCCAGTCTGCAGCGTGTACAACGGATAAGCCGCTGGAAGAACCGCAATATTCGGCAGACAAGAAATTGACGATCGGAGCATGGGTCGCTCCTCCGCCGGATTTCATCAACGAGCAGACGTACAAGGATGTTGCGGATTCGGGCATTAACCTGATTTATGCGCTGTACGAGGATGCAGATCTGAACGCATTGAAAGCGCTTCAATTGGCGGAGAAAAACGGCATTCAATATCTGGTCCGCAGCAGAGCTGCGAGCAGCGTTCCCGAAGACGAACTGGATTTGCTGGACGGCATGTTCGATGACTATAAAAACAGCCCCGCTTTCGGCGGCGTGCTGGTCTCGGATGAGCCAGGCGCTTTGAAGTTCAAGAAGTTGGGGGCGCTTCACGAGAAGTTTAAGCAGTTGCTGCCCGGCAAGCACTTCTATGTGAATCTGTTTCCGACGTATTCAAGCCTGGATCAGCGGGATGGGCGCACATACAAGGAGTATGTCGACGAATACATCCAGACGGTTAAACCCGATTTTGTCTCGTTTGATCACTATCCGCTGATGCAGGGCGTGGACGGTCCTTATACGAAAGAAGACCATCTGCTCAATCTGGATATCGTATCGAACGCAAGCAAGAAAGCCGGTCTGCCGTTCTGGGCGTTCATTCAGTCCATCGGTTTCTCGACTGCCGGTACCCAGAACCGAGACCCGGACGAGAAGGATATCCGCTGGCAGGCGTACAACGCGCTTGCGTTCGGGGCCAAAGGCATTCAGTACTTTACCTACTGGACGCCTTCCAGCGATGGAGCGGCCAGATTCTCCAAAGCGATGGTAGATGCCGACGGCACGAAGACACCGCTGTACGACGCCGTGAAGAACGTGAATGAAGAGATTCTGAGCTTCGACCAAATTTACTTGAATTATGACAATGTCGGAGTAATGACATTCCCTGTAGACAACGCCCCGGCGAATCTGTATACGGAGAATCGGTTGGCGGAGTTCGAGACGATCAAGGAAGTCGCCAGCGAACAACCCGTCGTCATCGGCTGCTTCCAGGACAAGAACGGGAATCAGGCGCTTGTGCTGGTGAATTACACCGATCCGGCCGCTAACCAGACGAACAAGGTAAGCATCAAGCTGGACGGGATCAAAGGTGTTAGCCAGTACGACAAAGACGGCCATACGATCAGCAAAACCAGCGGCGGCAAATACGAGGTGACGCTGCAGCCGGGAGAAGGCAAGTTCATAATGCTGCTCAAATAAACGAAGAGGTGAACTGACATGATGAAAAGAAATGCAACGGTGTCGATCGCATTAGCAACGATCCTGGGCCTGACGGCTTGTCAAAGCGGCAATTCCGAACCGAAGGGAACGGGAGAAAGCGCTCCGACCGCATCCGGGAAAGTACAGGAAACCACATTAAAAGTGTCCTACTTCAAGGGAGGCTTCGGAGAGGAATGGATCAAACAGTCGGCGGCGGCGTTCGAGAAGGCGCATCCCGGCGTCACCGTCCAGCTTGAAGGCGATCCGGGCATTACGGAGAAGATGGGACCGCGGCTCGAATCCGGAGCCAACTTGCCGGACGTGGCATTTGTTCTGCGAACCGGCTGGCAAAGATGGGCGATTAAAGGCTACCTCGCCGACCTCTCGGACATCTACGCTGCGGAAATCGACAACGGTAAAACGCTGAAAGACAAATTGCAGCCAGGCATCGCCGATTACGGCCAAATTCAGAGCAAGTACTGGGTTGTCCCTTGGACGGACGGAGCAACCGGTCTCGTCTACAATGCGCAAATGTTCGAAGACAATGGCTGGAGCGTTCCGACGACAACGAAGGAATTGGAAGATTTGCTGCCCAAGATCAAGGAAAAGGGAATCGCTCCTTTCGCCTGGGGCGGTAAAGTGATGAGCTACTGGGATTTCCCTGTCGTAGGCTGGTGGGCGCAATATGAGGGCACAGAAGGTATGGAAACTTACAAGAAGATGGAGAGCCCTGATGTCTACGGAGAGCAAGGAAGATTGAAGGCGCTGGAGGAGTTCGAGAAACTGATCATGGACGAATCCAACTCGATTCAGGGGGCTGCCGCCATGGATCACATTCAATCTCAAATGGCGTTCTTGCAAGGTAAAGCGGCGATCATTCCGAACGGCGGCTGGATTGAGACGGAAATGAAAAACTCGGCTCCCGCAGGCTTCCGCATGAAAATGATGCAACTGCCCGCCATTGAAGGGGCCAAAGACGCCAAAGTGAACAACACGATGGGCGGCGACTTCGCGATTGTGCCGGCAAAGGCGAAAAACGCGGAACTAGGCAAGGAGTTTCTGAAGTTTATTTCCACGGACGAGATGCTGAAGCTGTTTACGGAAAAGACGGGATCCGTCAGACCGTTCGTATACGACGCGGGATCGGTTCCCGGCTTGAGCGAGTTTTCCAAGAGCGTCATCGACATCTGGCAGAACAGTAAAAACCTGTACCTCTATTCCGAAAATCCAATCTACTACAGCAAATTTTACGATTGGCCGCTTGCCGGAGCGCCTTACATGATGATCTATCAAGGCGACGAGACGGCGAAGTCGGCATTCGAGGGCAACTGGTCGTACGCGAAGGAAAACTGGGACTCGGTGAAAGCGGACTTGGGCATCAAGTGATTAGCCATTCTCCAAATGAGGGATAGCAGATGAGTGTAACTACAAAAAGGCGCTGGTTTATTTTCCTGATGCTTGTCGTTCCGGTGTCCCACTTGCTTGTGTTTTTTGTCTACATCAACATCAACACGATCATCATGTGTTTTCAGAAGCTGAATTTCTTCGAGAACAAAGCCGAGTTTGCCGGCCTCCACAACTTCGAGGAAATTATTCGGAACTTGAAGCGTGACCCGCTTCTCGGCAAGGCGGTCATCAATTCGCTGTTGTTCATTCCCGTAACGAATGGGATCCTGCTGCCTTTATCGATCGTGTCGGCTTACATTTTGTACAAAAAGGTATTTTTGCACAAGGTGTATCGGGCGGTTTTCTTCTTCCCGTCCATTCTGTCGATCGTCGTGATGACGATGGTGTTCTCGTTCATGTTCGACAGCACCTTCGGGGTATTTAACGATTTGCTTAAAGCGGTTGGCCTGAGCGAATGGCAGCGAACCTGGTTCGGGGATTCGCATACGGCAATGCCGATGGTGTTCGTCTACTGCATCTGGACAGGTATCGGCTTTAACGTCATTTTGCTCAGTGGGGCGATCAGCAGGTTGCCGGGCGAGGTGATCGAATACGGTCAGCTTGAAGGGATCAGCATGGCGAAAGAGCTGTGGCAGGTCGTCATCCCGATGATCTGGCCTACGATCACAACCGTGTTCGTGCTGGGATCAACGTCTGCGTTTACGATATTCCTGCAGCCGCAATTGCTGACAGGCGGGGGGCCTAACGGAAGCTCCTATACGATTGCCTTGTATGTATTGGAGCAGGTGAAATCCTCTCAATATGAGTATGCCGCGGCTGTTGGCGTATTTTTCTCCGCAATCGGCATCGCTGTTGTGATGGCGTTCAAGACGATTATGGAGAAGCTCGGTCCTACGGTGGAATATTGAAGCCTCTCGGACGGGGCCGCTGTGAAGGAGGTGGGCTTGGGCAGACGAAGCTTTGTGAGCGGTTAAGATCAGGTCGAACAATCAAATGCATGTGGCAAGGGCATAACCAATCATTCATAAGGGAGCATTGTCATGAAAAAGACGAAATTATTCTCGGTTTGCATCAGCTTGGCACTGGTTTTCACCCTGTTCGCAGGCATTAGTCCAGTAGGGGCGGCAGCGGGCGACAAAGCGTTAATGACCGATTTCAGCGGTTCTGTCAAAACGACAGATTGGCGCATATCTTCCAAACCCGATGGTACGGTTTATGTGAAAGACGGCAAGCTCAACTTCGATGGCGCGCAGGATAATTCCTTCTTCGGTCCGCAAGGCACCTATGGCGATTTCGCCTTGGCATTCGATATCGTCGGATATGAAGGCAATTCTTCTTGGCTTGGATTATCGTTCGGGTTGCCGAACCCGGACTCGTTCTTCGCCGAACCGGAGCCGTACCTGCTCCTGTTCACTAACGACAGTGTCATGCTGCTGAAGAACAAAGTGGCGGATACGGTTGCTTGGGACGATCCCGCCCAAAGATGGATTCCGGCGGATCATGCATTAGCGACGAATGAAGAGCCGTTAAACGTAAAAGTTGTGCTCAAGGAAGGCAAGTTGAAAGTGTACTACAAGCTCCAGTCCGAGGCGGCTTCCGTGCTGGATACGCCTCGTGCCGTATTCAGCAATTTGCCGGACATTGCGGGGTATATCAATTTGACGACTTCCGGCAACGACAAAGTTCAGGGCTATTTCTCCCTGGATAACGTGAAAGTGTTCAACGATCCAGATGCCGATACTTCGGTTGCCATCTCCGCTCCGGCGAAGGATAAGCCGTCCGACGGGAAAGACAAACCTTCGACAGTGCCTGCCGCTAAGAAGTTCATCATCGTTGGCGCAACTGGCTACAAAGTAGATCCGGCCACGGGGAACATCTGGAAAGGCAATACGTATATTCCGGCCGACAAGGCAAACCTGGCGAAGCTGCCGCGCGAAGTGCTGCAAGCGGCACGCGCTGCCAAAGCGGCGAATAAGGCTAAGAAGTAAGCTGTCTAACAGGATTGAGCAGCGATTATGAGGCAAGGTGTGATATTTGTGAAAAAAACAAAACTCCAAAAACTCGTCCTATTTCTATTTTTCATCTTATTCATGCTGTATGCGCTGACCCTGGTCTTCCCTTTTCTCTGGACGATGTACAACTCTCTTAAGGATAACAGGGAGTTCTTCTCCGCAGGCGGAGTGTGGTCGCTGCCTCATAATTGGCTGCTCGTCAATTACGTGAACGTATGGAAGGAATATAACATCCCGGTATATTTCGTTAACAGCATCAAGATCACCGTGATCGGGACCGCTCTGACGGTCATCATGTCGGCGGTTACTGCGTATGTCGTCGCGAAGTACGATTTTCGCTTGCGCAAAGCGATATATGGAATGGCGCTGACGGTCATGCTGTTTCCGGCGATCGGATCGATATCCGCTCTATACAAGTTCATGAGCGACACGGGTCTCTACAATACGCACGTCGGAATCATTATTTTGTATTCCAGCGGTTTCGGACTTAACTTCCTTGTTTTGTACTCTTTCTTCCAGGGAATCTCGTGGAGTTACGCGGAGGCCGCGTTCGTGGACGGGGCCAGCGACTGGCAAGTGTTTCGCAAAGTGATGCTCCCGCAAGCCAGACCGGCATTAGGGGCAGTGTCCATCATTTCGGGAATCGGTATTTGGAACGACTATTTCACGCCTTGGATGTTTCTTGCGGATAAGGATAAGTTCACTTTGGCGCTCGGACTCCGACAAATCGTGCTGGAGCAGTCCTATGCCGCCGACTGGCCTAAGCTATTCGCTGCGATGATTATCGTCACCGTTCCCGTTCTGATTGTCTATTCCTTCTTCCAAAACACGCTTATCGAGAACACGGTATCGGGGGGGTTGAAAGGGTGATCGGCAAGTCAACTTTCAAAATTCTCGTCTCATTATTGGCTGTTCTTCTTATCCCAACAGCTGCGGCTGCTGCATCAAAGGTGAATACGATGAATAACGCAAGTTTTGCTCCGCTAGGTAAAGATATTATGCCGATCGGAGCATGGGTAGCCCCGCCTCCGAAAGGAGTTTTCGGGCAAAACAATCCGAATTACATTACGAATGCAAGTTACAAGTTGGCGAAGGACGTTGGCCTCAATATGGTTTATGGCCTTTATGAGAGGATCGAAATGGATCCCAAACAGGTCATGAAAGCATTGGATGCGGCGCAAGCCAACGGATTGAAGTATATGGTGACCGATTCGGCGATTCAGGCGGGAGCGGACGATCCGGATCTGATGAAGGATTCCATGCAGCAGTATATGAAACACCCTGCGTATATCGGCAATCTGGCGATCGACGAGCCGTCAGCTTCGTCTTTCGATGCGTTGGGGGCAAGCGCCAAGAATTTCAAAAAAATCGCGCCGGGCAGCTACTTTTACGTCAACTTGCTGCCGAGCTACGCGACGAAAAACCAACTTTTTGTCGACAAAAGCGATGAGACAGGCGGAAAGCCTTCGACGGCAGACTATCAGAAGTACGTTGACCAATTCGTGTCCAAGGTGAAGCCTTCTTTCCTGTCTTATGATTACTATCCGCTGGAGGGCAAGTTTCCGTCGTTAAAACCCGGATACTTCGAGAACATGTCCGTCGTCCGCAAGACGGCGGAGAAAAACCGGATCCCGTTCTGGGTATTCATCCAGACTTCCAGTTGGTCGAGCGGCGTTAGATTGCCGAAACCTTCCGAGACATTTTGGCAGGTAAACACCGCGCTGGCATACGGAGCGAAAGGGATACAATACTTTACTTTCTGGTGTCCGTTCGAGACTGGATTTACAGGGGGGCTGGTGAGCAGAACGGGCAAGAAGACGGCCACCTACAGCGATGTTCAGAAAATGAACAAACAAATCGCGGCGATTGACCAAATCTTAATGAATTCAGTGTCCAAAGGCGTGATCGTGTACAATGCCAGCCCGGTGCCCGTTCCTACTGCAGACCAATTGAAAGAGGATAAGCAGCTGTCGATGACCGGGACTACGCCGATTCTGGCAGGTGTATTTGATTACCAAGGCAAATCGGCCTATTACGTTGTGAATAATTCCGTCGATCAAGACGGGGCTGTTACCTTGCATTTCGGTAAGTCGGTGACGACGAATGTTTATCAGAATGCTCAGAAAACGAGGAAATCCGGCAACGAGCTTAACTTAAAGCTAGCAGCAGGCGAAGGGGCGCTGGTTGTAATCGATTAATAGCCTCCAAGGCTATCCCAATCTAAAAAACGAGGTGCGGACATGAAAAAGATGACAGCTTTGATCGTCCTGCTCATTGCGGCAATGACGATGGCATCGCAAGCTTTCGGAGCGACAAAGGCAGCGACCGCGTTCACTGAGGACTTTTCCTCCGGCAAATTTACCAAGTGGACCAACGGGCATCTCGATAATGACCCGAAAACGCCGGACGATAAGGAAACGATCGACGTCGCAACCATCGAGAAGGGTCAACTGCATATCAATAACAAAGAGACGGGAGGCAGCTTCTTCTATATCGCGCCTAAAGATGTGAAAGCCAAAAACTTTACAATCTCCATGAAGATGAAATCACTCGATTTCAAAGGATCGTGGGTAGGCTTCTCCATTCGCAAAGACGTGAACGATAGATACAACGGGAGCAACAACATTCTGAATACCTTCACGTTTAACGATAAAGGTATTACTTACCAAGCGTACAGAGGTTATCCCGGTGGCGCAGGCGTTGTCCAATTAAACAAAAAGGTGACCAAGGCAGCCGCCTTCACGACGAAAATCAAGGAATGGCATACGTATAAACTTGTCGTCAAAGACGACACGGTTACCGCCACGATTGACGATAAAGTGGTCGGCGTGCTGAAATATGACAATGCGAAAGTGCAAAATAAGGGCTTTATCAGCATTAATGCTTGCGTAGCGGACGTACTGATCGACGATGTGAAAATCACGATCGACGATAAGAAGTGAGGTTGTCCTGTGTTGCGCCAAACAACCATTGCCGGCTCCCGAGTCGACAATGGTTGTTTTCGTATTTACAGGCAGTCGCCTCTGAGTGGTAAAATAAATCAAAAGGTGTGTCATTCGGAAAGGGAAAGGCGGGTACGGATGAGCGTCAAATTAATATGGATTTTATCACACATGTCGAGAAGACTCCCTCTTAAACGAAGTAAGAGGGGAATGAATCGGCAGGTTTTTGTTTTGTATATATGCGAACATACGTGCTACAATGGAGGGGGTCTATCTTCTTAAGGAGAAGGTGAAAAGAACGCATGGTGTATCATAAAGCGTTTCGCTTCCGCCTCTACCCGACGGCTGCGCAGATCACCCTCATCCACAAGAAGTTCGGCTGTTCCCGGTTCGTGTTCAATTATTTCCTGACTCAATGGCACACGTCGTACAAGGGAACGGGAACAGGTTTGTCATATTACAAGTGTGCGGCAAGCATCCCGGCGCTTAAGCAAGATTTCAACTGGCTCAAGGAAGTCGACAGCATCGCGCTGCAATCTGCTGTCCGTCAACTGGCCGAAGCGTTCGACCGCTTCTTCCGCAAGCAAAATGAGGCTCCGCGCTTCAAGAGTCGTAAAAACCCGGTGCAATCTTACACCACGAGATACACAAACGACAATATTGCCATTCGAGACGCCGAGTTGAAGCTGCCGAAGCTGGGATGGGTGCGTTTCGCCAAATCGCGGGAGCTTGCAGGCCGCATCTTGTCGGCTACGGTCAGGCGTAGCGCGACGGGCAAATACTTCGTGTCTGTCGTCTGTGAGGTGGACATCGCGCCGTTACCTAAGCTGAACACCGCTGTCGGCATCGACTTCGGGTTGAAGAAATTTGCCGTGAGCAGCCGCGGAGAACAAACGGACAACCCCAGGCATCTGCGTAAGCAGGAGAAACGGCTGGCGCGCTGGCAGCGCATGCTTGCTCGTCGCAAGCCGGGAGGCGCAAACTGGCAACGCGCCAAACGGAAAGTGGCCGCGATTCATGAGAAAATCGCGAATAGCCGGCACGATTTCCTGCATCAACTGACTACCCGATGGATACGTGACAACCAAACGATCTGTCTGGAGGATCTGCAGGTATCGGACATGTTGCAGAGCGGAAATCTGGCCAAGGCGATATCGGAAGCGTCGTGGTCGATGTGCCGCGTGATGCTGATGTACAAAGCAAAGTGGTATGACCGCACGATTAGTGTGGTAGCTAAAGACTACCCATCGAGCCAATTGTGTTCCATCTGCAATCATCGCAACCCTGAGGTGAAGCGCTTGTCGCTACGGGAATGGGACTGCCCTGTATGCGGAACGCGCCATGATCGGGATCAGAACGCCAGTGCGAACATTGAGAGAGAAGGTTTAAGATTGGCGGGCATGACCGCCTGAACTGTTGGAACGGCAGGGATCGCTTGGTCAAGTTCGGACCGGTAGGTTCGAATACCCAAGAATCCCCTACCTCAGCGGCTTAGATGTAGGTGGTGGGAGTGTTCAACGATGTTGAATTGTTTGATCGGTTCGAATTGTCGGTAGACCGATGATTTTGCAGCCTGTCGTTCGTCTTAGGTTCTGAAGGGCAAATTTATCAAATGGAGGATGACACATGCTGCAACGTTTGTTTATTTGGGTGGAAATTCCCGTGTCGGACATGGCGCGGGCCAAGGTATTCTATGAGAGAGTACTGGGAGTCGAGATGCACGCGATGCCTGTCGGCGATTCGGAATACGCGTTCTTCCCGGTTCAGGAGCAGACGAACGGAGGCGCGTTGGTGAAAGGGCCGAACCATAAACCGTCTGCGGACGGTGTCACGGTATACCTTTACGGTGGTCCGGATCTTGGCGTGATTTTGTCGCGGGTTGCCGAAGCGGGCGGACAAGTCGTGATGCCGAAAACATTCGCTGGCGATCACGCGGGATATTTGGGCATGTTCATTGACAGCGAAGGCAATCGCATTGGTCTTCAGCATTTGTAGGCTGCAAGGCTAATAGGGGGAGGCTGGAATAGCCCGATTTTTTCGGGCTATTCCCCGCGAACCCGGCTGGCGGAGCAATGTAGCCCGATTTTTTCGGGCTAATGCTCGCAAGCCCGGCTGGCGGAGGCAGAGTAGCCCGGTTTTTCTGGGCTATTCCTCGCGAAACGGGCTGACGGAGCAGAGTAGCCCGATTTTTTCGGGCTATTGATCGCGAACCCGGCTGGCGGAGCACTGTAGCCCGAATTTTCCGGGCTATTGATCGCGAACCCGGCTGGCGTGGCAGAGTAGCCCGATTTTTTCGGGCTATTGATCGCGAACCCGGCTGGCGTGGCAGAGTAGCCCGATTTTTTTTCGGGTTATTGATCGCGAACCGGCTGGCGTGGCAGAGTAGCCCGAATTTTCCGGGCTATTGATCGCGAACCCAGCTGGCGTGGCAGAGTAGCCCGATTTTTCTGGCTACTCCTCGCGAACCCGACTAGCGGAGCAAAGTAGCTCGCTAGGAGGCGTCAAGCGCCACTGCAATTGCCTTCAACCTACCCGTATTGAAATTTTCACTTCCCTCGAGCAATAAACAATACCCCCCAACATAAGGCACGCATGGCGTTTGCCGTTCAATATTTGAAGAGTCCCCTGTTAATGGTTGCCGAGATCGCTTATTTGTTGCAATTCTCGGAGCCTAGCGTTTTTTTCGATTGCATAAAGAGGTGTTTATGGGCGCCCCCGGGGCAATACAGGAAACCTTCCGCTAGAAGGAGTCGGATTTATGCGACTTGTGATCAAGGAAACGACACCGTACAACGAGATCGGCGTATACGAAACGTCCGAGCTATACGGGGAAAAAGGAAGCTATCGGATATTAAAGTTCGCGGACGAGGCGGTTCAAGGCGCGCTGGATTTGAACGATCCGGGAAGAGTTGTCCTCGCTTATCAGCAAGCCGTTATTCACTTGATGCAGACGAACGTCCCGGCGGCTTATTCGAACATATTCTTGATCGGGCACGGGATCGGCACGATCGCCCGCCATGACCCGGATGTACGCTTCACCGTTGCGGAGATCGACGGGCAACTGTTGGAAATCAGCCGTTGCCATTTCGGCTATGGCATGGACAACGTACGTATCGGAGACGGTCGCAGCCTGCTGGAGTCAGAGGCATCGGAAACCTACGACGCAATCATCGTCGACGCGTTTACCGCAGAAGGGACGCCGTCCCGTTTTACGACAACGGCTTTCTTCGAGACGGTGAAAGAGAAGCTTGCGGCTGGCGGCATCGTTCTGCTGAACCTCTTCGGTAAACGAATCAACGACAGGCTGACGGCGGCCATCCGTTCGACCCTCGGAGAGAAGTTCGCGCATACGCAAGTCTTTTTCCGTCCGACAAACGCCGCCGATGATGAAGGAAATCTCATTATAGCGGGCAGCGATGAGCAGGTCGCATACAAGGAACGACAGATGGCCGGTTTCCGGGAGATCGAGATCGTGGAAGGTCATATCATTCGGGATTAGAGCGGGTCTATTTCCGCGATATTTAAGACAGAATTAAGATTCCGTTTCCACTTGGATAAGGCAGAGCGGTTAGGATAAAAGGAGGACAACCGCGAATGAGGGAGAGTACACGAGATGAGGAAGTGGCGTAGAAGACTAGGAAAGGCGGCAATCTTCGGTTTGCTGGCCGTTCTCGTTTTATTGGGAATAGGCGCGATCTATGAACAGGCGAGCGTACGGAAAGACCGAAAGTCGTACACCCCGAGCGGCAAGCTTTATGAGGTGGACGGAAGAAAGATGCACGTTTACGCCGGAGGCCAGGGGGACGTCACAGTCGTATTCGCGTCCGGTTGGGGCACGGCTAATCCTTACGTCGACTTCTATCCGTTGTACGAGAAGCTTGCTCCGCATGTCAAATTCGCGGTGTACGACCGGTTCGGTTACGGCTACAGCGACACGACGGACAGGAAGCGAGACATCGACACGATAACGGACGAGATTCATGAAGCGCTCAAGGCGTCCGGCCAGCAACCTCCGTACGTGTTCGTCGCCCATTCGCTAGGTTCCCTCGAGACAATCCGATACGCACAGCGTTATACGGACGAGGTGAAAGGCATCGTCATGGTCGACGGCGGAAGCCCGGAGTATTATTTCGACGATACGGAGAAACCGCCGACCGGAGGTTGGCTAAGCAAGCTGTTCATTCGGACGGGGCTCGTTCGGCTGCTGTTCCAATCCGACGCCGCGGTGGAGAACTCGCGCGCGGCGCGCAACGGTTTAAAGTTCGTGCCGGATGAACTGAAGAAGATCGATCGGACGGCTGCGTTGCTGAAGCTCGACAACGCCAATATGAACGATGAGTTGCGCCTGTCGCGGACGAACGCGAAGGTTGTATTGGACGGCCTGAAGCCCTTGCCCATCCCGCTTACCATCTTGACCGCCGATTACTTCGGAAAGGCCGACAAGCGGTGGGAAGAATTCGAGAAAGCTTTCGCGTCCTGGTCCGTCCAGTCTAAGCAAGTGGTCGTTAAGAATACGGAGCACTACATGCATCAGTACCGCCCCGATCTCGTCGCCGAAGAAATTTTGGCTTTAGCCTATAAGAGGTAAGCTGGATTACGCAAATGAAAAGCGGCAGCCCCGGAGTAATGCCAACCCGGAGGCTGCCGCTTTTTCGCGTACACAAGTCAGTCGATGAACGTCAGACAAATTTGCTCCAAGAACGTCTCAGCCGAATATCCGCGCTCGTCTTTTTGGAAAGAATACGATTCACTGCTTAAAGCGAGCAGCAGCATATCGGCTTTGAAGACGCTGTTCGGCCGATGCGGCCCAGGCGGGTTCATCTCATCGAACAGATCGACGAGCAATTGGTGCAGCTCGAGATACAGAGGGCTCTGCGTCCGGGATCTGGATCGATTGGTGGAGGCAGATTCTTCGACGCCCTTCAGCAGCTGGGACTTCTTCTCCCTGAAGCGGATAAATAAAGTCAGCAGCCCCTTCAGTCGAAGCCGAGCCGGTTCCGCCCGGTGCTGTGTCAAATGGGATTCGATATCCTCGAAGAGAAGTACGATGTTTTCTTTCATTAAGTCGAGGCAAAGCTCGCCCTTGTTGCGGTAACGGCGATAGAGGGTCCCGGGGCCGATCTGCGCTTCGATGGCGATCTGGTTCATGCTGACTTGCTCGACGCCCTGTTGTTCGAATAGCCGAAGCGCCGCGTCTAAGATGCGCTGACGGTTCTCGGCGGCATCTCTGCGTTCGGAGCGGCCTGGGTTTTCTTCGATATCGTTCATCTTTTCATCACGTCCTGGGGGTCAATGGTGGGGCGCTTGACAATCGGAGACGTCTCCGTTTATGATCAAGTGGAGAGTTCTCCGGTTAATATTATCATATGAAAAAGGAGCTTACAACCGATGTCTAATCGTTCGAATGCAGCACTGCTGCTCATGGACGTTCAGAATGCGATCGCGGGGAGGTATGCGGACGCCGCCGGAGCCGACGTGCTGCACCCGTTTCGCCGGGCGCTGGAGGCAGCCCGCAACCGCGGCATTCCGGTTATTTTCGTACGGCTCGCGTTCCGAGAAGGTTACCCCGAGATTAGCCCGCGGAACAAGATGTTCTCCAGAGTCGCCGATGCATGGGGGGCGATGTCTCCCGCGGATTTCGGCGCGCAAATCCACGAAGCCGTACAACCTTTGCCCGTCGAGCCGATCGTCACGAAACTGCGCGTGAGCGCGTTCGTCGGCAGCGATCTGGAAGTCATTCTCCGCTCCCGCGGCATCGATACGCTGATTCTGAGCGGCATTGCCACGAGCGGCGTCGTCCTGTCGACGCTACGGGAAGCGGCGGACAAGGATTATGCGTTGACCGTGTTATCGGATGCTTGCCTGGACGCCGACCCCGAGGTTCATCGCGTTCTCGTGGAGAAAGTATTCCCACGCCAGGCGGACGTGCTGACCGTTGACGCTTGGATCGATGCTTTGGATTGATACTGCGGCCTGCCGAAGGCGGAAACTTCGCGTCTAGAAAGAAGGCTTGGCGCCATGCCGACATGGAAAAGAAATTTGATCGTCTGCTGGTTCGGGATGTTCGTGTCCGGCGTGGGCATGAGCATGCTCGCGCCCGTCTTGCCGCTCTACATTCGCCACATCGGGATCGACGGCGAAGGCGCGATCGCGCAGTATTCCGGCGTCGCTTTCGGGGTTACTTTTATCATTTCTGCTGTTTTCTCGCCGATATGGGGCATCGCCGCTGACAAATTCGGCCGTAAACCGATGCTGCTGCGAGCAAGCTTAGGGATGGCTATCGTGATCGGGTGCATGGGCTTTGCGACGAACGTGTACGTGCTCATCGGATTGAGGCTGCTGCAAGGCGTGATCACAGGTTACGCGACGGCGTGTACGACCCTGATCGCCACTCAGACGGACAAGGAGCATACGGGCTATGCGCTAGGTTTGCTATCGACGGCCAGCATCGCCGGTTCCCTGCTTGGGCCGTCGATCGGCGGTTTTATCGAGGAAGGCTTCGGTTTGCGGAATGTGTTCTTCATCACCGGCGGCCTGCTGTTGATCGCATTCGTAGCGACGGCTGCGTTCGTGAAGGAATCGTTCGTTCGCGAGAATAAGAAGACGATAAATTTCAAGGAAGTATGGCGCAGACTCCCCGAGAAAAATCTGACGCTGACGATGTTCGCGACTTTTTTTGTTTTGACGGTGGCTTTATATTCCGTGGAGCCTGTGCTTACTGTCTACATTACCGGTTTGACGCGCCATTCCGACCATATTGCCTTGATCGCCGGTCTTACCTTTTCCGCTTCGGGACTGGCAAACATTATCGCTGCGCCAAGGTTGGGCAAACTATCCGACAAAATCGGCGTGCACAAAATCATGCTGGTCTCCCTGATTGCGGCGGGCCTATTGTTCATCCCTCAAGCGTTCGTGAGCAATCCGTGGCAGCTGATGGGCCTTCGTTTCGCGCTCGGGTTAACGGCAGCCGGACTGACACCTTCGGTGAACGTTCTAATCAAGAAAATAACGCCGGCTTCCCTGACGGGACGAGTGTTCGGGTTCGCGATGTCGGCAGGTTATTTGGGCGTCTTCGCGGGTTCCATATTGGGCGGGCAAGTGGCGGCGTGGTTCGGAGTGCGGTATGTTTTCCTCATTACCGGAACTTTGTTGCTGGCTAATGCGGCATGGGTTTACTATCGCGTCTACAAGAAACTCAATCGGCCTGGGCAGCTTGCGGCAAGCTAGAACGGGATGCGGTACGAATAAAGACGCGCGAAATCGCGCTATTCGGCGGCAAAATCCGATATACTAATAGAATCTTCCCTTGTAAGGACGGATTCGAATGACGCTTCAGCAATTAAAATATATTCTGACGATCGTCAACCACGGCTCGATCAGCGAAGCGGCCAAGCAACTGTTCATCTCGCAGCCCAGCTTGTCCAGCGCGGTGAAGGAACTCGAACAGGAGATCGGCATCGAGATCTTCCTACGTACTTCAAGAGGCATCGTGCTATCGAACGAAGGGGCCGAGTTTCTCTCGTACGCCAGACAGGTCGTCGAGCAGTCGGAACTGCTCGAGCAGAGGTATATGAACAAGAAACCTTCGAAAAAATTGTGCTCTATCTCGACGCAGCATTATGCTTTTGCCGTTCAGGCTTTTGTCGGTCTCCTCAAGGACTTGAACACGAACGAGTACGAGTGCACGCTGCGCGAGACGAGGACACACGAGATTATTGAAGATGTCCGATACATGCGCAGCGAGATCGGCATTCTGTACCTCAATGACTTCAACCGCAAGGTGATCGAGAAAATATTGAAGGAAAGCGAATTGCAGTTCCACCCGCTGTTCCTCGCCGAGCCGCACGTCTTTATCAGTTCCGCGCATCCGCTCGCGAAGAAGTCCATTCTGGACATCTCAGATTTGGACGATTATCCGTGCCTAGCTTTCGAGCAGGGGGAGTACAACTCTTTTTACTTCTCGGAAGAGATTCTAAGCACGAGGTCGCAGAAGAAAAAAATTCTCGTGAGCGATCGAGCGACGCTGTTTAATCTGGCCATCGGGTTAAACGGGTTTACGATCAGCTCAGGCGTGTTGAACGAGGATTTGAACGGCGAGCAGATCATCTCGGTGCGGCTGAACACGGATGAACATATGGAGATCGGCTACATCACGAACAAAAAAGCGAATTTGAGCCAGCTGGCCGCGAGCTACGTAAGCAAGCTCAAATCCGTCATCTCGGACTTCGGATATCCGATCATACGCCAAGAGGATGAACTCGTGTGAGTTCATCCTCTTTTTTGTCGACGATACAACAAACCTTATAACGTAGCCCGGACCTCTTTCGCCGCTTGAACGAGGTGCTTCAGGCTGGCCCAAGTTTCGTTTACGCCGCGTGTTTTCAGCCCGCAATCGGGATTGACCCACAGCTTCGCGACGTCGATCTTATCCAACATGCGCGCCAGCCCTTGCTTCAGTTCGTCCACGCTCGGAATGCGCGGAGAGTGGATGTCGTAGACGCCCGGCCCGACTTCCGTCTGGAAGCCGCACTCGTTGATGGCGTCGATGATCGCCAGATCCGAGCGGGACGCCTCGAATGTAATGACGTCCGCGTCCATCGCGTCGATGTCGCGAATAATATCGCTGAACTGGCTGTAGCACATATGAGTGTGAATTTGCGTGTCCGCTTTCACGCCGCTGTGTACGAGTCGGAAGGCAGGGATCGCCCAGCTCAAGTACTCGGCTTGCCAATCCGACTGCCTGAGCGGTAATTTCTCGCGGAGCGCCGCCTCGTCGATCTGAATGATCTCGATGCGGTTCGCTTCCAGGTCCAGCACTTCGTCCCGGATCGCCAGCGCGATCTGCAGTGCGCTCGTCTTCAGGCTGATGTCTTCCCGTGGGAACGACCAGTTCAGAATCGTTACCGGACCGGTAAGCATTCCTTTAACGGGCTTGTCGGTCAAGCTAGTGGCGTATGCCGAATACTCGACCGTCATCGGTTTGGAGCGGCTGATATCTCCCCATACGATCGGCGGTTTGACGCATCTCGTGCCATACGATTGTACCCAGGCGTACTCTGTGAAAATAAAGCCGTCGAGGCATTCGCCGAAGTATTCGACCATATCGTTACGCTCGTATTCTCCATGAACGAGGACATCCAGGCCGATCTCTTCCTGCTGTGCGACACACGCAGCGATTTGGTCAAAGTTAAACTGCTTGTATTGCGCTTCTGTAATGGCGCCTTTCTTGAAGGAGAAGCGGTTCGCCCGCACGTCAGCCGTCTGCGGGAACGAGCCGATCGTTGTCGTTGGCAGCGGCGGCAAGTTAAACTTCGTTTTCTGAATCGATTCTCGCTCGGCGAACGCAGGCAATCTTGTAAAGTCCGCATCCGTCAAGCCAGCTAGGCGTGCTTGTACGGCATCGTTGTTCGCGAGGCGGCTGCCGTTAAAGAGCGCTTCATTGTGAATATAGGCGTCTGTCGCATAAGGATCGGCTTGCGCGATAATCGACTTAAGCTCCGCGAACTCGCGCAGCTTCTCCTCGGCGAACGAGAAATGAAGCTTGTTCTCTTCGGACAGCTTCTTTTCGTGCTTCAACGAATAAGGCACGTGAAGAAGCGAGCAGGAGGAGCTGATGACGAGCTGCTTAGCATGGCCTTTTAATTCCTGGATGAGCGCGAGCGTGTTTTTGTATTTGTTTTTCCAGATGTTCTTGCCGTTCACGACGCCGGCGAATAGCACTTTATCGTCCCCGAAGCCGAACTGCCGCACGAGGTCGAGCGATTGCTTACCTTCGACGAAGTCGATGCCGATGCCATCGAACGGAAGAGCTTGCAACTCGCTGTAGCCGTCGCGCACATCGCCGAAGTACGTCTGAAGAAGCACTTTCACGCTACCCTTGGCGGATAGAATGCGAGTATACAACTGCGAGAACAGCGCAAGGTCTTCCTTGGACACGTCTGTGACCAACTGCGGCTCGTCGAGCTGAATCCACTCCGCGCCAAGCTCGTTCAGGCGGGAGAGTACAGCCACGTAAGTGTCGGCCGTTGCTTGAACGAAATCTGCCGCTTGTTTGGCGCCTGTATATTTGGCCAGCTTCAGCAATGTGAAGGCGCCGATCAATACCGGCTTCGTTTTGACGTTCTGTTGCTGCGCTTCAAGGAACTCATCGAACAGCTTCGTGCCTGCGAGGCTGATGCTCGTGGAGTCGTCGATCTCGGGCACCATGTAGTGGTAGTTCGTGTTGAACCATTTTTTCATCGCCAATGCTTTTACATCGCCGCGTTCGCCCTGATATCCTCTCGCCATCGCGAAGTACGTCTCCAGCGGTGTCAGACCGAGCGCTTGGTAGCGCTGCGGGACGATATTGAGCAGGCACGCCGTATCGAGCAGACCGTCGTAGAAGGAGAAGTCGTTCGACGGGATGAAGTCGATGTTGTTTTGTTGTTGAATTTGCCAGTGAGCGGCTCTCAATTCAGCGGCTGTGCGGTGCAACTCATCAGCGTTAATCTCGCCTTTGAAATATTTCTCGGAAGCGAATTTCAATTCTCTTAAAGACCCGACACGCGGGTAACCGATAATGGATGTTTTCAATTCGGCAGCTCCTCATACTGAATGTTGAATGTTGCTCTCAGTATAGGGGCGCGGAGCTGTTATCGGGAAACACATAAATACTATGTTGAGGTATAGTTTTTTTCTATGGCGGGACCTGCCTGGAGGCTTCGCGCAGGAGCGTGATGATGCTCGGAGGGCGTATCACAAATAGTGTTAGACGGAGATTAGAACTACGAATAGAATCTTCAGTATAAAATCGTAAGAGTAGAGTCTGCACTATTAATGGTTTAAAATGTAAAGATGCGATGTGACCATATTGCCTGTAGAATGTTTTTGGCGAGTCCTATGTAGGCTTGGGGAGAAAGGAACTGCAAATTTCATGAATAAGTTTTCAACATATAATCAATCGTTGATCTATTGGAAACAATATCAGAAGTTTTTTCCTGAAGAAATGCAGATAAATGAAGACCATTTACCAACAGAAGAATGGATATCTTGGAACAATGTTCATATTCATCTGGATCGTATGCCTGTTCCGCATGCAAAATTAAAAATTGTTTTCATTCATGGTGCTGGTGGCAATGGCAGATTGTTGGCTCCTTATGCACGAATACTGCAAAAATACGGTTATGAAGTCGTGTCGCCGGATCTACCGCCTTATGGTTTAAGTTATACAAATTCGGGAAAATTATTGGATTATCAGCTTTGGATTGACATACTTATTGAACTGATCGATCAGGAATTAAAACGGGACGGCAAGCCTATTATCTTACTAGGCACCAGTATAGGAGGCATGTTAGCTTATCACACCGCCGTACAAAGTAAGCGAGTCAAAGGGTTAATTGCAACGACATTTGTTGATACGAGTGATTCGAAAGTTCGTGATCAGTTAGCTCCTAACAAACTCATTAGTCGGTTAGGAAAATTTTTGATGGACAATTTCCCTTTTTTATTAGATTCCTTGCCTATCTCTGTTAATCATGTATCTCGGATGAAATTGATTACGAACAACGTCGATATGACCAAACTCATTATGAACGATGCTCATGCGGCAGGCACGAAAATCCCTTTACGCTTATTAAGAACGTTCTTAAATATGAAACCGGTAATAAAACCTGAGAATTTTGATGTTTGTCCGGTATTACTCGTTCATCCTCAATTAGACCCTATGACTCCTTATAGCTTCAGTAAACCGTTTTTTGACAATATAAAATGTAAAAAAGAATATGTAGTTTTAGAGGGTGCTGGTCATTTTCCGATTGAACAACGGGGGCTGGAGCAGATGAATGTTGCTGTGCTTTCTTTTTTGAAAACAGTAGAGAATGAACTATAAGTAGCATAAACGTCAGTTAAAAGTACAGGTCAAACGCGTCAAATCAACATCGTGAGTCTAATACTTTATTTTTATTGGACACTGACTTTTGTCATCTGGCGATATTTGCTTGGAGACACCATCGTCGCGTTTTTGAAAATGCGGTTGAAGGTGGGCAGCGACTCGCAGCCAATCTCGAAGCAGATCGATACGATATCCTTCTTCGTCTCCGCGAGCAGCTTCTTGGCGACGCCGACCCGGACAACGGTCAAGTATTGCAGCGGCGTCAGTCCGAATTTGCCTTTGAAAATATTATCGCAATAACGCACGCTGATGCCGAATTGAAACGCGAGATCGGCCGAAGTAATGTGCTGAAAATAGTTCGTGTCGATATAGTGTTTGATTTTCTCGGCGCGAAGCTCGTTGGCGTTCAAATATACGGAAGGCTGCTGCGCCCGGGCTAGCAGAAGAAGAATCTGCAACAGTTGAATACGCATCGACCAGTCGCTTAGCGCGTCTTCTTTGCGCTGTTCGAATAGCAGTTTCCTGAGTAGCAACTTCATTTCGTTAGCGTTAACCGAGTTGAGCTTCAAGAGCGCGCCATGCGGAAAATAACCGCGGCTCCACTCCTCGAGGCCCGGCAACTGAGCCGGCACATCATCGAAGGCGAGCACGAGAAGCGTAAGGCGGGAGTCGGACGACACGGAATGCTCTGTGAGCGGAGGAATGACGACGACGTGATCTTCGGACAACTGGGACGTGCCGTCTTTCATCCGAATGAGCCCGTCGCCTTCGATGACGTACAGAAGCTGGTAATATTCATGGCGATGAACGTTGATGACATAACTTTCATCATGCCGGCTTTCGTACAGATGAATGCGGCAGTTCGTCATACGCGTGCCTCCGTTTTCCATTGCGGGCGCGACTACGCTTGCGCCGATGTTCTCCCCATTATAGCGAAATCGGAGTCTCCCTGTAAGGATGACGCCGCACGGCATGCCAAAAAGCCGGGAGCGCGAACGCCCCGGCTCATTTTCCAACAGGTCAATACTTGATGCAGATCGTCGATACTTCGCTGTAGAAATCGAGGCTGAACATGCCACCTTGGCGACCGATGCCGCTCATTTTCTCGCCGCCGTAAGGCGTTCGAGGGTCGCGCAGGAACCAGGTGTTCACCCAGGTCAGTCCGGCTTCGATCGCGTGGGCAACTCGGAACGCCCGGCTGCTGTCTTTCGTCCAGACAGACGCGCTCAGCCCGTAATGGGTGTCATTCGCGTAGCCGATCACTTCTTCTTCGGTATCGAACGGTTGCACGGTAACGACCGGACCGAAAATCTCCTCGCCGATGACGCGGCAATCCTGGGTTAGACTAGTAATGATCGTCGGCTCTACGTAATATCCCTTATCGGATACGCGTGCGGGTCCGCCGCCTGCAATGACCTGGCCGCCTTCTTGCTTGGCCAGTTCGATATATTCCAGCACGCGCTCGTAATGCTGTTTGCTGATCAACGCGCCGATATTCGTGTTCGGCTGGAGCGGGTCGCCGACGATCTGCTGCTTCGTGCGCTCGGCGAACCGTTCGAGGAATTGCTCATAGATCGGCCGCTGCACGTAGATGCGGGAGCCGCACAAGCATACCGCGCCCTGGTTGATGAAGCTGCTTCGCAGAGACGTGTCCACCACTTCGTCCAGATCGCAATCGGCGAAAATAATATTCGGATTTTTGCCGCCAAGCTCGAACGAAAGCCGCTTTAAGCTTGCAGCGCCAGCTTTCATGATGCTTTTGCCTGTCGACGTCTCGCCGGTGAAGGCGATCGCCCGGATGTCCGGGTGCTCCGCCATCGCTTCGCCTACAGAGCGACCCGCGCCGTTGACGATGTTGATGACGCCGTCCGGCAGACCAGCTTCCTTGCAAATCTCGCCGAGCAGCGTCGCGGTCATCGGCGTCCAGCGGGCCGGCTTCAGCACGACGGTGTTGCCCATCGCGAGAGCAGGCGCCAGCTTGGCGCTCAGCAGCAGCAACGGCAGGTTCCACGGGTTAATCATCCCGACGACGCCGAGCGGACGGCGCACGACGAAGTTCATCGCGCCTTGCTCCATCGGGTACGCGTCCGTGCCCATTGTAGAGATGAAATTAGCATAGAAATGATAGCTGCCTGCGGAACGCACCATGTCGATGTTGGTGGACAGCCACAGCGGCTTGCCCGTATCCATCGTCTCCAGCATCGCGAGTTCGTCTTTGCGATGCAAAATAATATCCCCGATTTTTCGCAAAATGGCTGCCCGCTCGCTCAGCTTCGACTGCTTCCAGCCGTTGTTGAACGCCCTCTTAGCGGCAGCCACCGCGAGGTCAACTTCAGCCTTGCCGCCTTCCGCTATCCGGCCGATCACCTGCTCCGTCGCCGGATTGATGTTGTCGAATGTCGGCGATGCCCCCAAATCGATATATTGCCCGTCGATGAAGTGCCGACAATCCATGCCTTGCGCGCCATTTCCCATCGGAGATTCCTCCTGCTAATGTAGAGTATCGCGCCACTGCGCCGTCAATCGTTCCATCACATCGGTCAGCACTTGCGCCGCATGCGCTATCGCGTAATCGGCAGTTACGCCGCCTTCTTCCGTTAAGCTGGCAATTCGGCTTACGCCGTGCTCTAGCATCACTTCTACACCGGGCCCGACGGAGCCGACGACCAGCCATGCTGGAACGCCTGCGCGCTGGGCAGTTGTCGACACGCCGAACGGCGTCTTGCCATACTGTGTCTGCGCATCGCTGCGTCCTTCTCCGGTAATGACGAGGTCGGTGCCTTCCAGCTTTCGCTCCAGCTCCGAAGCGCGAACGACTAACTCCACTCCGCTCTTCAACTCTGCCCGAAGGAACGCCATCGCCCCTGCGCCAAGCCCTCCGGCTGCGCCCGCACCGGGCCGTTCAGCCACGTCAACGCCGAGTTCCTGATGAATAACGTCGGCATAATGCGCCAAGTTCCGGTCCAGTTCCTCTACCATTTCCGGCGTCGCACCTTTCTGAGGACCATAGACAAAGCTCGCGCCTGTCGGGCCGCACAGCGGGTTCTGCACATCGCATGCGACTTGGAACGAGCATGAGGCCAAGCGTTCGTCCAAAGCGGACAGATCGATTCGCTGCAGCCGCCCGAGAGCGCCTCCGCCAGGCGACAACTCACTACTGTCCTCGTCCAGCAGTTTTGCTCCGAGTGCCTGAGCCATGCCCGCCCCGCCGTCATTTGTCGCGCTGCCGCCGATGGCAAGCAAGAAGGAGCGACAGCCGTCGTCCAGCGCTTGGCGGATCAACTCGCCCGTCCCGTATGTCGAGGCCGACAGCGGATCGCGGTGTTCGGCGGGCACAAGCGTGATGCCCGAAGCTTCCGCCATCTCGATGACGGCTGTTGTTCCGTCTCCAAGGACGCCGTATTGCGCCTGCACTGGATCACCGAGCGGACCGCGAACTGTAACCGCTCTCATTTGTCCGCCGGTAGCATCGACTAGGCACTGTGCGGTTCCTTCGCCGCCATCGGCCATCGGTACTTGTACGATTTCTGCATCGGGCATAACCCGTCGAATGCCTGTCTCCATTGCTTCGCAAGCCAATTGTGCCGTCAAACTGCCTTTGAACGAATCGGGCGCTAATACGATTTTCATAATAGGGAGCACTCCTTCGAGGTCTGGTCATGACCCTATTGTAACGTTGCGTCCGCCGCCCGTCGACTTTGCGCCTTACTCGATGCCCGCCAGCGCAAGGACGCGTTTCATCCTGACGACTGCTAGATCGGGATCGGTCAGCAGTCCGGCCTGATCGGCCAGAATGAACAGCTCCGCCAGATGCGTCGCCGATCTCGCGCCTTCCGCTCCCCCGATCATGCGGAAGTGCGGCTGATGCCCGTTCAGGTACGCCATGAACACGACGCCTGTCTTGTACGCATAAGTTGGTGCTTGGAAAATATGCCGCGACAGCGGGACCGTCTTGTCGAGAATGCTGTGAAACGAAGCGGTGTCTCCTCGATCCAGCGCCTGAAGTGCCGCAGCCGCAGCCGGCGCGATCGCGTCGAAGATGCCGAGCAGCGCATGGCTGAAACCATGCTCGTCGCCGCGAATTAGCTCCGGGTAATTAAAGTCGTCGCCCGTGTACATCTTCACGCCCGGCGGCAGCTTGCGGCGCATCGCGATTTCCTTGTCCGCGTCGAGCAGCGAGATCTTGATGCCGTCGACTTTGTCCGCATGATCTCGGATAATACGCAGGCATACTTCCATCGCTTCGTCGAGATCGCGATGGCCCCAATAGCCGCCCAGTTGCGGATCGAACATGCCGCCCAACCAGTGCAGAATGACCGGCTGCGACACTTGCCGCAAAATGTTGCCGTACACGCGCTCGTAATCTTCCGGACCGCGAGCACAGGCACACAGCGCTCGGCTAGCCATCAGAATGATGCGCCCGCCGTGGCCTTCGATGAACTCGCATTGCTCCCGATACGCTGCTTCCACTTGATCCAGCGTCACATTTGGCGACGGAGCCAAGTGATCCGTCCCTGCGCCGCTGGCGATCTTGCCTCCGACGGCGCGCGCTTCCGCGATCGACCGGGCGATCAGTTCCTGAGACCGGCTCCAGTTCAGCCCCATGCCCCGCTGCGCCGTATCCATCGCCTCGGCGACAGCCAGCCCGAGCGACCACAGGTGGCGGCGGTAAGCCATCGTCGCTTCCCAGTCGATCGGCGCATCGTTCAGCGGATCGGCAGGGGAGAGCGGGTCGCATACAACATGCGCGGCCGAGAACGCGATCCGGCTGGCGAAAGGCGCCCCCGTCGGCCGTTCGAACGCCGTCGTACGGCTCGGCGCATAGTCGGTCAGGGTGCCGTCACTTCTGGGCAGCAGCATGAGCGGTTCCCCCTTGAATCGTCAGCTCCGGCACGTCGATCCAGCGTCTTTCTTCCCACGATTGCAACGCCAGCTCCGACAGTTGCGTACCTTTGGCGCCTTCCAGCAAGTCCCACGGGAACGGCGTATCTTCGACGATGTGTTTCAGGAACATTTCCCATTGCACCTTAAAGCCGTTATCGAACAATTGATTGTCCGGCACTTCGTCCCATTGGGAGCGGAAGTCGAACGGGTTTGGAATGTCCGGGTTCCAGACCGGCTTGCACGTATTTACCCTGTGTTGGGCTTTGCAATCGCGGAGCCCGGCGACGGCGCTGCCTTCCGTCCCGTCGACCTGAATCGTCAACAGGTCCTCGCGGTTGACGCGCACCGTCCAAGACGAGTTTGCCTGCACGACGATGCCGCCTTCCAGTTCTAAAGTCGCGTAAGCGGCGTCGTCCGCCGTGCAGTCGTAAGGCTTGCCGGTTTCGTCCCAGCGCTTCGGAATATGCGTGACGCCGAGGCAAGAGACGCTGCGAACTTGCCCGAACAAGTTGTCCAGCACATACCGCCAATGCGCGAACATATCGACGATGATGCCGCCGCCGTCTTCCTTCCGGTAGTTCCAGGACGGTCGCTGCCCCGGCTGCCAATCGCCTTCGAACACCCAGTAGCCGAACTCCATGCGCACGGACAAAATTTTGCCGAAGAAGCCGGAATTGACTAGCCGTTTCAGTTTCATCAAGCCGGGAAGAAACAGTTTGTCTTGCACGACGCCGTTTTTCACGCCAGCCTCCGTCGCCAAACTCGCCAGCTCGATCGATTCCTCGAAGGAGGACGCCGTCGGCTTCTCGCAATAAATGTGCTTGCCTGCCGCGATAGCTTTGCGGATGCTGTTGACGCGGAACGTCGTCATCTGCGCGTCGAAATAGATAATGTTACTCGGATCGGCCAGACAGGCGTCCAGGTCCGTGCTCCAGCGAGTCAGCCCGTGTGCCTCAGCCAGCCCCTTCAGCTTGTGCTCCTGGCGGCCGACCAGTACCGGCTCCGGCATAATCGCGTCTCCGTTCGGAAGCTGCACGCCTCCTTGCTTACGAATGGCGAGAATCGAACGAATCAAGTGCTGGTTCGTTCCCATTCGCCCCGTTACTCCGTTCATAATGATGCCTACTGGAATGATTGCCATATGAGAAAAAGCCCCTTTCATTATGTGAGATGCTAAATGTGATCCGATCTAAACGTGCTCAACATACCGCTGCTTCATCTGAGCAAGCACGATGTCGCCCGGCGTATACCAGATGATCTGGTTAAAAATCTCCACTTCAATCGGCCCGCCGTAACCTGCCGTTTCCACCAATTGCCGGATGCCGCGAATATCGATTTTTCCATCGCCCATCATGCCCCGGCCCATCAGCAAGTCCGGAGTCGGCACGATCCAGTCCGATACGTGAAAACCTTTGATTCTGTCGCCCGCTCGGGCGATCTGCGCTTCCAGGTCGGGGTCCCACCATACGTGGAACACGTCGACGATGACGCCTACCTCGTCGGCCGGATAAGCTTCCGCAAGGTCGAGCGCCTGAGCCAGCGTCACCACGACGGACCGTTCTGCCGCGTACATCGGGTGCAGCGGCTCGATGCCCAACGTGATTCCTCGATCCTTCGCATAAGGTGCAAGTTCCGCAATCCCTTCCTTAACCCATTGGCGGGCGCTGCCGATATCGCGATCGGGCGCGGCTCCGCATACGAGCACGAGCACATCTGCCCACAGTTCGGCGGCTTCATCAACCGCCCGACGATTGTCGTCCAGCCTTGCGGCGCGTTCGGCTGCCGTGGCGGCGGGGAACATGCCTCCTCTGCACAAGCTGGACACTTGCAGCCCCGCGTCTCGGACGAGACGTTTGCTCGACTGAAGCCCGGCCTCGGCTACCTTTTCACGCCATAGCGCTATCCACGGAACGTCCGCGCGCACGCAGCCTTCCACTGCTTCCTGTACGTTCCATCTCTCGGTTGTTTTCTGATTAAGGCTAATTCGCCGTAAACTGCACGGTTGCACACCCGTCCCTCCTTGTCGATCGCCTGAAAGCGTATACAGCGTACGGGATTATCATACTTGGGCGGGGTGTCGCCGTCTTATCAAACAAGGAACAGTTTTCTTATAATCGGAACTAACTTTCGGCTTCACCGCGCGGCGATTTTCACATGATTTCCAGCTTATTGGTCGGGGATGACATGATCTGCCAGTTTCACATGCGATTCGCCGGCGAGAGAGCCGAAAATGTTGACTGAGGGCGTCAAATCGGAGATGATAGTCTGTAGGGATTTGAATAGGTGTAGGAGGCTGTTAAAGATGGCATTAGTATCGATGAAAGACATGCTGAACAAAGCGTTGAAAGAAGGATACGCGGTAGGTCAGTTCAACATCAACAACCTGGAATGGACGCAGGCGATTCTCGCCGCTGCCGAAGCGGAGAAATCCCCGGTCATTCTGGGCGTATCCGAAGGCGCAGCGCGTTACATGGGCGGCTTCAAAGTCGTTACGGCGATCGTTACTTCCCTCGTTGAAGAAATGAAAATTACAGTTCCTGTCGCGATCCACCTGGACCATGGCTCGAGCTTCGAGAAATGTAAAGCGGCGATCGATGCCGGATTCACTTCCGTTATGATCGACGCATCCCATGATCCGTTCGAAGAGAACGTCAGAATTACGAAAGAAGTCGTCGCTTACGCGCATGAACGCGGCGTATCCGTCGAAGCAGAGCTCGGCACGGTTGGCGGCCAAGAAGACGACGTTGTTGCTAACGGCGTAATCTACGCAGATCCTGCGGAGTGCAAAGAACTCGTAGACCGTACGGGCATCGACTGCCTCGCGCCTGCGCTTGGTTCCGTTCACGGTCCTTACAAAGGCGAGCCGAACTTGGGCTTCAAGGAAATGGAAGAAATCTGTAAAACGGCCGGTCTTCCGCTCGTACTTCACGGCGGGACAGGCATCCCGACGGAACAAATCAAGAAGTCGATCTCGCTCGGCACGGCGAAAATCAACGTGAACACCGAGAACCAAATCGAGTTCACGAAAGCCGCTCGCGCTGCGCTGGCTGCAGACCTCGAAGTATACGATCCGCGCAAATTCTTGACGCCGGGCCGCGACGCGATCAAAGCAACCGTCATCGGCAAAATCCGCGAGTTCGGTTCTTCCAACAAAGCGTAATAAATGCATCGCATAAAGCAACAACCTCCTCGACTCGGTCGGGGAGGTTGTTTTGCGTCTGAAGGCGCATAAGTCAAAAATCGCTTTGTCTGTGCCGCGTGAAGAGGAAATAACAACGATATCCAACTATGTGGTACGGATTTCGCAGTCCTTGCGAGAATAGTAACGATATGCAGTTATTTTGTGGGAAAAGCCACTGTTGTGCGGATTTTGCGCGAAATAAGTGGAGTTTCGTTGTTATTTTTACCTTTAGCACCCGGTTGACTGAAAAAAGTGGAGATATGCACTAATTCGACCGAAGGACTCCCTCACTGTTCTTCTTGCGGGTTGAACCTCTGAAACGTAAACCAATAATAGCGAGGGTAAAGATAATATAAGAGATAGTCCGGGCGGCATTCGTTATAATCGAGATAGCCACATACAGCTATGTAAAGCAGAGGAGAACCGAAAATGAAAAGCGCTTTCATCCTGTGGAGAAAATCGATTTTCACCCGGCTTATCGCAACGTTTCTATTGATCATCTCGCCGATTTATCTGGTTGCCTTTTTTATTTACAACTGGGGCATCAACAGTGTAAAGGATGAATTGAAAAGCACGATGATGTCCCAGGTAGGCTTCTATGCAAGCAATTTGGATACGGAAATCCAGCGCGTTAACGCTCTGCTGTTCAATACGCTGTATGACAGCAACTTAACGGATCTCTCCAATCTGATCACCAAGCTGTCCGATTACGACGTGTACCGCTCCGTCAATAATCTTCAGCAGCGGTTGCTCGTGCTGCAGAACAGTAACTTGTACGTCAAGAATGTAACCGCGTATATCCCCTCCGCAGATATGACCGTCTCTTCCAACACCGGCATCGGCCCGCTGAACCCGGAAGAGCTCCGCTTCTTCAACGGCGCGCGAACGGACGCAAAATCGCAGCTGCTCTTCTACCAGGACGACATTTATTTGCGTGCGCTGCTCCCACTGGACATCAACTATCGGCTGGAAAAGAAAATGCATCTGCTTACGGTGACGCTGTCGATCGATAGAATCCGCGCCGCGCTCGGGCAACTGGAGACGCGCCAGGGCAGCGGCGCCGCCCTGCTGCTGCCCGACGATCGCCTGATCGCGCCCGGAAAGATGAAGGGCGACTTCGCCGCCCGCCTGAAAGCCGAGCTTGACTCCCGGCTTGAGCGGGGCGACAGCAGCGGATCGATCCTGCTGAAAGATGAGGGGAACAGCTATTTTGCTGTCTATGTCCGGTCGGCGTATTTGAACACGACAATGGTCCAGTATGTTCCTCAGGAGGCGCTGACGGAAAAGGCCGATCGTTTCAAAACGATATTTGTCCTATTTTCATGCGCGGCCGTGCTGATCGTAGTTCTGTATATGCTGTCCTCCTTCAAATTTATCCAGCAGCCGATGCTGAAGCTGATTCGGGTGCTCAGACAAATGGAAAAAGGCAATCTGAACGTGGAGGTCACGCATGCGCGCAATGATGAATTCGGCTTTCTTTTTCAGAGAATCAACGGCATGATGCGGAATCTCAATCAGTTGATCGACCAAGTGTATAAGCAGCAAATCCTGACGCAGCGGGCCGAGCTGAAACAGCTTCAGTCGCAGATCAACCCGCACTTTCTGTACAATACCTACTTCGTGCTCTATAACATGGCGATGACCGATGATTTTGACAACGTCAAGCTGTTCACGCATCAGCTCGGCTCCTATTTCCAATACATCACCCGCAACGCCGCGGAAGACGTGCCGCTGCATGTCGAATGTGATCATGCCCGCACGTACTGCGACATCCAGAGCTTGCGTTTCTACAATCGCATCGTCGTCGATTTCGGCGATATTCCGCCCGGATACCGGGACAAGCTCGTGCCCCGGCTCATTCTGCAGCCGGTGATCGAGAACGCGTTCGAGCACGGCCTGTCCGACAAGAAGGACAGCGGGTTGCTCACGATTCGATTCGAGGAAGAATATGAAGGCTTTGCGATTACGGTTGAAGACAATGGGCCGGCTTTATCGGATGACAGAGTGAGGGAATTGAACGAGATGCTGCTGCTCGAAAGCTCCGACGCGGCGGAAATGACGGCTATCGTGAATATCCACCGCCGGCTTCGGCTCAAGTTCGGAGGGGGAAGCGGCATTGTTTTCCGACATGGCGGCAATGGCGGTCTTAAGGCGAGCATCATCGTTCGGGACAAGGAGGCGGGCACGGATGAAGAGATTGCTGATCGTGGATGACGAGCCCTTTATCGTAAACGGTCTCTATGAATATATGCTGCTCGGTTCCGGGCTGGAGCTTGACGTGTACAAAGCGTTCTCCGGCGACGAGGCGATGGAATGGCTGCAGCGGACGAAGATGGACATCGTCATTTCGGATATCCGGATGCCTGCCATGAGCGGATTGCAGTTGCTCGAACAGATCCGGAAGCGGTGGCCGCACTGCAAAGTGATACTGTTGACGGGATATAACGAGTTCGACTACGTGTATCAGGCCATTCGTTACGACGGCGTTCGTTATATGCTGAAAACCGAAGGCTACGACAAACTACTAGAGCTGGTCCGCAGTGCCGTAGCGGAAATCGACGAGGCACGCAAGTCCGAGGATCTGGTCGCTACGGCCCAACGGCAAATGAAGCTGGCGCTTCCGATTATGCAAAAGGACATGTTGCTGGCGATTCTTCGGGGTGAGCGATACACCTCTGAGCAGCGTGCCAGTCAGTTTCGCCAGTTGGGTCTTTCCTTAGATGGGGAACGGGAAGTATTCCTGATCTTGGGCAGGCTGGATTGCACGGATCGGGCAGAGGGCGCGTTTCGGGTCAAGATGGCTGTCGAAAGGTATATGGGAAGTGCATACGAGGCGGCTTTCCTGACGGGTGAAGACGCCATGCTCGTCTGGATCGTTCAGCCGGCGATCGGCGGGGAGGCGGACAATGAAAACGAAGAGGGAGACGGGGTCGTTCCGCAGCTGAAAGGCAATCTGGAGCTCGCGCTGGAAATGTGCGAGGAAACGTTCGGTTTGTCGGTTCATTTTATCGTCGACGGCCAATCCGTGTCTTGGGATCGAGCAGCTGGCCGCTATGCGGCACTTCGAACGGAATGCGGCAGCCTGCCGGACATCGGCGGAAGGGGAAGCATTATCGAGTATTCGTCCGCGAAGCCGTCCCGTCCCGTCGCGCTCGAGAGCGAAACGTTGGAATCGGCCGTACGGCAAATCAAAAGAATGGACTTGCTCGGCAGCTTCCTGGAATCAGGGCGCAAGGATGAATTTCTCGAACTGCTGGAGGAGCTGCTGCAAAGCGCGGAACAGGCGACGGAAAGCCGGCTACTTCATGCGGCGCTGAGCATCTATTATCCCTTGTCGCTGCTGCTGCTGTCCCACATTCATGCCTGGCGAATGGAGGAACGCATGAATGAGGTGGACGGCATCCATACGCAAGCGATCCGGGATCCCGCTCTCTCGCCGAATCAGGCGGCGGGATCGTTCCGTTTCATTGCGCCGCTCCTCTTCGAATGGAGGCAGAACGCGCAGATCAGCCATGCGCATTCGGCCATTTCCCACGTTCAGGATTATTTGCTGGCCAATCTCGACAAGGATTTGTCTCTCGTGCGTCTCGCGGAGGTCAGTAGGCTGAATCCGTCGTATTTGTCCCGTTTGTTCAAACAGGTGACGGGCGTCAATCTGAACGTCTACATCCAGGAGGCAAGACTGGATAAGGCGATGGAGCTGCTGCGCGATTCGGAATTCAAGGTATACGAGATCGCCAGGCTGGTAGGGTACGAGTACGCCCCCTATTTTACGAAGATATTCAAGAAACACGTCGGCATGAACCCGCAGGAATACCGCGACCGTCATTCCAACAATGTCAACAAACTATAAGCAAGTCAAAAAGTTATGCGTTTTCAGCAGAAAGCGCTTTCGGTCATAATTCGGTTCATGGAGCCTCGGATACACGGAACACATCGCTCCAAATCATCCAATGTGGGGGACTGAAGTTGAAGAAGGGAACATGGAGACAGGCAGCAGCGCTTGCGCTGGCCGCGGTAACGCTCGCGTTAACGGCGTGCAGCGGCAACGACGGGAAGAGCGGGGAGGCGTCTCCGGCGCAGAGTGAATCCGCCAGTCCGGCGGGAACGCCGCAAGCTTCCGGGACGGCCGAAGTCGATAAGGAAGATCCGCTCGGCAAATACGATCCTCCGATCAAAGTGACGACCGTCAGGTCGCTAGACGACGGCTCGATGAAATTTCCGGAAGGCGAGACGATCGACAATAACTTGTGGACGCAGGGCTTCGAGAAAGATCTGGGCATCAAGCTGAAGGTCGACTGGCTGGTCCCGGATAATCAGTACGATCAGAAGTTAAACGTCATGATCGCGTCCGACGATCTTCCGGATGTGACGATGGTGAATGCCGTGCAGCTCAAGCAGCTTGTCGACAACGATATGATCGCTGACTTGACGGACGTATACGCGCGGTACAAATCCGAGCTGACGGATCAAATCATGTCGGCCGACGGCGGCGTCGGATTGAAGCAAGCGACCTTCGACGGAAAGCTGATGGCGATTCCCCAGATGAACGGGGCCGCGGATTCCGCGCCGATCCTATGGATTCGCAAAGATTGGCTCGATCAATTGGGCTTGTCCGTTCCCAAGACGATGGACGAGCTTTACAACGTCGCGAAGGCGTTTACGGAGAACGATCCGGACAAGAACGGCAAGAAAGACACTTACGGCCTTGCGCTGGAGAAAGGGTTGTTCGGCGGCGAATTCGTGCTTAACGGCTTCTTCAACGGTTACCACGTCATGACCGGAACCCCGGGCAATCTGCTCTGGAACAAGGGCAGCGACGGCAAGCTGATCATGGGTTACGTTCAGCCGGAAGCGCAAACCGCGCTGGGCAAATTGGCGGACATGTATAAGGCGGGGTATATCGAGAAGGATTTTGCGGTGAAGGATGTCGGCAAGGTGGGCGAGTCCGTCGTATCCGAGAAAATCGGCATGTTCTACGGGCTGCACTGGAACGTCTTCTCTCCGCTTCCAAGCGCCGTGCAGAAAAATCCGGCGGCCGACTGGCGGCCTTACCCGATTCCGTCTGTGGATGGTACGATCACCGCGGAAAATCTGCTTGGCGTCACGAGCTTCTTCGTCGTGAAGAAGTCGGCGGCTAATCCCGAAGCGGCGGTCAAAATACTCAACTACTTCCTGTACAAGCAAAATCCGATGAGCGACCACTATGATCCGAAGTACCACAACGGGCCTCAATATCCGGAAGGATCGAACAACGAATACAAATATTCGCCGATCTTTGTGTTCCACCCGCAGCAGAACATTTTGATTCACAGAGGTTTCGTCGAATACGGCAAAGACCGCGATCCCAACGTGCTCAGCGCGTGGAACCGCGGAAGTCAAGCTGACATCGACCTGCTGGAAAACGGCTATAACGGAACGGACGGCAAAGGCAAGGCGGCCGGCGTCAAGACGGAAGTGTGGCCGGGCTGGATGTGGTCCGGGCCGATCGGCGCCTACAGCGTCGTGAACGGTTATCTGGAGAACAAGCAAATCGTTTCGCCGGTGTTCTACGGAGCGCCGACTCCAACGATGACCGCTAAGCAGTCAACGCTTGAAAAGCTTATTTTGGAAAATTACACGAAGTTCATCATGGGCGCCCGTCCGATCGGCGAATTCGAGCAATTCGTGAAGGACTTCAATTCGCTCGGCGGCTCGGATATCACGAAGGAAGTCAACGATTGGGCCGCGGCGCAATAAGTTAAAGAAAGCCGGTGGGCGGACGCCTGAGCCGGGCGGCATTGCCGGCACGGGCTCCCCCTTGACCGGGAAAAGGATGTTGAAGATGAAGAAGGGCCATTACGGAAGAAGCCTGACACGCGAATGGCCGATGCATCTGATGATGCTTCCGGCGGTTGTTCTGATCGTATTGTTCAGTTACGTGCCCTTTGCCGGCTTGGCGATCGCGTTCGAGCGGTTCAATCCGAGCAAGGGCTTTTTCGGCTCGACGTTCATCGGGTGGGACAACTTTCAATACGTGATGAAGATGCCGGGCATCGGCCAAGTGCTGTGGAATACGGTTTACATTGCTTGCATGAAAATGGTCGGCGGGCTCGTCGTGCCTATCGCGTTCGCACTTCTGCTGAACGAGGTGGTCGGCAGCAAATTCAAGCGCACGGTGCAGACGCTCATATATTTGCCCCATTTCCTGTCCTGGGTCATTCTGGGCGGGGTGCTGACGGATATTTTGTCTCCGTCAGGCGGACTCGTTAACAGCGTGCTCGGCTGGTTCGGCGCTGAACCCGTTTTTTTTCTCGGCAGCGAGAAGACGTTTCCGTACGTGCTGGTCGTGACGGATATTTGGAAGGAGTTCGGCTTCGGCACGATCATTTATCTGGCGGCGATTACTTCGATCAATCCCGTATTGTATGAAGCGGCGCTCTGCGACGGAGCCGGACGTTGGCGACAGACTTGGCATATTACGCTTCCGGGCATGACGCCGATTATCGTGCTGATGATGACGCTCAGTCTGGGCAACGTACTGAACGCTGGTTTCGATCAGGTGTTTAATCTGTATAGCCCGGTCGTCTATCAGACCGGAGATATTCTCGATACGCTCGTGTATCGGCTCGGGCTCATTGACGCCCAATACGGCGTAGCGACCGCCGTCGGCCTGTTCAAGTCCGCCGTGTCCACCGTATTTATCGTCATTTCTTATATTTGCGCGTTCCGTTTCGCGAATTACCGCATTTTCTGAAGAAGGGAAGATGAACCGCATGATCCGGGCCGGCACGGGGAGACCCCTGTTTCAACTGTTCAATTACACGCTGCTGGCACTTATCTCATTCGCCTGCGTGGCGCCGCTGATCAACGTCCTGTCCGTTTCGCTGAGCGAAAGCGCCGAAGCTGCGGCCGGCAGCGTGAAGCTGTGGCCGGTGCATTTTACGATAGAATCTTACGCTTTCGCCTTCAAGGACAAGCTGCTGTTGTCCTCTTATTGGGTATCCATCCAACGCGTGACTCTCGGCGTCGCGATCAATATGTTTCTGACGATTCTCGTCGCTTACCCGCTCTCCAAGGAAACCCGGGATTTTCGTCTGCGCACGTACTACGCCTGGTTTCTGTTTGTTACGATTTTGTTTAACGGCGGCCTGATCCCCTGGTACGTGACGATCCGTCAGCTGCATCTGATGGATTCCATATGGGCACTGATGCTGCCGTCCGCCGTTCCGGTGTTCAACTGCATTCTGCTGCTCAACTTCTTCCGTCAGCTGCCGCGAGAGCTGCAGGAGTCGGCGCACGTGGACGGGGCGGGCCACTGGACGATTTTATGGCGCATTATGGTACCGCTATCGAAGCCCGCGCTGGCGACGCTTGTGCTGTTTGCCTGCGTCAATCATTGGAACTCTTGGTTTGACGGACTCATCCTGATGAAGCGCCCGGAGCATTATCCGCTGCAGACGTATTTGCAGACGAAGGTTATCAGCTTCAACGCCAACGCGCTTGCGGGCGCGACGAAGGAGGAGCTGCAGGCGCTGATGGCGGTGTCCGACCGTACGCTGAAGGCGGCGCAGATTTTTCTGGCGGCGCTGCCGATCATGTGTATCTATCCGTTTCTGCAAAAATATTTCGTGAAGGGCATCGTCATGGGTAGCGTAAAGGAATAACGGGAGGCTAGTTAGAGATGGAGCATCGTGAAAAAAATGAGCGGAAGGACGAAGCCGCCCCGCGTTTGTTTCGGGCGGCGGACTTCGGCGCGCGCGCGGACGGCGTCACCGACGCGGGACCGGGCATTCGCGCCGCCATCGCCGCGGCGATCGCGTGCGGAGAAGACGCGGAAGTGAGACTCGATCGGGGGCGCTATCGCATTGAGGGCGGCACCGGCAACGAGGCGGCCGTAGTGATTGAGGGCGCTCGCAAGTTGATATTGTCCGGCGAAGGCGATGAGACGGTGATCGTCGCGGGCAACCCGCTGGCCGGTGGAATCGAGGTCGCGGACAGCGAAGACGTGCGGGTGCAATGCCTGGCCGTCGATTACGATCCGCTGCCGTACACGCAAGGCACTGTGATGGAAGTCCACGCGGCGGAAGGCTGGTTTGTCTTTCGCGTCGACGCGGGGTATCGGGAACTGGACGAAAGCTATTTTCATACGGTAGAGGCGAGGTTCGGACTGGTCGTCCGCGGGGCGGGCGGTGCGAAGCCGCGCTACGGCCAGTATCCGCTGCTGGATCTGACCTGGGAACGGGCCGGAGCCGGGGAATGGCGCGTGAAGGTGCCGAACACGGAGATGCTGATCGCCTCGCGCATGCAACCGGGTGACCGGTACGCGCATATGGCGAGAAGGCACTCGGAGAGCGCGATCAACTTCTGGCGCAACGGGAAAGCCGCCGTCCGGGACGTTACCGTCTATGCCGGACCTTCGCTGGCGTCGATATGGGGGCAGAACGGAGACGTGGACATCAACGGCTTACGGGTCGAGGTGCTTCCCGGCTCGGACCGTCTCCTGTCCGCCAACGGCGACGGCATCCACAATCTGAATACGCGCGGCAAGCTGGTCATCGAGAACTGTTCCTTCTCCGGCATGGCCGACGACGCGATCAACATTCATGTGCGGGCGGGAACGGTTCGTCAGGCTCCGGCCAAGAACGTCCTTGTCGTGCACGGCAGCTTGTTCGAGGCGAGGATCGGCGATGACATGCAGATTTACAGCCCGCGCGAGGGGCGCATCCGGGCCGAGGCGAAGGTGCTGCATGCCGCGAAACGACCGGATGGAACCTGGGAGATCGAGCTGGACCGCGAGATTGAAGGCTCGGTCGTCGCGGGCAGCGGGCTGCACGATTCCGATCACGTCTACAACCTGTCGGCCTGCGGCCGGGGTTTCGTCGTGCGCGGCAACAAGTTCGGCCGGCATCGGGGGCGCGGCATTCTCGTCCGCAGTTTGGACGCCACGATCGAGGGCAACACGTTCGAGAACGCCGAAGGCTGGGGCGTCGCGGTCCAGCATGAGCCGGATTGGGAGGAAGGGCCGCTCACGCGGGATCTGACGATCTCCGGCAATACGTTCATCGGGGAAGACGACAACGAGATGGCATCGGTCTATATCGCGACCGGCATTCCGCCCGGGACGCCGGCAGCGGATTGGGGGCGGCCGATTACGGGCATCACGATCGCGAACAACCGGTTCGTACGTCCGCACTACCCGCTCGTTCACGTTCAAGCGGCGGCGGACATTGTCGTCCGGAACAATACGGTGGAAGGAATTTTGCCGGAAGCGGCAGCGACAGCGGGGGCGGGATCGACCGTTCCCGCGATCACAACCGAGAATGCGTTGAACATACATGCCGAGGAGGCTTGGCGCTCATGAACGGAGACATTTGGCGGCATCGCGCTCCGCTCGAGAAATTCAGGCGGAAGCTGGAAACGGGAGCAGTGACGATCGGCTTCCTGGGCGGCTCCATCACGGATGCGGCGCCGGGACATAACTGGCCGGAGAAAGTGCTGGCTTGGCTGACGGAAGCGTATCCTGGCGTGCGCTTCACGGTCGAGAACGCCGCGATCGGCGCGACGGGCAGCGACCTGGGCTGCTTCCGCGCCCGGAGGGACATCATCGACCGCGACTGCGATCTCGTATTCGTGGAATACGCCGTTAACGACTATTACGGCGACAAGGAAAACCGAAAGCGGTCGCGCGAAGGTCTGCTCCGTCAATTGCTGGCATGGGGCGAAGCGGATGTCGTGCTCGTCTATACCTTCTTGCAGGCGATGTATCAGGAGATGGCCGAAGGCGGGGTGCCGGATTCGGTCGCGGAGCTGGAATTGCTGGCCGAGCATTATGGCATCGGTTCCGTTTGGGTGGGGTTGTATGCCTTCGAGGAAGTGCGCCTTGGCCGGATGGATTGGGACGAATGGCTGCCCGACGGCTTGCATCCGACTCATCGGGGGAGCCTCAGCTACGCGCAGTCGGTCATTGCTTTTCTGGAGAAAGAGCTGCGGGAGGAAGGGAGCGGTCGTCCTGCCGCAGCGGATGAACGGATCGAGGATGGAAAGGCGCTGCCCGAGCCGATAAACGCCGCGCATTGGGGCAGCGTCTCGCAGCTGCCGTTCGCGCAGGTTGCGACGGAAGGGCCATGGACGATTCGGCGGAGCAGCCGAATCGTCTGGATCGATCAGATGCTGGCGACGTCCGCGGTCGGAGCGAGGTTAAGCTTCCCGTTCGAGGGAACGGGGCTCGCGCTCGCCTTCGATTTCGGCAAGCGCTCCGCAGGGTTCCGCTATCGGATCGACGGAGGAGAGCCGGCCGTTTACGTCTTCGATCGACAGGACTGGTGCCCGGACGAAGGCATGTTCCATCTGGCCCTTGTGGCGCGCGATCTACCGCCGGGCCAACACCGGGCGGATCTGGAAGTCGTGCACGGCGACGGACCGGGTTGCACGGGAACGCGGTTCAAGCTGGCTTTTATCGGCGTTATTCAGGAATCGAGGTGAAAGCGGGTTTGGCATACGAAGGGAAAGTTTACGGTGAAGAAACGAATGCTAGAATTGCTTACCCGCTTGGCGGACTAGGAGCCGGGATGATCGCTCTGGAAGGTACGGGAGCGCTGTCCCACTTCTCCCTCCGCCACAAGCCGGATTTGCGCAACAGACCGGTGACGTTCTCGGCAATCACGATCTGCGGCGAGAATCCGGTAGCGAAAGTGCTCGAAGGGCCGGTTCCGACGCGAGCGGTATACGATCTGCGGCACGGTCCGCACGGCGGGGCCGCGGGCGGACAGAACGGCCGGAATTACGGGCTTCCGAGGATGGCCGAGAGTTCGTTCGCGGCCCGTTTTCCTTTTGCGGAAGTGCGCATGACTCATCCCGGCCTTCCGGTAACGGTCGAATTGACGGGCTGGAGCCCATTCGTTCCCGGCCAGGCCGACGACTCCTCGCTGCCTGCGGCGGGGCTGGAATACCGGTTCCATAATGAGACGAATGAGCCGATCGAGCTCGTCTATTCCTTTCACGCCCGGAACTTCATGGCTTGCGGGAAGGGAGGGGCATCCGTTGATCGTATGGATGGCGGTTTCGTGCTTTCCCAAACAGGTACGCCCGACGAGCCTTGGACGGCAGGGGAATTCCGGGCCGCGACCGATCATCCCGGAGCGGTGACGGATACGGCGTGGTTCCAAGGCGATTATTGGTTCGACACGCTGACGATGCTCTGGCGGAAAATCGAGAGAGCAACCTTCGGCGGATTGCCGCAAGATGTCGGACAAGGAGGGCCGGGCGCCAGCTTGTACGTCCCGCTGTCGCTGCAACCGGGCGAGAGCGCGACCGTGCGGCTACGGCTCAGTTGGTTCGTGCCGGATTCGGACCAGCGGCATGGATTTTTCGCCGAGCCCGAGGCGTCCCAAGGTTTCTACAAGCCATGGTACGCTTCGGCGTTCGCGGACGGCGCGGAGTTGGAGCGGCACTGGCAGAACGAGTATGATCGGTTGCGGTCGCAATCGGCGAAGTTCTCGGACGCGCTGCATGCCTCAAGCTTTCCCGCGGAAGTGATGGAAGCGGTCTCCGCCAACTTGCCGATTCTGAAGTCGCCGACCATTCTGCGACAGCATGACGGCCGGCTTTGGGCGTGGGAAGGCTGCTTCGACGAGGAGGGGAGCTGCTACGGCACCTGCACGCATGTCTGGAACTATGCGCAAGCGCTGGCGCACCTGTTTCCCGGGCTGGAACGCGACATTCGCCGTACCGAATTTACGGAAGGCCAGAACGAAGAAGGGCATCAAAGCTTTCGCGTGCCGCTTCCGATCGCGCCATCGGCCCATCTGGAGCAGGCGGCGGCCGACGGACAGCTGGGCGGCATCATGAAGCTGTACCGGGAATGGAGGATCGGAGGCAACACCGAATGGATGCTCTCGCTATGGCCGAAAGCGAAGATGAGCCTGCAATATGCCATTGCAACGTGGGATCCCCGGCGGGCCGGCGTGCCGGAGGAGCCGCATCATAACACGTACGATATCGAGCTATGGGGGCCGAACGGCATGAGCGCTTCGCTTTATTTGGGGGCGTTGAAGGCGGCGGCGAAGATGGCGGAAGCGGCAGGAGAATCGGAAGCGGAATACGAGAGTTTGTACGCCAAGGGCAGAGCTTATACGGAATCGGTGCTGTTCAACGGGGAATATTTCGAGCAGCGGGTGCGTTGGAAAGACCTGGACGCGGAGAAACCGACGGCCGGGCACAAGGCGAACAACGTGGACTATTCCGAGGAAGCATATGCTTTGTTCCTGCAAGAGGGGCCCAAATATCAATATGGGACCGGCTGTCTCGCGGACGGCGTGTTCGGCTGCTGGCTGGCCGCGACGTGCGGGCTTGGCGACATTCTTGATCCGGCCAAGGTTGCGAGCCATTTGCTCAGCGTATACCGCTACAATTTCAAGGCCGACTTGTCGGAGCATGCCAATCCGCAGCGCCCGGGCTTCGCGCTCGGCCGGGAGAGCGGCCTGCTGCTTTGCACCTGGCCGCGGGGCGGAGAGCCGACGCTGCCGCTGCAATACAGCAGGGAAGTATGGCCGGGCATCGAGTATCAGGTCGCTTCCCATCTGATCTACCTGGGCTACGAGCAGGAAGGGCTGTCCATCGTTAAGGCTTGCCGGGCCAGATTCGACGGCCGCGTGCGCAATCCGTTCTCCGAATACGAATGCGGGGAATGGTACGGCCGATCGCTGTCTGCCTATGCGCTGTTGTGGGCGTACGGCGGCATTCGCTACGACGCGGTCGACAAGACGCTGTACGTGAAGCGTGCCGCGGCCGATCGCGATTTCGCCGGTTTTCTGTCGACGGAGACCGGATACGGTACGGCAGGGGTGAAGGACGGAAAGCCGTTCGTCGCGTGCGCGTCGGGAGAAATCCCGATCGACCGCATGGTATGGGATTGAAAAAAATCGGGAGCGTGATGGATGATGTTGATAACCTGGAGCAAAGGTTTCAAGAGCAGATGGGCTGTTGCCCTGTTGCTGACATTGCCGCTTGTGCTTTTCCTGATCTTATCGAATGCGAAATCCGCTTACGCCGACACATCGGGAGACGCTTATGTGAACTACGATGCCGGTACAGCCACTTGGACGATGGGAACCGCAGCCGTGGAAAAGAAAGTGAGGTTCACCGGGACAAGCCAATTCATGCAAACGAGCTTCAAAAACAAGCTGACGAACCGCGAGTATGTGCAGGGAACGCAAAATTCCGACGAATTCCAAGTCAAGATCGGAAGCACGACGTACAACGGCTCCTCCGCCGGCTGGGTTTACGATACGCATGCCGTGTCGACGCTGTCCCAGGGAGAGCTGCAGCTGAAAATTACTTTTCATAACAGCGTCGTAAAGGTGAATCGCTATTATATCGTTTTCCCGTCTACAGGCGCCATCCGCGAATGGTCGGAATTCCAGAACGTATCGGGCAGCGCGCAGAACTTCTCTTCGCCATATATGTTCAAGCAGCGGCTGATGCAGAACGACAGGGCAAGCATCGACCTGCAGTATATGACCGGGGGCGGCAATTTCACCGGCTCGGGCATTCTGAAGACGGTATCCATGACGGGAAGTTATAATCGCACGTTCGATTCCTACGATGCGCCCGAAGTGATCACGGTGGACGGGCACAACCAGAACGCGATCGGCACCTACGAGCAGGGCACTTCGGTATACGACTCGCTTTTCGTTCTTCGTAACCACTCCTTGTCCGAGGGAATCTGGCTGTCGTTCGATTATAACGGCCATTGGCTGACGCAAGTCAGCGAGAGCGGAACTCCGATCAACCTGAGCGGCTATGCCAGCATGACCGACTACGCGGTAGCGAACAACGCATCGATCACGGGGCCCAAAAGCATCATCGGCGTATTCAGCGGGGATCTGGACGATATGGGGAACGCCATTCTGGATTACACCTATCGCTATTTGTGGGATTATACCCGCGGATCAGGCGGGGGTGCTTGGCAGAACCGGATCAGTCCGCAAATGCCGAGCGCATACGAGGCGACTAACTATGCGCGTTATGCCGGCGGATCGGTCGTGCATGTGGACGACAACTGGTATGACCGTAAAGGAGACTGGAACGCGGCGCTGGCGGGCGAGAGCTTCGCCGAACTGAACGCATACGTGCAGAAAAGCGGCATGAAAATGCGGGTTTGGTCTCCTTTCTGGCATGCCGATTATGGCTCGGATGTGGTGAATAACCATGCCGATTGGCTGGTAAGCGGCGACACGGTGACCTTCTACGGTTTGCATCTGAATTTGGCGAACGAGAATGCTTACCAATGGATTCTCGCCAAAGCTTCCTCGAAACAGGTGGAATGGGGAGCTTACGACTGGCGGTACGACGGGGCTCCCGCTTGGAAGTCCGGCGGCAGCGACAACGACATGCTGAAGCAGTCCGAGAACTTCTTCCGTTTGTTGAAGGAGTTCAAGGACGCCAATCCGCTGGCGACGATTCATGGTTGCGCGTCCGGCGGGGAAATTCTGTCGATGGAAGCGGTGCGATATGTCGACGCCCAGCAGTTGACGGACGGGCTTGCCTATCACTACGCGGGTTATTATCAATCGCTCAAGCTGCCTTTGTCGAAGCTCGGCCATAGCTTCTATTCTGAGCCTGACATTGACGCGGACTTCACCACGTTGGTGCCGAAAAGCGCGGCTGCGAAGGAAAAGTACCGCAAATTCGTGGAAATGCAGCGCTATATCGGGTCGCAGGGCGTAAACGGCAGGTGGAGCAAGGTGTTCCGTCCGACGATGGCGTCCGGCGACGCGACGTACTTGATGCAAACGACGAATTCCGATCGGACGAAAGCGATGATCATGTTTAGCGGTTATGCGCCGTACTTCAACACGAACGTGACGGTCTATCCGAAAGGCTTGCTGGATGCAACGAACTATACGCTCAGCTGCCCGAAAGGCAGCTGCACGTCGCAAACCCGCACAGGCGCTTATTGGAAGGCGAACGGCGTAGCTTTGACGAGCCTGAAGCCGGGTGAGACGGTATTTTTCAACATGACGGATTATCCGGGAGCGGGAACGGATACGACGAATCCGTCCGCGCCAAGCGGAGTCACGGTTAAGAAAGCACAATACATGGGGCATTACGGCGTCGAATTGAACTGGAGCGCGGGAAGCGACAACCGATTCCTGTCCTACTACGAAATCGAACGCAACGGCGTCGCCATCGACAAAGTGTCGCAAGGCACGTTTTACTTCCTGGAGAACGGCGCTTCCGGCGATACTTATCGGATCAGAAGCGTTGACGGCGATGGCAATGTCTCCGCTTACGCGACGTCGACCCTTCTTGCGGGAGGTCCAACGGCGCCCACTCCGCCTGCGATTGCGGACCGATATGAATTCTCGACCGGCTTTAGCTCGTCGCAGGGCGGGAACCAATGGGCTTATCAGCAGCAATACGCGCCGTTCCCCGGATACAACTACTTAACGAATCTGTTCTGGGACGCGGCGAACGGCAGGTGGAAAGGCAACGGTACTTATCCGATGGTTGCCGCGGGTTGGGTCCATCCCGACGACGCGTACAATCCGGTCATCAAATGGATCGCGCCGAAGGACGGCACCGTCCGGGTCAGCGGCACCGTGTCGCTGAGCCAGTCGGGACAGGGCGGCGACGGCATCGTGGCGCGCATTAAAGGTCCGACGGAATCCCCTTACACGAACGGGGATCTGTGGGGACCCTACACGCTGGGAGGCAACGATACGGCCGGCATCAACCACGATCTGATCGTGGAAGTGAAGAGGGGGCAGGCGCTCTTCTTCATCGTCAACAAGAACGGCAACAACTACTTCGACGGAACCTACTGGAATCCGGTTATTGCCTATGGATCCTTCCAATCCGCGTCGTCCGGATTCTCCTCTACGCAAGGAAACGGAGGCTGGTACTACCAGGAATGGAACGGAAGCGCCTATAGCAATCTAGCGACTTACAACACCGTGTCGTCAACTTGGCAAGGAAGCGGGCCGGATCTGCTGGTCGGAGCTGGTTTCCAGCATCCGGATGCGAACGATTCCGTACGCAAGTGGGTGGCGCCATCTGGCGGGTCGATCGACGTCACCGGTACGGTCAAGATGTATCAAACCGGCGGGGACGGCGTTATCGTCACGATCAAGAAAAACGGTACGACGATATGGGGGCCGCAGAGTATCGCGGGCAGCGATACGACAACCGGCGTCAGCCATAACGTGCACACGACGGTAACGGCGGGCGACGCGATCTACTTCATCGTCAACAAAAACGGCACCAAATATTTCGATTCGACCGTCTGGGATCCGATGATCAGTCTTTATCCGTAGAGGTAAGAATGAAGAAGGGAACGACGCAATGGGACAAAAATATGACGTCGCTGCCTATGTATGGCCGGCATATTCCGGCGACGATACGAGATCAAGAATCTTCTGGCCTGAAGGGTTCGGCGAGTGGCAGTCCGTAAAGAACGCGGTCAAGAAATTTCCCGGGCACGATTGGCCGAGGAAACCGCTATGGGGTTATGTCAACGAAGCGGACCCGTACGTGATGGAGATGCAGATCAATGCCGCGGCGGATCATGGCGTGAATGTTTTTATTTACGACTGGTATTGGTATGACAAGCATCCGTTTCTGGAAAATTGCCTGAACGACGGATATTTGAAAGCGAGGAACAATGACAGGGTCAAATTTTATTTGATGTGGGCCAACCACAATGTCAACTATACGTGGGACATCCGTAATTCCCATCTCGAAGACGCGCTTGTCTGGGACGCTTCAGTCGATCGCTCCGAATTCGAACGGATTGCCCTCAGACTGATCGAGAAATATTTCAAGCACCCCTCTTACTACGCGATTGACGGCAAACCGGTCTTTATGATCTACGATTTGAACAATCTGATGAAAGGGCTGGGCGGCGCGGATGGGACCAAGAAAGCTTTCGACTGGTTCAGAGCGCAGGCGGTCGCGGCCGGCTTGCCCGGACTTCATCTGCAGATGACGATGTGGGGAGAGATGAATTTCAATCTAAGCGGCGTAGATGGGGAAGCGACCGTGACTTCCGGCGAGATCGCCCGGTTGCTCGGTTTCGAGAGCGTGACGCATTATCAGTTCGCTCATTTTGCCGAGATCGACCGCGACTACAACGAAATCATGCAAGATGTCGTTCGGGAGTGGGCGCGTATCGAGCAGACGTACGACATTCCCTATTTTCCGCATATTTCGCTAGGCTGGGATAACAACCCCCGTTTCAAGGAATTTCGGCCTGGAATCGTGAAGAACAATACTCCGGATAACGTACGTAAGGCGTTCGAGCAAGCCCGGCAATACGCCGACGCCCATCCCGTTCAAGCTCCGCTGATTACAATCAACAGCTGGAACGAGTGGACGGAAACGAGCTATCTCCAGCCTGACGACCTTAACGGCTACGGCTATCTGGAGGCGGTTAGAAAGGTGTTCGGAGGTTGAGAAGGTTGAGCAAAAAGTACGCGATCGGCGTCGATTACGGAACAGAGTCGGGAAGAGCGCTGCTCGTCGACATCGAAACGGGGGAGGAAGCGGCGACGCATGTCGCGAATACACGGGGCTTCACGATTATTTCGGCCGTAGCGGCAACGAGGTGTTGAAGCGTCTGAAGGCGATCAAGTCCGGCGACTGACAGGCGAAACGTTGACTCTTCTAAAGCTGGCGAGCAACCTGGACAAGGCATCAGCCGTTTTCAGATGTAACGCAACCGAATAGAGACAGTACCCCAAGGCGGAAGGTTCCTTCCGCCTTGTTTGCCTTTACAGTAAGGTGACATTACAATAATTCAACAGGATGACAGATTTATTGTATTGTCAATCGGGGTGAATAACGGATAGATTAGGGTTAACATTTGCATGCCTACGCGCCTAGAGGAGAGAGATGATGTCATGGCCTACAAATATATCCCCTCGGTAAAACGAAACATCGTCCTCGTGAAATTATGGCTTACGATCCTCGGTTTATCCGCCATTGCCGTCATGGTCATTTCCATGGCGATTTTCTACGTATTCAGGGACAATACGATCCAGGATATCGAGGCTTCCGACCGGATGATGCTGACGAATGTCGGCACGATGTTATCCAACACGATCGATACGACGGAGAACACGATTATTAACACGTACAAAAACCCTTCGGTTAAAAGACTCATTTACGAGAATAGCGGCGAATGGAACGATACGATGATTGCGACCGTTAACAATACGCTGAGCACGTTATCGACATACTCGTTCCTGAATTCCATCTACATCCTCCGCGAATCGGATATTTTGTACAAAGCGTCCAACAAAGGGATTCCCGAGGAGCACGAGCCGAGTTTAAAGCAAATCGTACGAAGCGAAAGACCCGGCAAACCGATACCGTGGACATACCGAGCGAATTCGGGCGAAGCGACCCACCTGCTATCGATCTTCATCGGCGAGAAGTCGAACAAATCCGACGGATATGAAAGCGTTGCCATCGGCAATGTGGACATGGACATGATTCACCGCTCCATTTTCCCGAATGCATTCGGCGACGATCAAGAAATGTTTGTTCTGAACAAGGACGGAACGGTCATCTTGCACAATGACATGGATCAATTCGATTCGGATGCGTCCTCGAAAACTTATATACGGAAAATATTGAATAGCGAAGCGGATTCCGATTATTTCACGATGAACGATAAAGGCAAGAAGTACAACGTCGGTTATATGTACTCGCCCAAAGGCAATTACTACATCGTCCATAAAATCGAATACGGGTTAAGCGTCGCCAAACTGACGGAAGCCCGCAATACGACGCTGCGCTATTGTTTGCTTGTGCTGTTGTTCGTTCTCGTCGCTTCTTTATATTTGTCTTATCGGATTTACCGTCCGATCAATACGATCTTCAGCAATATTCGCGGATTATTCGCCGACGTGCCTCAAGTGTCCGCGCCGACGGACGAACTGCAAGCGATGGCGAACGCGACGGCGAAAATCATCGAGAATATGAACAACTATGACAAGCATATCGAGAACAAAGCGGCGATCGATCTGTTTAATCTATCAAGGAACGCGATCAAACCCGATGAAGTCGAAGAAATTTTGCGTAAAATGAAGCTTCAAACGTTGATCGGCCAGGATTATGCGATCGTCGTGCTGCGGATCAGCAATTTCAAACCATTCGAAGAGCATAACACGCTGCAGGCGATCGAATACCAATTGCGTTCGGTCGGCGAGCTCGCGTCAGAAGGGTTAAGCGTCCAAGCGACTTCGTATGCGTATCCGATCAACAACGAACATGCCGTACTGATCGTAACGGACGGAGATAAGAAATTGGGCGATATTGCCTTGCAAGCGAGCGTGGAAGGCGCCTGCGAAACCATTTTCCAAGTGCTTGGCCTCGAGATCGCGGCAGGGATCAGCTCCGTATGCAACGATTCGGCCCGAATGACGCAACTATATAAAGAAGCGTTTCAATTCACCAATTACCGTTTAATATTCGGCAGACGTTCCGTGATCGACGGGGAAACGATCCGCACGGAAACCAAAAACGATGAACTGGCAGCTTGTTATATGGCTGCGATTGAAGCAGTGAAGAAAATGTCTGCATCCGATTTCGACAAGGCATTGGATCGATTGTTCGCTGTCTGCGTCCGTTTTCCGTACGAGGGCATCATGAAAGTTTGTACGGAGCTGGCCATCGCGATCGCCCGAATTCCTCGCGAGATCGGAGGGAAAGGAGCGACGGACAAGGAGCCTGACTACCATGCGATCTACGTGCAGTTCGAACGGTTCGAAGATTTTGCCGACATTCGCCATCAATTCAAAGCGCTGTACGAGGACGCGTCCTTGATTTTATCCGATCTGAACGGGTCAAACGTAAGCGCGATCGTATCCAAAGCGATCCACTACTTGGCGGATCACTATAACGACCCTGACTTGTCGGCGAATGAACTGGCAGATAAGCTGGCGATCACGCCGTCCTACTTCAGCAAGATTTTCAAAGAATATACGAATGCGACGTTCCCGGAATATATCGCGCATATGCGGTTGGAAAAGGCCAAAGAGATGTTGCTTGCGCATCCGAACGTGGAAATTCTCGAAATCGGATCGAAAGTCGGGTATAACAACGCGTCTTATTTCGCCGCCGCCTTTAAGAAGAAATATGGCATTACCCCTTCCAAGTACAGAGCGAACAGTCTTGAGATGGAATAGAAACGAATGAGCTGAGAAACCGCGAGCCGCAAGCATTCCGATGCCTGCGAATTGCGGTTTTTGTTAGGATTGCGAATTATTGATACCGGGAATTGCGGATATTTCAAGGGGATTTCAAAAATGTCGGATTGCCGCAGCAGCTGCGCGGATGGTTAGATGGGGATGCAAACGCTCTCATTAATCCGCAGGAGGCATGACCGATGCAATCGGAATCTTTAACCGTAACAAACAAGAAAAATCGCATTGGCGGCAACGGAATGTTATACGTTCTCGCGCTGCCGGGACTGATCTACCTATTGCTCTTCTGCTACCTTCCTTTGGGCGGGCTGATCATTGTTTTCAAAAATTACAACTTTATCGACGGCATCTTCGGAAGTCCGTGGGTGGGACTGGACAACTTCCGGTTTTTCTTCTCCAGCTTCGATAAGGCGTGGAGAGCGACCCAGAACACGGTCATTCTGAACGGCATGTATATCGTATTCGGCACGATCGTTTCCGTTGCGCTTGCGATTATGTTTAACGAAATCCGCCGCAAAAAATTTCTGATGATTACGCAATCCATCTCGTTCTTCCCTTATTTCATCTCATGGGCGGTTGCGGGCGGCTTGCTGCTCACCGTCATCGACTTCGACAAAGGGACGCTGGAACAGTTGATCGCGTGGCTGGGCTTCGAGAAAATCGACTTTTTCACGGAAGCGAGTTACTGGCCGGCCATCTTGACCGTCGCTAACGTCTGGAAATTCGCCGGCTACAATTCGATTATTTATTTCGCGGTACTGACGAACCTCGATCAATCGTATTACGAATCGGCCTCCATTGACGGAGCCTCGCGCTTGCAGATGATGTGGCGCATTTCGATTCCGTTGCTGAAGCCGACCGTCATCATCTTGACGCTGCTCGCGATCGGCAGAATCTTTTACGGCGATCTGACGATGATGATGGGTTTGACGAATTTGAATCCGATGCTGTTTCCGACGACGGACATTATCGATACGTTTGTCTACCGCACGGTGATCAAAAACGGCGAATTCGCCATGGCATCCGCAGTCGGACTCTATCAATCGATTTTCGGATTCATTCTCGTGTACGTGTTTAACTACGTGTCGGGACGCTTCGACAAGGAATACAAGCTCTTCTAAGCCGCTTCGAGAAAGGAGGGACTTCGTTTGAGGACGAGTCTGTCAGACAAAATCTCATTAGGGATCATGTACGCGTTAATCCTGCTATTCGTAGCCTTCTGCATTTATCCGCTTCTGCTCGTGCTTGCCGTGTCGTTCTCCAAAGAAAACAACGTCATGACGTACGGGTATGCGCTCATTCCGAAGGCGTTCAGTCTGGATGCTTACTCTTACGTTTTCAATAGTCTGGGCAACAAGCTATTGCGAGGCTACTCGGTTACTTTGTTCGTGACCGTCATGGGGACGGCGCTCAGCGTCTTCGCGACTTCGACTTACGCGTACGTCGCATCGGTCAGGGGTTTCCGGTTCAGCAACCTGTTCAGCTTCTTGGCCTATATTCCGATGGTGTTCAGCGCCGGGATTTTGCCGTGGTACATTTTGCTGACGAAGTATTATCACCTGATGAACAATATTTCCGCGTTGATTGTTCCGATGACGATCAATTTGTTCTACTTCTTCTTGCTCCGCAATTTCTTTAACGCCGTGCCGGCGGAAATGGCGGAAGCGGCGAAGATCGATGGAGCCGGTCATATGACGATACTCTTTCGCGTGTACTTCCCGATTGCCAGAGTCGGGATCATTACGATCGGGTTGTTTTATGCGCTGACGTACTGGAATGATTTCTATCTGGCGCTTATGTTCATCACGGAACCGAAGATTTACCCTTTGCAGTTCTACTTATACACCGTTCTCGCCAATCTCGATTTCCTGAACAGTCACGGGGGAACCGCGATGGGGAATTCGGTAAAGGCTCCGCTGGAGACGACAAAGATGGCTTTAACTACGATTACGATCGGGCCGATCATCGTGCTCTATCCGTTCATGCAGCGCTTTTTCGTTAAGGGCGTCGTCGTCGGCGCCGTGAAGGGTTAACCAGCTATAACGTAGGTTGTTAGGCGGCGAACACGCTAAGGGCGGGCCTTTTCGAAAGGCGCCAGAAAATCGCTCCCCTTTGTCGAACCGCATGCCTTTACAATATAGAATGACGCCTTGCCGCTAATCGACAAAGAAAACAGGGAGGCATTACTGTGAAACGTTTTGTAAACATGGCTTTAATGATCGGGGTTGTTATGCTTCTGATCGCCGGCTGCTCGTCCAACAAAGAAAACGGTACGGCCAGCGATTCTCCTCCGGCTTCTTCATCATCCGCTTCGGCGTCGACCGCGGAGCCGTCAGGTAGCTCATCCGAGGCCCATCCGGGGAGACCGGCGGAATTCAAGAAAATCAAAATGCTGTCGCTCGGCGACGAATCCGCGCGGATGAAAGAGTTTCTCGCGGATATCAACGTGAAGCTGAAAGAAGAAATCAACACGGAGCTCGAAATCCAGTACGTGCCTTGGTCTGCTTACGGCTCCGGTCAGCAAATCGATCTGATGCTCGCATCCGGCCAGGATTTCGACTTTACTTTTACCGATCCGACTTGGTTGAATCAACTCGTTCAGAAGAAAGTCGCATACGATCTCACGGATCTCGTGGAGCCGTACATGGCCGATCTCAAGAAAAACTTGACGCCGGAACACTTCGAACAATTTACGATCGGCGGCAAGCTGTATGCCATTCCGATGGGATACTCTCCGTTGTCCGCCAACAGCTATTCGATTAGCGTCCGCAAAGACCTGATGGACGAAGTCGGCGTCAAGAGCATCTCGACGATCGACGAACTGTATAATTTCGCAACGCTTGTGAAAGCGAAACACCCGGACATGTACGCGACGCCGAACACGCCGTCTTTCGTGCAACCGTACATTCGCGGCTTGTCCGATCAGAATTACACGTGGGATGAAGTGTCGAAGTATTTTCTGACGGACGAGAACTCCGCAGAGGGCAACCTCGTGTCTTTCGTAGACAGTCCGGAATTCAAAGCCCAAGCGGATTTCTTCCGCAAGATGTACGAGAACAACTTGATCTCCAAAGATATTTTGACAAACAAAGCAGCTACGAAAGACTTGTTCACGTCCGGCAAATACATGTGGATGCAAGGGCGCAGCGGCGGCAATAACCTCATCGAAGTGCTGCCGCAGCTGAAGGAAAACGTGCCGAACGCCGAGCTTTACGAGGTTATGTTCGCACCGGAGAAGCCGAAAATCAAAACCGGCTACGCAAGCACGGCGGTGATGGTGCCGGCTTACTCCAAGAACGCAGACCGCGTAGCCATGCTGCTCAACCTGATGCAGAAGGATCGCGAGAACTTCCTGTTCTTCGTGTACGGCATTCAGGACAAAGACTACAAAATCGTGAACGACAAAGTCGAGAAGATCAACAAGGACGAGTTGATGTTCCAATGGGCGCTCTTTAACGTGAACTACCCGGTATATGAATCGACGTTGCCGGACGATTTTATCGCGATCAACAAGTCGTGGGATGAAGGCGCGGTCGCGTCGAAAATGTTCGGGTTCTCGCTCGTTTTGGAGCCGGTTAAAGTGCAGAAGGTGAAGCTGGACGCTGTGTTCGATGAACGAATCAAGCCGATTCTCGCGGGCGTCATCAGCTACGACAAAGGTTTCAAGAAAGCGAAAGCGGAAATGGAAGCCGCGGGATGGAACGAGTACTTCGCTGAAGTACAGAAGCAATACAAGGCGTTCCGCGCGACGAAGCAATAACGAGATCAGAACATCACGAAGAGAGGGTTCCGTTGCGAGACGGAATCCTCCCGTATAGACGGAGGTTTATGACGAATGGCGCATCATTTGCTGGCTGGCATCCCCGACGAGCTGACGAGATTTACGCAGTTGCCGAACGAAAGGGGACATAATGCGGCCTGGGATTTCCGACGTTCCAAGGAAGGCCGATTTTTCGTATCGGTATGCGGAGAAGGGGATGACCCGGTGTCTTCTTTGCTCTGCGAATACGTTCCGGAGACGGGGGAAGTCAGGGAAATCCTCGATGTCGCCAAGGCGTGGATCGTCGATCCGGCCCAAATGCCGCCCAGCAAAATCCATACCTCGATCGATTTTCTGCCCGACGGCAAGCTGATTATGGCGACTCACAATACGGCGCCGGCGCCGAACCACCCGAGATGGCTGTATGAACAACATTACGAGCACGTCTGGGAAGGGTATGCGGGATCGATCGTCATGATCGTCGATCCGGATACGAACGACGTGCGCGTGCTCGGTACTCCCGTGCCGAGGGAAAGCATCTACGGGGGCATTCTGGGAGACGATCCGCGTTATTACTACTTCTTAGGCTTTATGCGCGGTCATTTCTACCGGCTTGATCTGCTCACGAACGAAGTGAAAGATTACGGCAAAATCAGCGAATTCGCGTCGTGCAGACTGATCAAGGACGCTCGTGGACGAATTTATGGCGGCGCTTACACCGGCGAGCTGTGGCGGTTCGATCCGGAGACGGAGCGCATCGAGGATCTGAAGATCAGCTTCCAATCCGAATACGGCACCCGTTACAGAAGGATGATGATTTTCGCGCTTAACACGCCTCGAAACACGCTGTTGTTCATCTCCAACATCGACGGGGACGTCATCGAGATCGATCCCGAGACCCTTGAAGTGACGCGGCACGGTTTCGTGCATCTCAGACCGCGGCAGCCTCAGGCGAAATATTTAACGCATACGATCGGCGGCGTGGCGGCGGATGACAATTTCGTGCTGTATTACGCGCTGGAGTCTCACCACGACGCGGAACTGATGCGTTTGGTACGGTGGGATATTTTGAACGGGGGAGAGCCGGAAAATCTCGGGTTGATCTCGCCTGGCGGCAAGCAGGCTTATTACATTTGCGAGATGGAGTTCGACAATCGCGGGCTGCTTCACATGGTGGAAGTGTGCGGCGAGTATTCTCCGTATATTCTGACCGTAGATACGAAACGATTGCAGCCTCCGGGTGAAGACGCTCCGCTTGCTCTGATCAAGCCGCAGCAGTTGCCTAACATGCACATGGTCGAAAACCGGGCCTACGATATGCACATCGAAGCGAACGTGATCCGCACGTTTCCGCTGCATCAGTTCGTTCCATGGAAACATACCCCTTTCGTGCATTTGGTTAAAGGCTCCGACGGGCTCGTCTACGGCGTGACGGGAAGCGAGAGCGTCTGCATCGTCCAGCTCGACTTCACCTGCATTGCTCCTCTCCGTTTCGATGAGTTGTATGCGGGCGGGGCGGCTGTGTCTTGCTTGGACGGCGAAGACGATGAAATTCTCGTATTAACGTCCGATCTTCGGTTGCTGCGCGTAAACCTGCTCTCGATGACGATCTCAAGCAGCCTCGTGTTGGGAGATGAACGCTATAGCCGAATTCAAGGCAAGCTGCGGAAGGACAAGCTGCTGCTCAGCGATGCGGAAGGTCAATTATTCGTGTTCGGTCTGAACGACTCGAAGACTGAACGGCTTGCGAACGTCAAACTTCAAGAAGCGTACGGTCACGTTGCGATCGTCGATAAAGACGAACTGCTACTCTCCGGATGGGCGGACGAAATATTATCGTACCGGATATCCGAGAAGCGGGCGACACCGCTCGGTGTCAGGGCCGCATCGATCAAGGGACGAGCTTTCCGCGCGACGATGACGACTTCGGCCAGACTGGACGACGGCACGTATGTATTCGGTACCTATGACGGCGTCTTGTTCACGATGTCTTCAGACAGGTCCTGCACGGTTGGCTACGGCAGATTGTATGCGACGGGAGAGCTGAGAGGGTTAATTCGTATTTCGGGAGACCGGGTAGCGGGCATCTACGGCGGGGAAAGAGATGCCGGGCACGTCATCCTGTACTCCCGGAATGCGGGATTGCAAGATCTCGGCAGACCGCGGGTCGTCAAGGAAACGAGAAGTTTGGAGCACATCGATTCGGAATGGGCGAGCATACACGAGATATCTTGTTTGCTCTACGAGGCTGAAGGGGATCGGCTGTACGTGGCTTCGGGCGAGCAGTTCGGCTGTCTGATCCGGTACGGGGAATTCACAGTTTGATAGACGATGAGGAGGAACGATTGCATGAAGAAAATCAGTTATGCAGTTGCACTTGGCTTGTCCGCCATCGGAATGGTATTTGTCTCCGACAAGGCGCACGCAGCGGAAAAGACGGTTTATTTCTCCGACACCCACGAAATCTTGCATGGCAATCCCTATTCGGGAATGGCTTTCGATATCAACTCGTCCCAACCGGGCGGGGGGCCCGGCTATACGTTCACGAACGATCCGGCGATTACGGATTTTATCAACGGCGTGAAGACGATCCCGCAAGATGCGGACATCGTTCGTCTGCAGATCGCCTGGGCGGACTTCGAACCGACCGACGACGGTTTTACTTGGGATCGCTTGGATGCGTTCATGAAACGGATTAACGAACAGGGGAAAACCGTCGAATTCCAATTGCTCATGTCCGAAGCGCCGGATATCGCCAACGATCCGAGCGTATTCGCGTATGAATATCCCCCGTCATGGCTCTTCGATGTGAAAGGCGCATCGTACCGTCTCGCGCCGTATAACGGGATCTATCACTCCAAGCAGCCGATCTATTACGATTCGATCTTCCTGGAAGAGCTCGAAGAAGCTGTTGACGCGTTCGCTGCACGATACGACACCAATCCGGGCATGGCCTGGGTCGATCTGAGAGCGTTCTCGCTATTCGGCGAATGGTCGGGCTGGAACGATGCGATGAACTTCCCATGGCCGGATAATGCTACGCGCACGAATACGCTGCGCAGCATTATCGACATCTACAAGAACGCTTTCACGCAGACGATGGTCATGATGCCGAACCCGGGCGCGGATGTCGTCTCCTCCGACCCCGACGCGGACACGCAAGAGAAGCGCTACAAGGCTTTCGGCTACGAGTACGCGGCGGCTAACGAGAATTGGGGATTCCGTTCCGACACGGTGAACAGCGCGTTCCCGTGGATGAACTACGGGACGGGAAGCGAGAACGTATGGATCAACCGCTTATTGCGTCGCGATCACATTCAAGTATCGGAAGGCGCGGGCTGGGACAGCGGCATTATGCTGAACAATCCGCGTATGGTCGTGAAGAACGCGATTGAAGCGTACCACGCGAATTTGCAAGGCATCAACAATACGAGCTTCGCCTATTGGGAGCCGATGAAGGCGGCTTACGGGGAATGGTTCACGACGTTGGCGCGATATTCCGGCTACCGGTTCGTCATGCCGAGTGCCGAGTATAACGACAAGGTGGCGGCGGGCGGCGATTTTACGCTGACCCAGAAGTGGATCAACAACGGAACCGGGTTCAGTCCGAAAAACTACGCGTTGAAAGTGTATTTCACCGATCCGTCCACCGGTGCCGTCGTATGGAGCGGAACAGACGCTTCGTTGAATCAGCGAAAGTGGTTCAAGGGTGACGTGAATCAGGTGCAATCTTCGTTTGACTTGCCGAGCACGCTGGCCGCGGGCACTTACGATCTCGGAATGGCTTTCGTAGATGCGAACGGCAATCCGATCATTTCGCTTGCTATGCCGAGCGGCAACGGCAAAATCTACAAGATCGGATCTGTCGAAGTCGCCGCCTCGGGCGATTCGTACGCGAATCCGGCGCCGCAAGCGCAATTCCGCATCGAGAACGAAGATTATACGGGCTCGCAGGGCGCATACGGAGTCGAGCCACCTCCTGAAGGCGGATTCGGGTCCATCTACATGGACGAGACGGGCGAGTGGGCGGAATACAGCAACGTCTACGTGCCGACCGCCGGCAACTATCGAGCTGAATTCAGAATCTCTTCGGAAGCGGGCAACCATTTCCGGGTGCTGGTCGACGGAGTAGATGCGCTCGGTTCCGTGGCAACGCCGGATACGGGCGGATACAACAAATATCGGACGATCGAAAGAACGATCGCGCTAACCGAAGGACGGCACACGATCCGCATCGTCAGAGACGACGGCAGATGGTTCTTCATGAACTGGATGCGGTTTACGTTAAGTAATCCCGACGAAATCCTGATTCAGGCCGAATCGCCAACGCTTCAGGACGGCACTTGGTTGTTCGCGAACGATGCGATCAACGACGACGGCACGCCGGGCGTATCGGTCATCGATACGGGAGATTGGCTGCAGTACGACAACATTCCAGTGGCGAAGTCCGGCAACTATTTGCTCCAATTCCGTTATTCCACGGTGAATGCGGACCCGCTTAAATTCAAAGTCCAGGTGGACGGCGCCGATGCAACGGGCGAGTTGAGCTTGGGAGATACGGGCGGCATCAACGCCATGAAGACGGAGGACTTTATCGTTCCGTTAACCGCCGGTACGCATTCGATCAAGATCGTATGGACGGAAGCTCATTCGAGCATCGTCTGGAACTGGATGAAGCTGAACGTACAAGGCAACTTCTCGCGGACGATCGAAGCCGAAAATTATAACATGCAGTGGAATATGGGCAAGGAATACGCGTGGGAAGGTAGCGACACGGGTGTGGTTGTCGGCTCCTATAATGACAACGGCCAGGCGGTGAAAGCCGTTGGACGTTTCGATCAAGGAGACTATGTCCGGTACGAGAACGTATACGTCCCTTACACGGGATTCTACAAATTCGAATTCAAAGTCGCTTCCGACGAGTCGCAGAACTTCCGCTTCGAAGCGGACGGGGACGCTTATCCCGTCACCGTGCCGAACACGGGCGGCGACGGCCATTTTACGACCGTGTCCAAATGGTTCAAATTAACGGCAGGCATTCATCAATTCCGAATCGTGCATGAGAGTCAACCGGCGGGTACCGGCTTGCTGCTTGATAAGTTTACGATGACCGCGGGCGCGACAAGCGTGAAGGCGGTCGTGCCGAACGGCGCCGCATCTTTGCAAGTCGGTCACTCTTCGCAAGTGACGGCGAAGGCCATCCTGATGAATGGCAGTCAGCAGCCGCTGACGACGGGCGTTTCCTTCGCCAGCTCGGATCCATCCGTTGCGACGTTAAGCGCGAATGGCGTTGTCACGCCATTGAGCTGGGGAACGACGACACTGACCGTTAGCTACGACGGGGTGTCGGGAAGCTACGAACTGAAAGTAACCGATCCGTCCGTCTATCTGTATTACGTCAACGATACGGACCCTGGTATTGTGTACAGCGGTCAAATCGGCAGCGATAGTCACCGCGGTCTGGGCGACTACGGAGACGATATCCATTATTCTGTGGCGAAAAACGATTATTTCGAATATCGTTTCCGCGGCACCGGCATTGCGTTCTTGACGGAGAAATATACGGACATGGGCACCATCGATGTATACGTTGACGGCATCCTTCGGCAAACGATCGATTGCTTCGCTTCGTCCCGGATGGCTCAACAGCAAGTGTTCCGGCTCAGCGGACTTCCGTTCGGCGAGCACACGATCAAAGTCGTGAACCGCAATACGTATTCGGAGTCCGGCAAAATCGCGATCATGGACGCATTCATCGTCGAAGTGCCGAACCCGTGGACGGCTAGCAGCAGTTTAACCGCGCCGAAGGTTGCGGCCAAGAAGCTTGACCTGAAATGGACCGCGGCACTCGGCGGCGCAGACGATTACAAAATTTATAACGGATCCGTCGAGATCGGTCATGTGACGGGCGGCGTAACGAAATTCTCCGTCGACAACCTAACGCGAGGAACGACGTATACGTTTAAGGTCGAAACGAAGCTGCCTGACGGCACCTGGTCGACGAACGGTCCGTCGCTGACCGTGAGAATGAACGGAGCAACGCCATAACCATAATAGAGAAACCGCTGCCGACGCTTAGGATCGGCAGCGGTTTTTTAATGAGCCCTGCACGTCGCGGATATTGTCCATCTCGAGAAAGATGGTGTATGGTTAATTGCAATAAGGACGTCTGTCATGGAGTGTGATTCGCATCCATCTCAAGTTCAGGGACATGCCCCTCAAACGTAAATTGTATTTGTGCATTATTCTATTGATCGTGGTGCCGCTGATCATAACCGGATTTTATTTGAACAACCAATTTGCCAACCTTACCCTTAATAAGTCGAGCGACATCGCTTTGCAGACGTTAAAACAAACGAGGCAAAATTTCGATTCCCTGCTCGCGGACACGAACGATCTTTCGCTCCGAATTCTTTCGAACGCTCAAATTCAAAAATTCATCAAAGAGGATTACAACAAGGCGCTGGATTACGATAGATATTACAGGGACATCTTCTCTTGGCTGAATGATCTAAAAGGATCCAAAATGGTTTTCGATACGATCAGCATTATCCATGGCAATAAAGTTCTTTTTCAAATGGGGACTCTCGATTCCAACGTGAATTCCGAGCATGTGGAGCGAGCTTTGGCGTTAAAGGGGAAGCTTTATTGGGCCGTCGAGGGGGACAAGCTTTATGCATACCGAAGAATAATGGACTTTAGTAAATACGGAAATGACCTCGGCGTCGTTAAAATCAATATTTCGGAAGAGGCCATCTATCATTTTTACCAAGGAATAAACGCTTATGATGCCTCCAATCTGACCCTGGTAGATTCCGCCGGAACGGTCTTGTCCTCCTCGTTGAAAAATAAGATTGGGCACAAATACGAGCCGTTCGATGAGATGAAGAGGAGGATTTCCAACCGAAGCGACGGTTTCTTTAGCGAGAAGATCGGAAACACGAACAATATCGTTTTGTTTTATCGAATCGCTCCTACGAATTGGTTCCTCATTCAGACGATACCGGAAAGCTCGTTTACGCCGCTGAAAACAACGATCAACACCTTGCTCCTGATCGCGATCGCGCTTTGTATTCTGTTTGGTTTTCTGTTTTCACTTATTCAGAACAGTTATTTGATTAAGCCATTGGGCAAGTTGCGGACGGAAATGGCCAAATTGAGAACGGGCAATTTTAACATTCATCTCAACACCGAGTCCAAAGACGAGATCGGGGAAATCAATCAAGGCTTTATCCGCATGACGCAGCAACTGAAGGAAACGATCGACGACGTGTATATTAGCAAAATCAAACAAAGGGAAGCGGAATTAACCGCATTGCAGGCGCAGATTAATCCTCATTTTCTATACAACACGCTCGATTCCATCCATTGGCTAGCTATGAAACATCGAAATTACGACGTCAGCGAGCAGATTGAAGCTCTTTCCGAAATATTCAAACACGTCCTGAGCAAAGGACAACCGATCGTAACGATCCGAGAAGAGCTTGATTTCCTGGAAAATTATATGTTTATTCAGAAAGCCAAGTATGGACAACGAATCCGATTAATGATTAGCGCGGATCCGACTTTAATGGACTATAAAACGCCTAAACTCATTTTGCAGCCGTTAGTTGAGAATGCGATTTTGCATGGGCTTGAAGAAAAGCTTGAAGGCGGCACGATTGATGTTCGGATCGATATCATCGACAACAATGTCCGATTCGTCGTATCGGATGATGGGATCGGGACGGATCAAAAACGGATTAACCGAATGATGAGCGGCGGAGATGGAATACAGGACGTGTTTGCTTTGAAAAATATCGATGATCGAATCAAGCTGAACTATGGACAGGAGTATGGTTTGAAATTCCGCAGCAAGGAACGGGAGGGTACGGTCGTCGAAGTGCTCATTCCGCTGATGACATAAGCTGGATAAAGGGGTGGGAGCTATGAAATTGTTGATTGCGGATGACGATCGGCAAATCCGGGAAGGCATTAAGGATGGAATCGACTGGTTTGCCATTGGAATCGACGAAGTCATGACGGCTTCGAACGGGTTGGAAGCACTCGATATGTTCACTGAATCCCTTCCCGAGATCGTCTTGACGGACGTTAAAATGCCCGGGATAGACGGCTTGGAATTGCTCAAGCGGGTGAAAGAAATCAGGCCGGCAACAAAAGTCGTCATTTTAAGCGGGTACAATGATTTTGAATATTTGAAGAAAGCCGTTCAACTGGACGCGGTCGATTACGAAATGAAGCCGGTCCGCGCCATCAATCTCATCCAGCTCATAAAGAAAATCAAAGAAGATATTATCCGCGAGAAAGTTTCGGAGGAAACGTTCAATAAGTATCGGGAATCGTATAAGGATCTTTTTCTGGACCAGCTTTTCAGTGGGCAAATTAACGATCGGCTGATTATTCTTGAGGGGCTAATGAAGTATTATCGGTTTGATGCGAAAGGGCCTTTAGTATGCGTCTGTTTCGAATGGGATCGGGCTGCCGGCGATTCGGTAGAGGGGCATTCGGCGGCCATGGACAAGCTCCAGGATTTTCTGGACAATCCAGCTGAGGAAGCCAAGTCTATTGCATTCCGAACCAAAGTGGGAGAACTCATCGTCCTTTTCAAATTGGAAACGTCCTCTTATCTTTATTACCGGCACTTTATTCAGGAGATGAGGAACCGATTTACGACCTGGATTCGCGAAATGGCAGCGATGCACGGTGTTCATGCGTCGGCAGGAATAAGCGCGATAGGGAGTGCGTCCGATTTCGCCTCATTGCTTGCGCAAGCGCATGAAGCGCTCGCTTTGAAGCTATATACCGGCCGCGGCTCTGTCCATGGCTACGAGGAATCGCCCAAGCTTGAGCATTCGCCGATTGCGGGTCTTCTCGAGAATGAGGAGTTCAACTCCCATATTCCGTTCGCCCGGAATGACCGCCTGTCCGAAATGATCGGTATCGATTTCGAACAAATAACGGCTGAAAGGAAATATAGCCGGAGAAGCCTGCTCGTCTACTGCAAAAGCTTGATTCAACTGCTCGCCATATCGTCGAGCGAGCCGTCCGTGGAACTGTCGGAATTTCTATGGAATCAATCCGAGCGGCTCGAAGAAAGCTCGTCATTCCACGCCGTTGGCGACTACAGGGATTTTGTTCTTTCCGTGTACCGGGAGGCTTGCGACACCTATTTAAGGCCTAAGAATGCGAACTTAAGCGCGATTATCGTTCGTGCCGAGGACTATATTCGGAAACACTACACTCAGGAAATATCCGTTGAGATGGTAGCGGAGTACGTCGGCAAGACACCGAATTATTTTAGCCACCTGTTTAAGAAAGAAATGGGCGTTTCATTCCGCGAATACGTGAATCGGCTAAGGATCACGAAGGCGAAAGAGAGGATCTATCATTCAACCGATCGCATTTACGAGATAAGCGAACAGGTCGGCTTTTCGGATTACGCTTACTTCACTCAAGTGTTCAGGAAGCTGGAAGGCTGTTCTCCGACAGCCCTTCGGAAATCGAAGATTAACTAAACATTTCGTAGTTTTTTAAAATAGTGGCGACCACAAGAGGACCGTATAATGGGTTTTGTAACGAAGCGCGCTCGTTACGAATGCCGATACGGTTTTTTACTTTCGTGAATATATGGGAGGTCATCACATGTTGATCTATAAAAAAGCGGGCCTATTACTGACAGCGGCCATCAGCACGACAATGTTGTTGGCAGCATGCGGCAATTCGAATTCAGGCTCTAACGGGAGTCCGTCCGCGGGAACCGAAACGGCTTCCTCGTCGCCCGTTCAATCAAATAGCACGGAGCCTGGCGAGAAAATCAAGCTTACGCTCATGATCGCTCCCGTAGATGATCCAAGCGGCAAGAAAGAAGAGGAAATGGTAGCCGAGCACTTTAAAGATAAATACGACATTACGTTCAAGCCATGGGATGCTAACGCGGAGAAAACATTGAAAACGACGATTGCGGCCAATGAACCGATCGACGTAGCGATGTATTGGCCGGCTGCGATGGAGACGTTCGTCGATTCCGATATGGCGTTGGACCTTACTCCGTATTTGGATGAGAACGGCGGGGAATGGAGAAACACTTTCGTCGGGAATGCGTTAAATGCGGGCGCTTATGATGGAAAAGTATATGCGGTTCCTTACGCGGCGGTGTACCCGTTGCTGGAAGTGAATAAAGACATCACCGACAAAGCCGGCGTCACGTTCCCCGACGGACCTCTTAGCTGGGATGATTTTATGAAGGCGCTGGATACGATTCAAGTAAAAACGGGAGTTACGCCTCTCGGCTTGTACAAAGATTGGGGACCGTGGGTGTCGAGAAATAATCTGATTACGATTTGGCCGGACGACGCCAAGAGGAGCGAGTTTGCGTCAGGGAAAATCCCTTTTACCGACCCTCTCGTATTGAAAGCGTTCGATGCTTCGAAAGAATTGTACGACAAATACGTTTATCCGGGCAAAGGCGCGCTGTCCACGACATTGGAACAAGTGAACGTCGCATTTAAAGCGGGCAAAGTCGCGATCAAAGCAGACGTCAACATCCTTGCCGCTCAATCGGTGAAAGAATCGGGCTTAAAAAACATTCAAATCGTAAGCTGGCCGAATATGGGATTGAATTATGTGCTGGGAGGATCCAACGGATATATGGTTCCGGCTAACGTTCCCCACCCGGAAGCATCCGTTGAAATCATTAAATATTTGACCAGCGTTGAAGTGTTGCAAAAACGCGTGGACACCGGAGCGCCGGTAACGATCAACGGAGTCCAATCCGATGACCCGAACTTTGCGCTGTATGCCAAAGATATTGCCAACATTCAACCCGAAGAGATTATCCATCTGTCGCCGAAGATTAGCGATATTCTAAACACGAAGATGCCTGCCAACTATATTTTCAGCGGAAAATCTTCATTGGATGAATTGGAGAAACTCAGGACAGAAGCGACGAAATGAGCACGCTCGAAATGAATATAGCCAAGCAAAAGCCGTTATTGAACGTTAAAACCAGGTGGCTGGGGATTGCCTTCCTTGTTCCGGCTCTGCTGTTCATTCTATTTACGATGGTCGTTCCGATCGGATGGAACGCGGTGATGTCCTTCACGACGTGGAATGGGATGGGCGAGATGAAGGCCGCCGGGTGGAATAATTATGTGGAGCTATTCCAGGATCGGGTTACGTTAAAAGGATTTTATTACTCGGTTTTCATTGCCGTCATCTCGACGGGGATTGCGGTATTGACGGGACTGCTGCTCGCATTGTTGATTAATCGAACGGGGCCCAAAGAGGGTGCGTTCTACCGGCTCATTTTCTTTGCCCCGGCCATGATGCCATTTGTCGTGATCGGCTTGCTGTTTACGTTCATTTTGAGCCCAGATACGGGGTTGTTGAACCAGATTTTCCAAGCCGTTGGTCTTCAGAGTCTTGAGCATGCTTGGCTGGCGGAACCCGGCATCGTGCTCTGGACGATCGCCGTCGTCGGCGGTTGGCGGTTTTCCGGATTCGCGATGATGTTGATGTACACCGCGATCGTGACGCTTCCGGCTTCGATGTTCGAAGCCGCGAAGCTGGAGGGGATGAGTTATTTTAAGCAAATTCGTCTGATCATTATCCCCCTGATCATGCCGACGATCAGTTTGGTTACGATGCTCATGTTAATTATTTCCTTCAAGACCTATGATGTCGTATGGGCGATGACCAAGGGAGGGCCGGGCGATTTCTCCAGGACGGTGCCCGTCCGGATGCTGGATGTCGCTTTCCGTTACAACGAATTCGGTTACGCGGCCGCCATCTCGGTGGTGTTGACCTTGTTGGTGTCGTTGATTATTTATTTGTCTCAGAAGCTGACAAGAGGGAGCGTATATGAATATTAGAAAAGGAGATTCGGGACTGCTCATTCGTCTATTTCTAGTCTCGTTTACGATCGTTAATATTTATCCGCTCTTGTTTACCCTATTTACCTCATTCAAAACTTCCGAAGAGTTTTTCGCGGATATTTGGGCGTTGCCGCAAAAATGGTCGTTCGACAACTATAGTCAAGCGTTCGAGGTCGGCCGGCTGGGCGAATACTTCTACAATAGCGTCGTCATCGCGCTAGTCTCGCTCGTATTAGTGACCGTTATGGGGACGTTCGCGGCATACGCGCTTGCAAGGCTCCATGTTCCGTTTAGCGGTGCTATCGTCGGGTTACTGCTGGTCATTCAAATTTTGCCGACGGAGTCCATGATTTTGCCTTTGTATATGTTGATGTCGAAGCTGAAGCTGCTGGGCGTTACCTATGTCCCGATCACGTCCGCCTATTTAGGGTGGTTGCTTCCAGGAACGATCGTCATTTTGCGCAATTTCTTTCTATCCGTCCCGTCGGAGTTGCTCGAGTCCGCGCGAATAGACGGAAGCGGCGAGATTCATACGATGTTCCGGATCGTCTTTCCTTTATCGGGAGGGGCTATCGCGACTTGTACCGTATTGAACTTCTGTTTCGTATGGGGCGAGCTGCTATGGGCGCAAATCTCGACGTTGACGACGGAGAAGGGGATCCCGATTACGGTCGGTCTTCTTAACTTTCAAGGTCAATACGCTACGAATTGGGGACTCATGACGGCGGCGATCTGCATGATCTTAATTCCGCTTGTTCTGCTCTTCGTATTCCTGCAGAAATACTTTGTTCAGGGACTGACATCGGGAGCGATTAAGGGATAACAAAGGGCCATTGGGAGTGTGGAGGTGAGAGCGAATGATGAATGCGGTTGCGATCCCGTTGTACGAGCATAACGAATATGTTCGACTAGAGGCTTATCTATTGCATAGCTCCAATGAGTTTCAAGTCGGCCGGAATCGTCCTGCTGTCATTGTTTGTCCGGGTGGCGGATACCTCTGCACCTCAGACAGGGAGGCGGAGCCGGTTGCCTTACGATTTGCCGCCCAGGGCTATCAAGTTTTCGTATTGAGGTATACGACTTATTTCAAGGAGTACGTACCGGATCTTGCGGAAAGTCCGCCGGGCAATCCCGATTCGGCTTTTCCGCAGCCGCTGTATGATCTGGCACATGCGTTGCTTATGGTGAGGCGGAATGCCGTGAAGTGGCAAGTTGATCCGGATCGCATTACGATCGTCGGCTTCTCCGCCGGCGGTCATTTGGCCGCGAGTCTTGGCGTTCATTGGGCTGACGATTTTCTTCATGAGAGGTTTAACGTGGATAGAGAGCTTTTGCGGCCTGACGCTCTTATTCTCGGATATCCTCTCGTCGATCATTCGCTTGCGATGAAAGCGGAGAAGGATGAGTCATTCAGAAAGCTGGTCTATCAAGCCCACTTCGGACATTCCAATCCTACGCCAGAAGAACGGAAGGCCAGAAGTCCCGTTCATTTCGTTACTGCTCGAACGCCGCCCACTTTCGTATGGCACACCGCGGACGATGACCTTGTCGACGCTCGCAACGCCATGAAGTGGGCGCTCGCTTTAGCCGAGCATCATGTTCCGTATGAGCTGCATGTATTCGAAAGCGGCGTTCATGGATTGAGCTTGGGGGATGAAACCTCGGCGGCCGAAGAAGTGCATGTGAATGCCGGCTGTAGCATATGGTTTGAACTAGCATTAACTTGGCTGAGAAGAAAGGATATATTTCTAAGATGACTCTTAGCAGATTTAATCGGATAACAGCGTCTATTGAGCAGCGTATTCAAGATCGGAAGCTGGCGGGTGCCGCCTCGCTAGTCGCGTGGAATGGCCGAATTGTGCACAATGAGGTGCAGGGTTTCGCCGATGTGGAATCAGGGAAGCCGTTGGAACGGGACGCGATTTTTCGGCTCGCCTCGATGACAAAGCCGATCATAGGAGTGGCCGTTGTGAGGCTGGCGGAAGAAGGCCGAATAAAGCTGAGCGACCCGCTTGGCAAGTTTGTTCCCGAATTTGCCGAATTTGCGCGAGATTCAACCGACAGAGGAATCATCATTCACGACCTGCTTACCCATAGCTGCGGATTGGGGCAAGGGCCGAACGGATTCACAGAGCTGCTCATGCCTGGGCCAGGTGATACTTTAGCCGACCATATTCCGAAGTGGGGGAACGTGCCTCTGGATTTTCAACCGGGATCGCAAACGGGATACAGCCCTATCGCCGCCTTCGATATTTTGGGAAGAGTGATCGAGATTGTTTCCGGGATGCCGTTAGATCGATACTTGCAGCAAGTTCTTTTTCAACCTTTGAGGATGAAAGATACCACATTTGCGCCAACGGATGCACAATGGCAGCGAGTCGTTACGATGTATGAAAGTACGGATGAGGGGCTTGCGAAGTTTAATGATCAGCAAATATTGTTCCATCCTCATTATTTCTCCGGGGCGGGCGGTTTGTTCGGTACGCTGGATGACTATTATCGCTTCGCGCAGATGCTGGCGGGCGGAGGGGAAGTTAACGGATGCCGGATTCTAAGCGAGACGTCCGTGCACGCGATGAGGACAGCGCAGTTGGCGGATACAATCGCCGGTTTCCCGGACGGGCAAACATGGGGGTTAAGCATGCGCGTCATTACCGATCGGGCAGCAGCGGGAACGTTTTTGTCGGAAGGAAGCTACGGTTGGAGCGGGGCATGGGGAACGCACTTCTGGGTAGATCCTACAGAGAATCTGGTGGCCGTGCTTATGATGAACCTTGCTAACGCCGGAGGCGCCGATGCTGAAACGGCTCGCGAGTTTGAAGAGGCTGTTATGCGATCAATACAATGAAGCGTTGTGAACCAAGGGGTTATCTCAAACTACCATGGCCAAGCGGCTACCACCATGAATGAAAATGTACTTGGCCTGTGATACTGTTTGTTCCATACTGGAACTGCAGGTCACAGGCCGATACTTTTTTGGTAGGACATACTCCGGTCCACTGTATCCCGCGAGCACACCCAATTGTGCAATGAGCACGTGTATAAAAATTCTTTTACACCGAGGTGTTCGGAGAAAATACAGTATTAGACACGTAGCCCTTACCCCTTGAATTTTATACTTTCTAATATCCGAAAAAAGGTACAGACCCTCAAAATAATGAGAGTCTGTACCTTTTCATTCAAACGACTTTCTAGTGGCTTCTACAATCTTCACCTGTCTACCGAAGGGGAGCATATCACAGAGAGACGTAACCTGAATCGTTCCACCAGCGGGTAGAACTATATGGAGTAGTTCCCGATTTGTAAGAGAAATCTCCGCCAATATATGCGCTCACATAGACAAAGGCGCCTCCTCCATTTGCACTAAAATGAGCAGAAGAGGAGTCAGTGCCCTCTGTACCTTCATATAGTTTCTGTTCCATAAAAACTTGAGTTCCTAAGACGACTCCATACATGTTCACCTGCAATCTAGATTTAGTTTTCAGGTTTGTGGCCGTTTTACCGGAAAATGGCGTTTGATAAGTGACGACGTCCGCCAATACTTTCCAGGATAAATCTTGGATAGTTAATGATTGCCCATTATGGCCTACTATTTGCATCATGATGTTGTTATCATTCCAACTCCGAGCTTCTTGTGCTGTAGGTATGCTCATAGGCACCACATTATTGCCCAGCTTGCTATATGAAAATAACTTTTCATCTGATTTCTTTTTTTCTTCCTCAATACGGATAAGATTTTCCAAATCTTCAATTCCGCCTGCAAGCTCTTTTCTAATTGTGGTGACTTTTATACCATTTTCCAAGTATTCAACTTCAGTAGTTTCATTTAATACTTTGAGACCATCGAATTGTTTTTCTTCAACTTGCTGCTTTGCAGATACAGTTCCCATAGCAAATGCAAAAAATAGTACGATTGACATCAAAAACTTGACAGACTTCATTAAAAATCCCTCCAAATGTGGTAAAATTATGTTGATTCTTGATACTATCATAGATTCGCAAAAAAATGGAAGTTTAGGTTGGTTTTTAATTTAATGGATTATAGAGGAGTGTGGTTAGGTGGTGCACGGATGGGGATTTAGTGGTATAGTGCTCATTCTGCTTATTATTATTGTTCTTGTTAGACTTTTGAACTATTTTGTGAGTAGCGCAATTAATAAATCGGAATTTAAGAAATCAGTAGATAGCGATCTCAAAAGGATTAAGGAAGACATTAATAACATTGTTGAAATATTGAAATCACAAGACAAATAAACGAATTGTAAGAACCTTTGGCGTAAACAGAACAACAAAGAGGACATCCCCTTTTTAGCGAAATTGACGGTATCGGAGCCAAATTTCGAAAAAAGGGGATTTCCCAATCCTGTCAGAGGAAGGCAACCATAGCGACAGCTCATCTCATCCTGAGAATGATATTCCGTATGCTCAGGGACAAAGTGCCTTTTACCGTTAAGATAGAATCCGTTGAAACCTCATAAAAAATGACTAACGCGCTCTTAGTGGGGAGTGTCTTTTTGCGCTTTTTAGGGACTTACATTTTCGTAAAAAAAGTTTCCCATGACTTTCATACTCGAAAGGACCTCAAATCCCACTGCAAAGCGTGTGGGGATTGAGGTCCTTTCTCTACGAAGGCCAATCGACGAAAAAAACGCAATTGTGCCGCGAACGAGTCGGCCGACTACAAGATCCGGAGGATCGGCAACTGGGCGGACGAATTTGGGTGGAAGTTCATACAAAGTCGTACCGGCAATTGGCTGTTGGCGCCCCTCTTGTGTATGGATGCCAGTTTTATTTCACCAGTCGGAACGGAAGAGCGGCGTTATCCCGGCTGCTGGAGCCGACGAACGCGACGAACGAGCCCGCATCGCTGCTATGCGACAGATCGGAATGATAGTAACGAAGTTGTTCCTCTGTCAGCTTGAAGACGACCTCGCTGCACTCGCCGGGCTGAAGCGTCACTTGACGGAAATCTTTCAGCTCCTTCACCGGACGTACAACTTCGCCGGAGACGTCCCTGACGTAGAGCTGAACGGTCTCTGTGCCTGCGACGTCTCCCGTATTTGTCACCCGTACGGTGACGGAGAGAGTTTGCTCGGGCGTCATCGTGTCGGCGGAAATCGATGCATCCGCATATTCAAAAGACGAGTAGCCGAGGCCGAAGCCGAAAGGCAGCAACGGCTCGTTCGGAATGTCCAAATATTGCGACACGTAGCGGACTTGCGCATCCGGTGCGCCTTGAGGGCGTCCGGTGTTGAAGGCGTTGTAATAGACCGGCACTTGGCCGACGCTGAACGGGAACGACATCGTCAGACGACCGGACGGGTTCACGTCGCCGAATAGCAGGTCCGCGACGGCCAGACCGCCTTCAGAGCCTGGGAACCAGGCTTCGAGCACGGCGTTCGTCTCGTCGTAGATGCCGTGCAGGTCGAGCGGACGCCCGTTGAACAGCACGGAGACAGTCGGCTTGCCGAGTGCACGGACGCGGCGGATGAGTTCGAGTTGTGCTTGCGGGAGCCGAATGTCCGCCCGGCAGCCGGCTTCGCCGCTCATGTCGGAGTGCTCGCCGAGCGCGAGGACGATGACGTCGGCAGCTTGCGCGGCGGTTGCCGCTTCGAGCCATAGCGTCTCGTCGAAGGCGTCGATGCCGCAGCCGTCGGCGACGGTCATGTCGGCAGGGGCGAGAAGCTTGCCGCGGATCGCTTCGGACAGACGGACGACGGCATCCTGCGAGCCGGTCCACGACCAAGGGCCGAGCAGATCGCCGCTGCGGGCGAACGGTCCGATAACCGCGATCCGCTGGGAAGGCTTCAGCGGCAGGACGCCATAGTTCTTCAGCAGCACGCAGGATTTGTGTGCCAGATCAAGCGCAGCGGCACGATGGGCGTCGCTGAACACGATTTCCTTCTCGCGCTCCGGATCTGTGGCACGATAAGGATTGTCGAACAAGCCTAGCTTATCCTTCAACTGCAGAATGCGAAGCACGGCCTCGTCGATAAGCGCCTCGTCCACTTCGCCGCTGCTAATGAGTTCGGACAGATGATGCGCGTAACACGCGGTCATCATCTCGATGTCGACGCCGGCTTTCATCGCCTTCAGCGCCGCTTCCGATTCATCGGCGGCGATGCCGTGCGCAATCAGTTCCTTCACCGCGCCCCAGTCGGAGATCAGGATGCCGTCGAAGCCCCATTCTTCCCGCAGCAGCTTGCGCATGAGCGGGGCGTTGCCTGTGGCTGGAATGCCGTCGACCGTATTGAAGGAAGTCATAACCATCTCGCAGCCTTCGTCGAGAGCAGCTTTGTAGGCGGGCAAGTAGAATTCCCGAAGCTGGCGGGCGGACATGTCCACGGTGTTGTAATCGCGGCCGGCTTCCGCAGCGCCGTAGGCGGCGAAGTGTTTCACGCAGGCGGCGACGCGATCGAGGTCTCCCGTCAAGTCGGTTCCTTGGAAGCCGCGGACGAAAGCCCGTGCGTATAGTGAGTTCAAGTAAGGGTCCTCGCCAGTCGATTCCATCACACGGCCCCAGCGAGGGTCGCGCACGAGGTCGACCATCGGCGCATAGGTGACGTGAACGCCGGAGACGGACGCTTCCTTGGCGGCGATCTCCGCGCTGAGCTCGGCAAGCTCCGGATTCCAAGAGCATCCAATCGCAAGGGGAACGGGGAAAATCGTCTTGAAGCCGTGGACGATATCCGCCATCATCAGCAGGGGAATGCCCAGCCGATTATGCTCCAGATGCTTGCGTTGAACATTGATCGTCTCTTGCGCTCCCGCCATGCCTAGAACAGATCCGGCGTTATGGACCGTCCTCTCGGTAATGCCGAGCGAGGCCATCGGGCCGGTAATTTGCCCTGCATCCGAAGCGCCTTCGAAGAAGGGGACAGCGAGCTGGATCAATTGGGCGATTTTCTCGTCCAACGTCATTCGTTCCAGATATTCGTGTAAAGACAGCTTCTCATGCGAAGAAGCGGATGGGTGCGAAGTAGAATCGGACATCGTGGTGTACCTTCTTTCTATCGAGTTGTCGATCGGATGTTGTCGAAACGTTTCTACGACGATTATAATTCCGGCTATCGCGTGCGTCAAATGCTCTTTTCCAGTTGAAAACAGTGCGATTATCCGATAGAATGGGACGTAATCGACTGGTAAGTTGAATTTTTACGGCCTTTTTTACAATATATAGCTTCGAATTGAAACGTTTCTACAAATCAAAAGGGAGGGGCAAGCCGTGGTCAGCATTAAAGACATCGCCAAGAAGGCAGGCGTCTCCATATCGACCGTATCCTATGCGCTGAACGGCAGCGATCGGATCACGAAAGAAACAACCGAGCGAATCACGGCGATCGCGGCGGAGATGGGGTACGTTCCAAACGGGGCGGCCCGAATGCTGAAGAAGCGGGAGTCCATGCTGATCGGCATGTACTTGACCGGCTATGGCGGCCATTTCTACGGGGATCTGCTTCAAGGGGTCAAAGAGGAACTGAACCGCAAAGGTTACGATCTGATCGTCTGCAGCGGACGTCAGTCGCACCGGCTCATTCCGGAGCGGACTTTCGACGGAGCCATTATTCTCGATGCCGCGTTTTCCGATGAAGAACTGATTGATTACGCAGACCGCGGGCATAAGCTGGTCGTGCTGGACCGGGAGCTGGCGCACGTCAACGTGAACCAGGTGCTGCTCGACAACAAGGCGGGCGCGTCGCTGGCGATGGAGTATTTGCTGAGCCAAGGTTATGACCATATTTACGTCGTGAGCGGGCCGGAAAATTCTTACGACGCCCGGCAACGCATGCGGGCGGTCAGGCAAGCGATCGAACGGGCGCCGCACGTGAGCTTCTCGGAAATTCCGGGTGCCTTCGACAAAACCTCGGGCTATGAGGCGGGAGCATTAATCGCGGCGGAGTACGATCGGCCCGTCGGGGTATTTTGCCTGAATGACGAGATGGCGGTAGGTTTGTTCGATTATATTCAGAGCCATACTTCGCTCACCGTCGGAGAGCACATTCACCTGATCGGCTACGACAACATCGAGCTGGCGCAGTATATGCGTCCGAGATTGGCGACGATCGATTACTCCATGCGGAAATGGGGGGCGCTCGCGGCCGAGCAGCTGCTGAAGATGATTGGCGGTGAACCGGTCGAAGCCGAGCGAATATACGTGAAGCTGATCGAAGGGGATTCTGTGAAGGGCATATCAAACGAGGGTTAGAATAGAGAGGAGAAACGGCATGAACACTCAGACACAACAGATCGGCGTCCCTTTGGAAGGTTTCGCAGCGTTTAGTCGTACGGTAGCGGCGGAAGGCGCGGTGTTGCTCCGGAACGAAGGGCAGGCGCTTCCGCTTCTCGGCGGAGACAACGTTGCGATTTTCGGCAGAACGCAAGTCAATTACTACCGCAGCGGCACGGGTTCGGGCGGAAGCGTCCACGTTGCGTATACGACGAACTTGCTTGACGGCTTGCGCGGCAAGATAAATATAACCGTCAATGACGAGTTGGCTGCCGTATACGAGAAATGGATCGAGAGCCATCCGTTCGATAACGGAGGCGGAGGCTGGGCGGCGGAACCGTGGCATCAGCAGGAGATGCCTCTATCGGATGAGCTCGTGGCTCGCGTCAGAAAACGGTCCAACAAGGCGATCGTCGTTATCGGCCGCACGGCGGGGGAAGACCAGGACAACGCGGACAAACCCGGCAGCTATCGGTTGACAGAGGACGAGCAAACGATGCTGAAGCAAGTGACGGCCTTTTTCGAACAGACCGTCGTTGTACTGAACGTATCCAACATTATCGATATGAGCTGGCTGGAATCCGAGACATACATTCATCCGATTTCATCCGTTATTTACGCTTGGCATGGCGGCATGGAAGGCGGGAATGCGATCGCGGACGTGTTGGTCGGGGACGTGACGCCGAGCGGGAAACTCACCGATACGATCGCCCGTTCCATCGAGGACTACCCGTCAACGCGCAATTATGGCAACGAGCTGGCGAACTTGTACCAGGAAGATATCTTTGTCGGCTATCGCTATTTCGAGACGTTCCGCCCGGACCGCGTGCAGTTCGAGTTTGGCTCCGGTCTCTCTTATACATCGTTCCGTCTCGAGCCTGAGGCGGCTCAATTGACCGAAGTGAAAGGCGAACAAGTCATCTCCGTCGACGTCGTCGTCACCAATAGCGGCGCTGTCTATTCGGGCAAAGAAGTCGTGCAAGTGTACTACGAAGCGCCGCAAGGCATGCTGGGACAACCGGCAAAAGTGTTGGCGGCCTTCGGCAAAACAAAGCTGCTTAAACCCAGCGAATCGCAGCGTCTGACCATCAGTTTTCCTGTCCGTTCCATGGCTTCGTACGATGATGCCGGCGCGACGGGACATCGCTCCGCTTATGTGTTGGAAGCCGGAACATATCTGCTCAATGTCGGAACGAGCGTGAGGAACGCGGCGGCGGTCGGCTTGCAAGATCAAATGGGTTATGTCGTCGAAGAGTTGCGGATCGTCGAACAGCTTGAAGAAGCGATGGCGCCGACGACGGCTTTCGCGAGGATGAAGCCTGGTGCACGTCGCGATGACGGTTCGTATGAGCTCGTCTTCGAAGAAGCGCCGCAGCGCACGATTTCGATGGCGGAGCGGATCGAGAGCCGTCTGCCGGCCACACTTCAGCAGACGGGCAATCAAGGCTACAAGCTGAGAGACGTCCATGACGGCAAGATCGGCTTGGAAACTTTCGTCGCGCAGCTAAGCGACCAAGATCTGGCCGCGATCGTCAGAGGCGAAGGCATGAGCAGCCCGCTTGTGACGCCGGGAACGGCTTCGGCTTTCGGCGGCGTCAGCGACAGCTTGCTTGGCTTCGGCATCCCGGTCGGCTGCACGGCGGACGGACCGTCAGGCATCCGGATGGACAGCGGGCAGAAGGCAACCCAAGTGTCCATCGGCACGTTGCTCGCAGCGACGTGGGATACGGAACTGGTGGAACAGTTGTACGTCATGGAAGGTCAGGAGCTTGTCCGCAACAACGTGGATACGTTGCTCGGACCCGGCTTGAATATTCGGCGCAGCCCGCTGAACGGGCGCAACTTCGAATATTTCTCGGAAGACCCGCTTATTTCCGGGGCGTTCGCCGCGGCGTGTACGCGAGGCATCATGAAAGGCGGCTCTAACGCCACGCTGAAGCATTTTGCCTGCAACAATCAGGAGAAGCACCGCAGCAAAGTGGACGCGGTCGTCTCCGAACGCGCGCTTCGCGAAATATATTTGAAGGGTTTCGAGATTGCGGTGAAGCAAGGCGGCGCGAATTCGATCATGACCTCCTATAATCCGATCAACGGACATTGGGCGGCTTCGAATTACGATCTGAATACGACGATTCTTCGCGGAGAATGGGGTTTCCAAGGCATCGTTATGACAGACTGGTGGGCGGTGATGAACGACGTCGTCCAAGGAGGCGCCCCGGATCGGAAGTATACTAATTGGATGGTCCGCGCGCAGAACGACTTGTACATGGTCGTCAGCAACTACGGCGCGGAGATTAACGCTTACGACGACAACACGCTGAAATCGCTGGCGAACGGGACGTTGACGAGAGGCGAACTGCAACGCTCCGCTATGAACATCTGCTCGTTCTTGATGCGTGCGCCGGTTTTCTCGAGAGATCAGGCGATTGTAGAGTCTGTCGAATCGTTTAAGGCGAACGGGGCGCTTTCTGCTTCTGCAGAGCAGTTGCAAGTCCAATCGTTGTCCGACAACGCTCAGGTGAAGCCTGCCGCCGCCGGATCGACTTTCATGAAGGTCGATCAATCCGGGCAATACCGGATTATCGTGTACATCATGTCACCGGAATCCGAATTGGCGCAAAGCGCCTGTAACGTGTCGCTGAACGGGCAACTGATGACGACTGTTCAGACGAACGGCACAGACGGCAAATGGATGATGATGAAGCTCTCGAAAGTCGAATTGGAAGAGGGGCTTTACGAATTGGAATTGGAATTCGTAAAGCCGGGATTGCAGATCGATTGGATCGAATTCAAGCGGGTTTAGAAACGTGAGCAATTAACATTAGTTCGGCGAAAACGGGACTGCCCCATATGGGACAGTCCCGACTGATACCAAAAGACGGGGCCTCGGACGAACGTATAACGGTTGTCTTCATTTTAGAGATTCTTTTTCAAATAGTAATGAGTATACCCGCCGGCATTCTCGAGGGTTCCGAAAATCTCGTATCCTTCTTTCTGGTAGAATTCCAGCGCTTGAAAGCTTAATGTATCCAGCTTGATGAAGTCGCATTGCTTCAGCCTGGAGATGCGTTCGGCTTCCTTCAATAGATTTCGGCCGTATCCCGAATGACGAAAGAGCTGGTCCACGAATACGTAATGGATCTCCAGCCAGTTCCAACAGAACTCCCCGATAACTCCTCCGCGGATTTGATCCTCCGAATCGAGCAGGAATAAATTCAACTCGGCGAATCTTCCCTTCAAACTGTCCGGAAAATGCAGCGAATTGAACTCGAACATTTTGTTTCGTAAGTACTCTCTATACTCCGACTTAGACTCGTTAAAGATTCTTAGCGACATCTTCTTCTCCTTCACTCAAACCTCAATTACCTAAAGCTCCCGTACCATTTTATAACTGCCCGGCTCCGCGCGGAAACCGATCAAATCGCGGTTAATACGCAACATCGGGACGTTCATGGAGTCGTTGTGCGTTTTCAAGTACGGAGCTTTGTTCGCAATCGCGGACCGTATGCCGAGCATCTTCAAGGCGAGCGCTATCCGGCGCCCACGGTATTCCGGAAGCACAGCGGTGTACTCGTGATACATCGCTTGCGTCTGCTCATTGTGCTGCAATGTGACAACTCCGACGTAGCGATCTTCGTCTTTGGCAATATGAATCCATTCGGGGCGTATGCCCGGGGGATCGAGATTCCATTTCTTCCACTCTTCGAACCAGGGGAAGTCGCCGGAATAACCCGGAATATCGGGATGCGTCACCCGGTAGAGTTCGTGCAGTTTCCGCTCGTTCTCTTCCCCTGGCTCCTCGGCTAACGTGACGAATCGGATGCCGGATTGCTCTGCTTTCTCGACGGACGAATTCAGCTTATCATCGGGCACGAAGGCATCCAGGTTCAGTACAGATTCGAAAGCATGACGCTCCTTGACGTAGCCGTGACGTCCCGCGAAAGCCAGCGATCGTTCGTCCGTTTCCCACAAATATTCGATAAGACGCGAGGCTTTGACTTCCCGCGCCCAGTTCAGGACAGTCGCATAAAGAGCCGTACCTACGCCATTCCCGCGAACGTCCGGCCGGACGACGAGCGTATGGATGAGCGTCCCGGCTTCCGTCCATGGCGCCCGCCAGGCGATCGCATAAGCGATCACCTGGCCGCTTTCGTCTTCCGCGACCCATTTGGGGCGATCCCACCCCATCAGCAAACCTTCATCGTTATAATGGAGCTGGCCCGGAGGGATGTTCTCTTCGTCGCGCTGCAGTCGCTCGGCCGTTGTCGGTTCAGCCCAGATGAGGTTGACGAGCGACGCGACAGCGGCGAAATCATCGGGATGGCGCAATTTGCGAATCGTAAAGCGCATCAACTTCAACCTCTCTCTCCTATATTTTTACAAGTATATTATCATAGATCCACGCCCGAGCGATGTTTTAAGCTGTTTTTTACCTATTTTTTACACAAAATAGACATCGCGATAATGGGAGTCGGCTATGCTGATAACAGTGAGAGGGAGAGGAGAGCAACGATGTTAACGATACCTAGACACGAACCTGTAAAATGGCCCGAATTCCGCATCTCCAACAGCGAATCGATGCAGAACAAGCTGCAATATCGAATTCGCACCGGGAGTATGAACGAGGCCGAGTTGGATCATCTGCAGTCTCAATGTACGAATGAGCTTCATACGCTTCGTTCCGAGCTTGACCTGTTGTTGCAAGAACTTCGCCAGAGCTTGGCCATGGATTCAAACACAAACCGTATCCCGAGGAAACGCATCGCTGCCTAAGAGGGCAAGGGTGCGTTTTTATTTGCCCGGCTTCCGAAAACGCCGCTGGCCAGAAATGTCGCAAGCGAGAGCGCGAGGCAAATCCCCGAGAAGACCCCGATCGAGGCATACCCTCCGAACTGAACGTATAGCACGCCGGCAGCCCACGCCCCTAGCGTGTTCGCGCCGTTCATTGTCGCGTTGGCCAAGCTGGAAATCGTGCCCCGGATTGAAGCGTTCAGCGAAGTGAGCGCCCCCATGATAAGCGGAAAAATGCTCCCGAGAAACGTGCAAATGACAAAGTAAACGATTGTTGCCGCGGGCAGGCTCGCTAACCGAGACATGACTACATACAATACCATCGGAGCGACCATTCCCACCGCGATCGCGTTGGCGGTTCCGAGCTTCTTGGCTGCATACGCACTGACAGTGCTGCCAAGCAGATTACCGAGTCCGAGAAAAATCATGACGGTTCCGAGCTGTCCGATCGGAAGCTCGAAACGGTCGGACATCCACTTCCCGACAAACGCGAACGATGTGCCGCATCCCAGATGGAGGAGCAAGTAACCGAAGAAACCTCCCCTAGCTTTGGCGCTTGCGACCAAGGGGACGTAACGGCTCAGAATCGATACCCCGCGTTCCTTAGCTGCGGTTGGCCGGATATCGGGCAACAAGCGGTGGGCGATGATGCCGAGCAGCAGTGACGCGGTGCCGATCGTCCAGAACGGCACAGACCAATGCGAGCTTGCTAGCCAGCTTCCGAGAGGCACGCCGAACGCTTGGGACGCGGCAAGTCCGGCGAAGGCGATGCCCATCGTCTTCGCGATTCGCGGTGCCGGCATGACGACGGGGATGGAAGCCCATATTTGCGGGGCTGTGAACGCAGCGCTGACACCGGCCAGGAAACGGAACAGACACATCGTCCAGAAGTCGACCGCGAAGCCGCATAGCATCGTCGAGACGGAGAAGCCAAGCAATCCGCAGAGCAGCACTGTTCGGCGATTCCAGCCGTCGGACAGCGGTCCGGCGATCAAGGCGAAGACGGCGGAGCCGAGCGTGTAAGCTCCGAGCATCCATCCGGCGATCGATGTCGATACGTCGAATTGCGCTTGCAGGGTCGGGAGGAGCGGTGAAATCAGGAAAGTATCGGTTCCGATCATGAACATAACGAGGAAAAAAAGCACAGTGTATTTGCGCACGGTGGATCACTCCTAAGGGTTAGCGTTGCTTGCGTTTTCTAGCGTAAGCTATAATAGTGACACGATTTGTCATGAACTTGAAAATAGTTTGGAGAGGATGATTTCGAGGATGCCGAAGTCCAAAAGGCTGATGGAACTGATGATGACCGTCAACCGTAAGCGTCGGTTTAAGGTGAAGGAGCTTGCGGACGAATTCGGCGTCTCCTCGCGGACGATTCTCCGGGATTTGCAAGAACTGAGCGAGCTCGGCGTGCCGCTGTATTCGGAAGTCGGGCCGAGCGGAGGGTATCAGGTCGTCAGGGAAAGGGTGCTTCCCCCCATCGCGTTCACGGAGGAAGAGGCGGTGGCCATGTTCTTCGCCGTACATGCGCTGCGCCATTACTCTTCGCTGCCGTTCGAGGCGGAATCGGCATCGGCGCTGCGCAAGTTTTACCTTCATATGCCCGGGGACGTTCGGGATCGGATCGACCGGATGAAGGACAGGGTCGATTTCGTGACGCCGACGAGACGAGGGGAAGCGCCGAGTCTGGCGCTGCTTCTTGATGCGGCCGTACACCGGAAACTCGTCGTCATCGACTATGAGTCGAAGGAAGACTGGGCGGACAGTCGGCTTATTCAGCCGGTGTGCATCTACGCGAATAACGGCTTCTGGTATTGCACGGCGTATTGTTTTTTGCGGGAAGGCTTTCGGGTGTTTCGCTGCGACAGGATTCGGGAAGCGAAGGCAGATGAGTCCGGCACGGAGCCGCACGATCTTGGCGACGTCCGTCTTAGCCGGAGGGAGGCGGCGGAGCCAAGAGAACCGATACGCCTCCGTGCCGAGTTGACCCGGGCAGGCGTTCAGCGCTGCGAATCCGAGCTGTGGCTGGCGCCAATGATGGAAGTGCGCGAAGACGGCAGCGGCGCGATCGATCGGGACGTTTCCCGCGGGGATATTCTGTTCTACGCGGATTTCTTTATCGGTCTAGGGGCGGAGGCATCGCTGGAGGGGCCGGCGGAATTGAAGGAAGCGATTCGGAGGAAACTGACGGAAATGCTCGCCCGATATGAGTGAGCGGATGGGTGAACTGGGTCGGTACGATCATGTCGTGGAATAGATGAAACAGCGGTATAATATAAAAATGTCACACGCTAGGAAGAAGGGGATCTGATGAGCGGCAATGATGAAAGACCGTTGACAGGCTGGCGCTTCGACAATAGTTATGCCCGGCTTCCGGCGTTTTTGTATACGAAACAAGGCCCGACACCGGTATCCGCACCGAAGCTAGTCGTTCTGAACGAGCCGCTAGCGGCCTCACTAGGCTTAAACGCCGAGTTGCTACGCGGAGAGGAAGGCTCCGAGATCTTCGTAGGCAACCGAATACCGGAAGGGGCAGAGCCTCTCGCTCAAGCTTATGCCGGACATCAATTCGGCCACTTTAACCGACTGGGCGACGGAAGAGCGCTCTTGCTCGGGGAACAGTTAACGCCTTCCGGCGAACGGTTCGACATTCAGTTAAAAGGCTCGGGGGCGACGCCATACTCCCGCCGGGGAGACGGGCGGGCGGCGCTCGGGCCGATGCTGCGCGAATATATCATCAGCGAAGCGATGCACGGGCTCGGCATTCCGACGACCCGCAGCTTGGCGGTAGCGAGCACGGGCGAAACGATCTACCGCGAGACTGAGCTGCCCGGCGCGGTGCTGACACGCGTCGCAGCCAGTCACATTCGCGTCGGCACGTTCCAATTTGCGGCACAATGGGGGACGGAAGATGAGCTTCGGACCCTTGCCGACTACACGCTTGAGCGACATTATCCGGAAGCTTCGGCGCTGGCGGAAGCGGACAACAACAACCGCTATCTCGTTCTGCTTCGCGAAGTCATCGCCCGCCAGGCGGCGCTTATCGCACAGTGGCAGCTCGTCGGTTTCATCCACGGCGTCATGAATACCGACAATATCGCCATAAGCGGCGAGACGATCGACTACGGGCCGTGTGCTTTCATGGATGTCTACGATCCGGCGACGGTGTTCAGCTCCATCGACACGAACGGCCGCTATGCGTTCGGCAACCAGCCGAACATCGGGGCATGGGATCTCGCCCGGTTCGCCGAGGCGTTGCTGCCGCTGCTTCACGAAGACGAGGCGCGGGCGATCGAGCTTGCGCAAGAAGAGCTTGCCGAATTCGCCCGGTTGTTTAATCGTCACTGGCTGAACGGGATGAGAGCGAAGCTCGGGCTGTTCGGAGAGGAGCCGGAGGATGCGGCGCTTGTCGATACGCTACTCGACCTGATGAAGCAACATGGGGCGGACTATACGAATACGTTCCTAGCCTTGACCTACGACACGCCGATCGGTCAGGAAGCTTCGCTGTTCTCTACGCCGACATTTGCCGATTGGCGGCAACTGTGGCAAACGAGACAAAGCAAGCAACCGCAATCCAAGGCCGAGTCGGAACGTTTGATGCGTAGCAGCAATCCCGTTGTCATTCCACGGAATCACCGGGTGGAAGCCTCGCTCGAAGCTGCCGTGCATGGAGATCTCGGGGTGATGGAGAGTTTGTTGGACATCCTCGCCAATCCTTACGAGCTTACGCCGGAGAGACTGGAATACGCCGCGCCACCGGGAAGCTCTTCGCGTCCTTACCGCACTTTCTGCGGAACATAAACTCATTACGAACATGAAGGAGTCACCTTATGCCAGAACTTCAAGAGAAAGTCGTTGCCATACTGGAGAAAAAAATCAAACTGGTCAGAAGCGGTGCAGATGCTCTCTATATTGTTGGCCCTATCCAGTTGCCCGTGAACCTGGATGGGGAAACCGTCCAATTTCAGTGGTATTGTTGGTTACGTTGCAACGAAGTGACGGAAAATTACGAACGGATCATCGAGAAGTTGTCGTCCGTCAATCTGGCTGAGATGCAGCAATCTAGCGTTCTTGCTTACGGGGACTTCTCGGACAACGAAGACGCGCTGATCCGGATGCATTCTATTTGCCATACGGGGGACATTTTCGGCAGCAAACGTTGCGATTGCGGCTATCAGCTGGAACGCTCGCTCAAAATGATCGTGGAGCATGGGGCGGGCGCTCTCTTCTACTTGGCTAATCATGAAGGCAGAGGCATCGGGCTGTTCAGCAAAGCGATGGCGTATGTGCTGCAAGAGAACGGCTTCGACACGGTTGAAGCGAATCTGGGCCTCGGTTTCGTCGATGATTCCCGCAACTACGCGGACGCGATCGAAGTGCTGAAGTCGCTGCGCGCTAAGCCGGTCAAGCTCATCACGAACAATCCGAAGAAGCTGGACGCTTTGAAGAACGCGGGGATGGACTTGGCGGGCAGAGTGCCTTTGTGGGGCAGCGTCTCCGAATATAACGAGAAATATTTGCAGACGAAGATCGACCGATCCGGCCACTTGGCTACCGCAAGCGGATGCCCGAATGACTGACAGCATGATCGGAAAAGACAATGCCGGAATCGAGATCGGACTATATACGTTAGGAGATATCGGCAACGATCCTCGGTCCGGGCAAGCAGTCAGCGCACGTCAGCGATTAAAGGATATCGTGCAGGCGGCCGTACTGGCAGACGAAGCCGGTCTGGATCTGTTCGGTGTCGGCGAGCATCATCGCCTCGACTACGCCGTGTCCGCGCCGCCGGTCGTATTGGCTGCTATCGCGCAGGCAACGAAACGAATCCGGTTAACAAGCGCGACAACCGTTCTGAGCACCGTCGATCCGGTTCGACTGTTCGAAGACTTCGCGACGCTCGATCTTCTCTCGGACGGACGCGCTGAAATTATTGCCGGAAGGGGTGCGTTTCTGGAGTCTTTCCCATTGTTCGGTTATGATCCGGGTGATTACGATGCGTTGTTCGCGGAAAATATGGAGCTGTTCCTGAAGCTGGACGAAGCGGATACGGTGACTTGGCGAGGCAATCATCGCCCGTCCTTGGCAGATGCCGAAATCTCGCCGCGTCCGATCCAAGCGCGATTGCCGATGTGGCTCGGCGTCGGCGGTTCACCGGAAAGCGCGATTCGCGCTGGCGAGATGGGCATCGGTATGGCGATCGCGATTCTGGGCGGCGATCCGAAGCGGTTCAAGCCGTTCGTCGACCTGTATTACAAGGCTGGCGCCGAGGCTGGGCACTCGCGAGAAGAGTTGAAAGTCTGCATCACCGGACACGGGTATTTCGCCAAGACGACGCAGCAGGCGCTGGATGAATTTTATCCGTACTATGCGAATTATTGGTCTTACGTGAACCGGCAGAGAGGCATTAATCGCAGCTTGACGAGGACGGACTTCGAAGGCATGACGGGGCCGGATTCCGCGTTGTTCGTCGGCAGCCCGCAGCAGATCGCGGAAAAAATTTTGCATCAGCACGAGACGTTCGGGCATCGGCGGTATATCGCCCAGATCGACATCGGCGGCATTCCGTTCCGCCAAGTCGCCCAAGGCATTGAGTTGCTGGCGACTGAAGTTGCGCCGATCGTTTGGAAGGCGATACGCCCGTAATCGAGACATTCTCACCGGTAAAGGAGCGGACTTCATGAAAGTCAATCGCATGGAAGCGTTCAGCGACGGCGTACTCGCCATTATTATTACGATCATGGTGCTCGAGTTCAAAGTGCCTGAAGGCCACGACTGGCATTCGCTGGCGGGTCTTGTACCGAAGATTCTTAGTTACGCCGTCAGTTTCGTGTACGTAGGGATTTACTGGAATAACCATCATCATCTGCTTCATACGGTACGTACGCTTCACGGCAAGCTGATGTGGCTGAACTTGCTGCTGTTGTTCTGGCTGTCGCTTGTTCCTTTCTCCACGGCGTGGATGGGGGAAAGCGAATTCGCCGCTACGCCGACTGCGTTGTATGGCATAGTACTGTTATGCGCAGCGATATCATACACGCTTCTTCAACAAGCCATACTCAAGCAACATGCTCCGGATTCGCCGTTCGCACAAGCGATGGGGACGGATTGGAAAGGCAAAGTTTCTCCGGTTTTATATGTCGCGGCAATTGGGACAGCGTATTTGAACGCTTGGGTATCTTGCTTTTTCTATGTGTTGGTCGCTGTCCTCTGGTTCGTGCCGGATCAAAGAATCGAGAGAGTGTTCAGAAGCGATCCGATGTAGAGTTTGTCATGATGCGTTGCCGGTCAGTGTACATATTGTCCAATAAACTTGCCGACTTCCTGCTCGTAACGCGTAGGGTCGACATGTTGCGCAAGGCCGTGTCCGGCTTTGGGGACGAGATACAGGCTTTTATCCGGCGGGCCGTTCTCGTACAGCTCGCGAACCATCCAGGTCGGCACGAACGTATCCGCTTCCCCGTGGATGAACAGCGTCGGCGTTCTGGACTTCCGCACTTGAGCGAGCGCGGATGCTTCTCCAAAGAAGTATCCCGCTCTCATACGGGTCATTAGACTTGTAAACGGTATCATGGGAAAAGACGGCATGCGGTACAGACGCTTCAATTGGTATGCAAGCTGGTCTTTGACCGATGTGTATCCGCAATCCGCCACGATAGCTTTGACGTTCGCAGGCAGTTCCTCCCCGCTCGCCATCAATACAGTCGCGCCTCCCATCGAGATGCCGTGCAGTACGATTTGGGCATGCGGACCGATGTGGGCGATTACTTGATCGATCCATTTGATGTAGTCGAGCCGCTCATGCCATCCGAAGCCGATATATCTTCCGTCGCTTCTGCCGTGTCCTCTGGCGTCGGGAAGCAGCACGTTATAGCCGAACGCATCGATATACATTTGTGCCAGCTGGATCATCTGTTTGGCATCCCCGGAGTAGCCATGGGCAAGAATCGCCGTTTTGCCAGGCAAGCCGGCCGCTTTAATGAAGTAGGCACTCAATTGCAAGCCATCGTCGGACGAGATACGCCAGTCCGCGATCGTTTGGTTTTCCCACCAATCGTTGTCGTGCAGATCGGTATGCCGATCGGAACCGCGGTCCGCGCGCGCGCTTGCGTTCGCTGCGAGATCGGGGCTGGCGCCGAGGAAGCTTTTGTCCGAGCGGGCGATTGCCAAACGGTAAAAGTACAAGCTGGAGCCCGCGATAGCGGACGAGATAAGGGCAAGGAATACGGGAATGGCCAGAACCACGAAAACCACCTCTTTGGCGGGTTTAACGTTAGTATCCAACCTGATCTTATCTCCTTATGCATGGGTGTGAATGGGGGCGTTGTTGAAACTCATCTCCGCGGGAGGGAAATCATTCCAAGGTGTAGAATGATGTAATAGTCGAACGATGTCACAATCGCCCGGCGTATACGGAACCGAAGGAGCTTGATCGGCGTTATGGTCGTCATTTCTTGGATGATCGTTATCCTCTTTTTCATTAGTATTTACCGCTTTCTGGCGCATCGGAAAACCAATCACCAACGAGCCAGCGATTACGCGTTCGTCGGGCATGCCTTCCTCTTCATCGGGGCTTGCATGTACGCGGTGGGTGCCAGCACGGATCCGGAGGTGTATAAGACTTCATCGGATCATGTTGGATATATTGGTGGATTGGTGATCTTGTTCGGTTTTCCTGCCGTCTTCTTTTATGTGTTTGCCAAGTCGAGACAACGAAAAATGCGGGATCGTTACAAGGCATATTACCAATTGGTGATCGATAAGGGAATGTCGGAAGTCGATCAGATCGCCGTTGTCATGAGATTGAGCAGGAAAGAAACAATGCAGGACTTGGAGTACCTCATAGCTACGGGAATAATCCCTGACCTGTTCGAAGAGGGTTATTCGGCGGAGGAAGAATGCTCCGACGAAGAGGATTATGTCGACGAGGAAGAGTACGATGAAGAATATGACGAAGAAGTGTACGACGAAGAGCCGGAAGGTCCTGTTCCGGTTGTCTGTTCCGGCTGTGGAGCGACTTCGACGGTGAATCCGGGCAAGCGCCGGACATGCGAATATTGCGGGCGGGCGTTGGCCGGCTAGTCAGTGTCCGGTGTTGGACATAAATTTTTGAAAAATGTATACTTTAAATGACGATCGTTCAAAAGCGACGAATCATTGGGGGGTACTCTCATGTCCAAGTTAAATATCGGGATTATTCTGGGAAGCACACGACAAGGGAGAGTAAGTCCCCAAGTCGGAGAATGGGTGAAAAGCAATGCCGACAAGCGGGGCGATGCGAATTACGAAATCGTCGATATTGCCGATTACAAGCTGCCGCTTCTTGGGGAAGCGGATGCGACGGAGCAGGCGACTGCGTGGAACGTCAAGCTGGCGAGTCTAGACGGTTTCGTCTTTATCGTACAGGAATATAACCACAGCATCACCGGCGCGTTGAAGAATGCGCTCGACTATGCGAGGGATGCGTGGAACAACAAAGCGGCCGGTATCGTCAGCTACGGTTCCGTCGGCGGCGCTCGGGCAGCCGAGCATCTGCGCGGCATTCTAGGCGAATTGTCCGTCGCCGATGTCCGCATACATCCTGCACTGTCGCTGTTCACCGACTTCGAGAACGGCTCGGTGTTTAAGCCGGCCGAACTGCACTTGACGAACTTGAACGGCATGCTCGACCAAGTGCTTGCTTGGAGCGGTGCTCTGAAGACGTTGAGGTAACAATAAAGCGAGAGACCATCCCACTAACGCGGTGAGATGGTCTTTTTCGTGTTTACGGACATTTATAAGGTTCTTTCGTTTAGAGTTTGCATAGATTGGATAAACAAATGTATATCCGATCGGAAAGGGGCATGGTATACTTGGTTCATAAAAAGGGTAAGGGGTTGAAGAAAATGGTGATGGTAAAAACGGCAGACTTCAATCATGTCGATGACGGCGGTCTGAAGAACCTTACGATACTCGACAAGGAGATTGGCGTCGGAAAGTTCGGAAGATGGGGAAATAGTAGCGCGATTCGGATTCCGTCGGAGGTCATGAAGCTTGCCCATATCACCGATACCTCTGATTTTCTGTTCTACATCTCTACGGAAGGCGACATCGTTCTTCGCCCGAAGAAAGCGGAAGAAGAGGAAATGATTGCGGGTAAACCGCGTTCTTACTATACGAATCGAATGGCGGAAATGCGTAAACAGATGGACATGCATGCTGCAGATGGTGTGAAACCACATTCCGAAGAGAAAGTCTGGGGAATGGGTTCGGTAGGTTCCGAAAGGTTCTGGGAAGGCGAAGAGAGCGAATAGGCTGAAGGGAATATGAGATCATGGCGATTCAAGGGAAAGTCAAACGCGGGAGTATCGTCTGGATGCATTTCGAGCCTCATGCGGGGCAAGAACAGGGCTTCTGGCGCCCTGCGCTCGTACTATCGAACGGGATTATTTCCGCCACCATTCCCCTTGCTTTTGTTGTTCCCATTACGACAGAAGTTAAAGGGTATGCATACGAGGTGCCCGTTCCGCCAGGAATCGAGGTTATTGGCGCAATGGCAGGTCAAGATGACCTGGATATGCTTTCTGGTGTCGCTCTTACGTTCCATGGGAAATCAGTCGACCTGTCGGCGTGCAATGCGGCTGTCATTGGTGAAATCGATCCCGAGTCGGACTTCTATAAAGAAGTGGAAGACAATGTCCTTACTTTTATCCTTTCATAAGCACTACCTGATTAACGAATTGCCTATTGGCTGAAGGAGTGAGGTCGGCATGAGCAGAGAGATGAGCGAGCCATATTACGCGGTGGTTTTTACGAGTCAACGTTCGGACGGGGATAACGGATACGGCAATATGGCTGACCGGATGGAAGAGCTAGCTCGCGAGCAACCGGGATTCCTGGGCGTCGAGAGCGCCAGAGATGCTTCGGGGGCTGGGATTACCGTTTCCTACTGGAGCAGCTTGGAGGCGATTGCGAACTGGAAGAAGCACGAGGCTCATCAAGTTGCTCAGGAAAAAGGCAAGCAGACGTGGTACGAGAACTATAAGGTCCGAATTTGCAAAGTTGAGCGGGAGTATTCGTTCTGATAAAAAAACGGGGGCGCGGCGAATCGCGTCCCCGTTTTTCCTATTGTGAGCAACAATGCCGAATAAATCGGTGTATTTCTGAACTTTGTAGCCTATTCATTTGCGCGCTAAACTCTCATATTAAAAATGTAAAGCGCTTTCGGTTATTGCTCGATTTTATTCGTTAAACGGAGGTGCTGCCATTTCTCGAAAAACGAATAGCAGTCTAGGGTAAATCTGCAAGGAGCATTTCCAATTTCAATAAGGGAGAGTTCCGTGATGAAAAAACAAATTAGCTCATTATTATCTCTGAGTCTATTGGCGTCGGCGTTCGTGTTCGTAAAACCGTCCAATGCAAGCGCTGCTGCCGCGGACTTTCAAATCGGTATTTTCTGGCCGCCGGTCAGCGCTTATTCCAACGCGACCCAGTTTGACTATATCCGTGACGCGCACATCAATCTCATCCACAACGTGGATAGCACGGACTTGGATACGGTCGCCGAGAACAATAATATGCTGAGCCTTGCCAGTTCGAGAGGCATCGCGGTTTCCGTGGCGGATTCCCGAAGCAAGACGCTCGACAGCGCAACGAACGCGCAGATCGACGCCATTGCCAGCGATTACAAGAACAACGCGGCCACATTCGGTTACTACGTCAAGGACGAGCCTGTGCCGGCCCAACTCGCCGGATTCGCCAGGGCCTATAACCGCTTCTTGTATAACCATCCCAGTTCGGAGCCTTACGTAAACATGCTGCCGACCTATTACGGCTTCGCGGATTATCCGGGTTACTTGAACCAGTGGATTGAAACGGTTGGCGCCTCCAATCTGAAGACGCTTTCGTACGATCACTATCCTTGGCTATCAACAGCTCTGTCGATTCGGTCGGATTACTTTCAAAACCTGGAGTACATTCGGCAAGCCGGCTTAAAATATAACGTGCGCACCGGTTCCTACCTGCAATCGATAGGCATCCCGGGCGTATATCGGCGGCCGAACGCCAACGAGCTGAGATACAACGCATATACGAATGTCGCTTATGGGATTAAAGCATTGTACTGGTTCACCTGGTGGACGCCGACGGGACAACCCGAATCGTTCACCGACGCCATTATCGACGCAAGCGGAAACAAGACGGACCTGTACGCGCCGGTTCAAGCGATCAACGGAGAAATCGAGAAGCTCGGGCCGACGCTCGTCAAGCTGACCTCCCAAAGCGTCTACCACAACGGCGTTATGGCGAGCGGTACTGTGCCGATTCCGAACAATTTCTTCTGGAAGCCGGCGGACGCGAGCGCCAATGTCATGATCTCGCATTTCAAACATTCGAACGGCAGACACTACGTGATGGTCGTCAACAGAACGTTGACGGATACGCTTACGCTGTCTTTTAACGTGAATCCGAAGCCGTCTTCCGTAACCGAAGTGTCCAAAACGACGGGGCAGGAAATGGCTACCAATTACAACGCTGCGACAGGTGTGATCTCCTCGAGCTTCGCTCCGGGAGAAGGCAGACTGTATGCGTTACCGGACGGTTACAGCCCCGAGTACAGTCTGGCGTTGAACCGCAGCGTGTCTGCCTCCAGTTCGGCTGAGGCGTGGGATTGGTTCAAAACAAAGCTTGTCGACGGACAAACCGGCACGGTTGCCGGCTCCGCTGGCTGGTCAAGCAACAACAACCTGACGACGAATCACACGGAATGGGTCACAATCGACTTGGGCGCTCTTAACGTTGTCAACGAAATTCGGATGTTCCCGCGTAATGACGGCGTCAATGCGGGTTACGGCTTCCCCGTCGACTTCCAAGTACAAGTTTCCTCCGACAATACGAACTGGACGCCTGTCGTTACGCGCACCGGTTACGCCAATCCGGGCGGCGCCGTTCAAACCTTTACGTTCGGCAGACAAGCAGCGC
>NZ_JBHSMI010000023.1:121841-231166 GCF_042655525.1 Cohnella soli
AAACGGAACGAGCCTCCGCGCGAATCCGAACGACGGCAACAGATATCGCATGCAGTTCGCCGAAATCCAGCTGTACCACAACACGTCGGAAACGGCTACGACCGGCTTGTTCTCCGACGATTTCAGCGGAGACTTGAGCAAGTGGGTATACACGGACAGCAGCGCCATTCAGAATGGCGAGTTCCGTGTAACCGCCAACGAAAGGATCCGCAACGCGCAAGGCGGCTATGATTGGACGAACTACGCGTTCGAGTCCGACGTCAAGATCACGAAGAGCGCGGTCGGCCTCGTCTTCCGCAGCGCGGACGATAACAACTTCTACATGTGGCAAGTTACGGCTGCGGGCAAGCTGCGCCCGCACAAGAAAGTGAACGGCGTATGGACGCTGATCAAGGAAGTGAATGCCGGTTTCGTCGCCAACACGGCTTACAACGTCAAGATCGAAGCGAACGGTTCTACGATCAAGACGTACGTCAACGGTACGTTGGTCGACACGACGACCGATACGACGTTCTCGCGCGGCAACATCGGCTTCCGCGTCGACACCTCTGTCGAGGAAGGCATTATCGACAATGTTAAAGTGACTGCGCTGTAAGGATTGACGAGAACTAGAAAAAGGGCAGTTCCAAGCGTCGCATTTGCGGCCCTCGGGACTGCCCTCTTGAGCTTTTCAGCAATTGTTGGCAATTGTTTGTTCACTTTAATATAAAACTCCCCTGGACAATGCCTTCAATTCAGGCAATTGGAAAGAACAAAGAATGATAAATCTGATAAATTAAAATATTCTGTCATTTGTTATGATGGGAACTACCCCACGCAATTAAAATCGATCACAGAGGAGGAAGATGATGGAAGCGTATTCGGTAGGTTATGCGACGGGAAAGTTATCCAGGGTATCCAAGGCGTCTGGCTCGTTCCGGCTGCTCGTTGTGGCAGCTCTGTTGTTAACGGGCCTTCTGTTCTGGTTCCCGAATACCGGCAGCGCCGCAGGGCAAGCAGGGTGGAGCAAGCTCTACTCCAACGACGGCACGTTCACCGCGATGGCCATCGGATCAGGTCAGTCGCGAGGCGAACAGTTTAACGCCGATCAAACGTTCAATTCGCTTAAGGTGTTGTGTCCGAGTTACTCGAACAACATTGGCAATCTGACGTTAAGCCTTTACAAATGGCGCTCCGATTACGCGACGGCGGTTGCCGGAACGCCGATCGCCACCCAAACGTATACGAACTTTACCGATAATTCATGGTTGACGCTGAACTTCGCCAATTTGCCGGCCGGTTCGTATTTATGGGTGCTTAACGGAGCGACGGAGAGCGTCGGCGTATGGGCGTATGCATCCAGCACGCATCCTTCGACCGCCTATTATCAAGGCAGTACGACAGGGCTGCAAGGCTATGATTACGTATCCGAGATTTACACGTTAGGAGAAGCGCCCAACGTTGTGCCCAGCTTGCGGGAATGGGCGAGCTCCACAGGGATTTTCAGTCTTGTAACCGGTTCCCGTATTGCAATTGACAGCGCCTACATTGCTGCGTTAACGGATACGGCTCAGACGTTCCGCGATGATGTGCTGGCGCTGAACGGCCGTTCGCTTACCATTGTAAACACGACGACTCCTCAAGCGGGGGACTTATTCCTGACCATAAACAATTCCGATACGGGAATCGGGGATGAAGGCTATATTTTGCAGGTCGCCGGGTACACAACCATTAAAGCGAACACCGTCAAAGGCGTCTTCTACGGCACGCGAACCGCGCTGCAATTGCTGAATCAAAGCCCCGGCAAGATCAGCATGCCGCTGGGGACGGCCCGGGACTATCCGGCTTATCCAGAACGCGCGTTTATGCTGGACGTTGCGCGCAAGTACTTCACCGTCGATTTTATTAAGGACTATATTAAATTCCTTTCCTTCCACAAGATCAACGATCTTCACATTCATTTCTCCGACGATAGCGCGTTCCGTCTGCAAAGCACGACCTATCCGGGCTTGGCTGCTGCACAAAGCTACAGTCATGCCGATATTGCCGCCATACAGGATGCAGGACGCAAATACCATGTCACGATCACGCCGGAAATTGACCTGCCTGGCCACGCTCTATCCATGACGACTTATAACCCTGCGATCAAAAATCAAACCTGGAGCAATGTGATCGACTTGTCGCTTCCGGCAACTTTTACATTCGTGAACAATTTGCTCGACGAATTTGTGCCGCTGTTCGAGGCGCCGGATTTCCACATTGGAGCGGATGAAACGCCGAACGATGCCAGGGGGTTCCCATATGGAGACGCGAATGTGGACTCGGATCAGCGCACGCATAATTACGCGTTATCGAAAGGCTATTCGACCGCAGGGGAACTGTATCGCAAGTTCATCAATGATTATAATGCCTATCTGAAAAACAAAGGGAAGCATACGCGCGTATGGGCCTGGTTCGATACGCTTCCCGGCAACATTCCGATCGATACGGATATCGTCTATGACGCTTGGCTGGCCACAAATATTCAATCCGTATCGCAGCGCGGCTTCTCCATCATCAACTCTTCGGCCGCGAACCTGTACAGCGTACCGGGGACGGAGTGGCAGCCGAACAACGTCAATATGTATCCGAACTGGCAGCTGAGTATGTTTGATGCCTTCGGCACGTCCAACCAGCTTTTGCCCAACGATCCGCATATTCTGGGAGCGAAATTCAACAACTGGAACGACATCTCCTTAAACAAAGGCTTTACGGAGCTTGAGATCGACAAGGTGATCGCTCCTCCGATCAAGATGGTGGCCGAATTCACTTGGGGCGGACCGCGTTCTCCCGAAGGGTATCCCGCGTTTATTAACCGCACCGCGTTAGCCGGTCAAGCGCCCGGTCTGACGACGCTCGGCAACGATCCGTCCGTCAATCTGGCATTGACGCGTCCGGTAACCGTCTCGTCGACGGTAAACGGCAACTATCCCGGCATGGCGGCAGTCGACGGATCGGCGCAAACGAGGTGGGCAAGCGCCGAAGGGGTTGATCCGCAATGGATCTACGTAGACCTGGGGGCGCGATCCAGCTTTAACCGCATCAAGCTGAACTGGGAAGTCGCATACGCCTCGGCCTATACGATAGCGGTGTCTGACGATGCGACGAACTGGAAAACGATCTACTCGACAGCTTCGGGAGACGGCGGCATCGATGAAGTGGTCGTGCCTACGACAACGGCAAGGTATGTGCGGGTTTATGGTACGCAAAGAGCGACGTTATATGGATATTCGCTGTGGGAATTGGGCGTGTATTACGATCCGCCGATGGAAGACAATTACGCGCTGAACAAGACAGCGAAGGCGTCCTCTGTATTTCCCCCAGGGAATAGCGCTGACAAAGTATTGGACGGCAACGCGATGACAAGATGGTCGAGCGCGGAAGGCGTCGATCCGCAATGGGTCAGCATCGATCTGGGGCAAACGACGACAATTAACCGGGTTCAGCTCCATTGGGAAACGGCATATGGCAAATCGTACAAAATCCAGGTGTCGACCGACGAAGTGAATTGGACCGACGTGTATGCGACGACGAGCGGCGACGGCGGCATTGACGATATCGCATTCGCCAATACGAGCGCCAGATACGTACGTATGCTCGGGACGGCCCGGGGAACGGCATACGGATATTCGCTTTATGAATTCGGCGTATACAGCGATAACCCGACACCGGCCAATATGGCGCTCTCCAAGCCTGCAACCGCTTCGGGCGTTGACAGCGGTCTCGTGGCGAACAATGCAACCGACGGCAACGCGACGACCAGGTGGGCAAGTCTAAATGGCGTTGATCCGCAATGGATCTATGTCGACCTGGGCTCGGCGCAAAGCTTTAACGAAGTCAGACTGCTCTGGGAGACGGCTTACGGCAAAAGCTACAAAATTCAAGTGTCCAACAACGCTTCGACATGGACAGATGTATACCAGAACGCATCCGGAGACGGCGGGCTGGACGTCATTCGTCTGAAGGACACCAATGCCAGGTATGTCAGAATGTACGGGATTGAAAGAGGCACAGCCTGGGGGTATTCCTTGTATAGCTTTGAGATTTATAAGAGGTAGATCGGCTTCATGGTCAGCCTGCATGAAGCATGTCCCAAATCAGTCAAGGGAGGAGTCCGTGATGAGAAAACAATTCAAATCGTTGTTAGCCGTAAGTTTATTGGCGTCGTCGTTCGTGTTCGTCAAACCGTCCAATGCAAGCGCGGCTGCTGAGGACTTTCAAATCGGTATTTTCTGGCCGCCGGCCAGCGCTTATTCCAATGCGACCCAGTTCGACTATATCCGTGATGCGCACATTAATCTCATCCACAACGTGGATTCTACGGACTTGGATACGGTCGCCGAGAACGTCAATATGCTGAATCTCGCAAGCACGAGAGGCATCGCGGTTTCCGTGGCGGATTCCCGAAGTACGGCGCTCGACAGCGCCACGAACGCGCAGATCGATGCAATTGCTAATGATTATAAGAGCCACTCGGCTACTCACGGCTATTATGTCAAGGACGAGCCTGTGCCTTCGCAGTTCGCCGGATTCGCCCGGGCATATAACCGCTTCTTGTATAACCATCCTAGTTCGGAGCCTTACGTCAACATGCTGCCGACCTACTTCGGCTTCGCGGATTATCCGGCATACTTGAACCAGTGGGTTGAAACGGTAGGCGCCTCCAATCTGAAGACGCTGGCATTCGATAACTATCCTTGGAAAGCTGCAGCCGGGTCGTTCGGCGCTGATTATTTTCAGAACCTGGAGTACATTCGGCATGCCGGCTTAAAATATAACGTGCACACGGGTTCCTACCTGCAATCGGTAGGGATCCCGAACTCGCTGCGGCGGCCGAACGCCAACGAACTGAGATATAACGCTTATACGAATGTCGCTTACGGCATCAAGGAGCTGTACTGGTTCACGTGGTGGACCCCGACGGGACGCTCTGAGCCGTTCACCAACGCCATTATCGACCCGAACGGCAACAAGACGGATTTGTATGTACCGGTTCAGACGATTAACGGAGAAATCGAGAAGCTCGGGCCGACGCTCGTCAAGCTGACCTCCCAAAGCGTCTACCACAACGGCGTTATGGCGAGCGGTACTGTGCCGATTCCGAACAATTTCTTCTGGAAGCCGGCGGACGCGAGCGCCAATGTCATGATCTCGCATTTCAAACATTCGAACGGCAGACACTACGTGATGGTCGTCAACAGAACGTTGACGGATACGCTTACGCTGTCTTTTAACGTGAATCCGAAGCCATCCACTGTAACTGAAGTTTCCAAATCAACGGGACTGGGAGTGGCTACGAACTATAACGCAACTACAGGCACGATTTCCTCGAATTTCGCTCCGGGCGAAGGCAGACTGTATGCGTTACCGGCAGGCTTCGATCCCGAGTACAATCTGGCGTTGAACCGCAGCGTATCGTCCTCTAGCTCGGTCGAGGCGTATGGTTGGTCCAAATCAGCGTTGGTTGACGGACAAACGGGTACGGTTACCGGCTCCGCGGGTTGGTCGAGCTCCAACAGCTTGGCGACGAACCATACGGAGTGGGTTACGATCGACTTGGGCGGGTTGAACGTCGTCAACGAAATCCGCATGTTTCCGCGTAATGACGCCGTTAATGCGGGTTACGGCTTCCCCGTCGACTTCCAAGTACAAGTCTCCTCCGACAATACGAACTGGACGCCTGTCGTTACGCGCACCGGTTACGCCAATCCGGGCGGCGCCGTTCAAACCTTTACGTTCGGCAGACAAGCAGCGCGTTATGTCAGGGTGAACGGCACGAGCCTGCGCGCGAATCCGAACGAAAGCAACAACTATCGCATGCAGTTCGCCGAAATCCAGCTGTACCACAACACGTCGGAAACCGCTACGACCGGCTTGTTCTCCGACGATTTCAGCGGCGACTTGAGCAAGTGGGTATACACGGATAGCAGCGCAATTCAAAACGGCGAATTCCGTGTCACCGCCAACGAACGCATCCGCAACGCGAAAGGCGGCTATGATTGGACGAACTACGCGTTCGAATCCGACGTCAAGATCACGAAAAGCGCGGTCGGCCTAGTGTTCCGGAGCACGGATGATAACAACTTCTACATGTGGCAAGTAACAGCCGCAGGCAAGCTGCGCCCGCATAAGAAAGTGAACGGCGTATGGACGCTGATCAAGGAAGTGAATGCCGGCTTCGTCGCCAACACCGCTTACAATGTCAAGATCGAAGCGGTCGGCTCCACGATCAAGACGTACGTTAACGGTACGTTGGTCGACACGACAACCGATACGACGTTCTCGCGCGGCAACATTGGCTTCCGCGTCGACACCGCTGTCGAGGAAGGCATTATCGACAACGTGAAGGTATCGGCGCTGTAAGGGTTTGACGCGAACTAGAAAAAGGGCAGCTCCAAGCGTCGCATTTGCGGCCCTCGGGACTGCCCTTTTGAGCTTTACAGCAATTTTGGGCGATTTAATGATCGGCAACCATTTCTCCCAGCTGTATATAATAATTGCCGAATTGATCGGCGCTCAGCTTGGTTGCGTAGAGCCGGAAATACCGCGCCGACACAAGGCCGCTAAACGGAAACACCTGCGTCGTGCTTCCCGGATTGTAATAATCGACATAAGTATGACCGCTAATGTCAGTCCAATTCACGCCGTCGGTGCTCGACTGCAGCTTAAAGTTGACGGGAAAACAGTAGTCGGGCCGCGGCCTTACACGTAATCCGCTCCAGTTTTGCACGCTGCCCATGTCGATCGACACCCACTCGGTGCTGGAGGCGGAGCCATGAGCGTTACTGGACCAGTAGGTGTTGTTCTGCCCGTCGGCTACTTTGGCCGCCTCCCATCCTGCGATCGACGAAGATACGGAGGCGGTTCGCTTCGGCGTCATGTCCGGCTTCACGTCGGCGATCTGCATATAGTAATTGCCGTATTGGTCCGCGCTCAGCTTGGTCGCATATATCCGGATATAACGGGCGTTCACGGTGCTGTCGAATTTGAAAGTTTGGGTAGCGGTTCCGGGATTCGGATAGGCTGTATAAGCGGCTCCGGTTATGTCCGTCCAAGTGGTGCCGTTGTTGCTGCTCTGGAATTTGAAATCGACCGGAAAGCCATATCCGTTAAGAGCGCGCGGCGTGACTTTAATTGCGTCGAAGCTGTTCACAGCCCCCGTATCTATCGCCACCCATTCAGTAGAGGCTGCCGATGCATGACCGATGCTAGACCACGCAGTGTCCGGATTGTCATCCAGAACTTTGTAACCTTCCCATCCCGAAGTCATGGACGATTGACTGACACTGTAAGGGATATCTTCTATTTTCACATCGCCAAGCTGTAAGCGATAGATCCACGGCTGGTTCTCGTCATGGCCGAGCTCGGTCGCGTAAATTCTGACATAGCGGCCGTTCAGCGGCTCGTTAAAATCATACACCATCTGTGTCGGCGACTCGATCCTATACTGGCGGATGTCATAATCGGCGTCGATCCACGTGCTGTTGTCCGTGCTCACTTGAATGATGAATTTGCCTGGGAACGAAAATTCGTTTGGTTGCCGCGGCGTCAGCGTCACCCGCTTGACCATCCGGTTGCCGCCCGTGTCCACGGTAATCCACTCCGTGCTTTTGCTGTCAGTATGGCCAATGCTCGACCAGGTCGTGTTCACATCCGCGTCGACCGCCTTGGATGCCTCCCATCCGCTCAACTGGGAAGATGCGGAGACGCCGGCGCGCGGGCTAGCCGTCAGGTTAAGCGGCATGACGCTCACCTGCGGGGAATTGCCGCTATCCCCGGCTGCATTGGTGGCGACGACGGTAAAATAGTATGCCGTGCCGTTCGTAAGTCCTGTCACCGTATACGGGCTGGAGGTAATGCCGGACAACGTCGTTGTATACGAGCCGCTGGACGTGCCGTATTTCACGTTGTACGTTTCGCCCGCCACACCGGATGTGCGGAAATGCAGCGTCGCCTGGCCGTTGCCTGCGATGGCCGCTTTGACGATCGGCACAGCCGGCAAATTTGAGTCGGTCAGCATGATCGGATTCATCGCCGTGTACCAATAGGCCCACTTCGTACCGTAAGCGTAGGCGATGCGGTTGCTCTTCGTCGTGTCGAATTGCCCAAGCTCGTTGCCGGTGATGCCGGCATTGTGAGCCGCGACGTTGATAAAGCTTTTCGGCAGCGTGGCCGGCTTGTAGCTGATACCGTCAGTCGATTCGTATAGCTTGATATACGCGAACGGACTGAACCGTCTGGCGGTGCCGATCGCGATAAACTTGTTCATCGAAGGCACATATTTGTGGTCTGTCGAATCGTCCCCATCGATGTCGCGGTTGATCGCAACTCCCTGATACGTCGTGCTGCCGGGCCAGTTGGGATTCGAAGTCGAGGCTGTCCGCACCCGCGTCTGATTGATTGGTTTACCCGTTGCCGGATCTCGACTCCACCAAGTGTAGTAAATATAGAGAGTCGAATCCTTAACGACGAAACTTGGCTCGCCGGCACCATACGTATCGATATTCGGGTCGTCGAACGCGATGAATGGCTGCGGATTCGCGCCACCCCAGCCGCTTCCGTTCCACTTGGCCCATGGTCCGGCCGCGCTGGTAGCGCGGGCGACATAGACGTCGTTGTCGGTGCCGTTGCTGTTTTCCGTCGAGGTGTAGCCCATGAAATAATAGCCTCCGAATTTGACGACGCCCGGATCGCACACCGAATAGGCGTCTCTCGCGCCGGGCGTCGGCTGCAGGGCGATCGATTCGGCGCCCCACGTCGCGCCGTTGTCGGGAGAATGCTTGTAACGGATGTAATCCCACGCACCGGAAGCGCCCGGCGAGCATGTCCACATGTCGATGCTGTTGTCCGCGTTCAGAATCATCGACGGTCCATAGCGGTACGCTCCGCCCGTTGACGGGTCGTATACGTTCCAGCCAGCCGACGTCGTCCCCGTTACGGCGGCAAATACGTTAGTCGGAAATGCGACGAGATGAGCCAGGGCGATGATGATTCCGCGCAAACCGGTTGATATTCGTTTCATCATGAATGCCTCCTTTTTGTATCCGCTGGGATAAGGGATACCCGTCGAAAAAAGTCGTCATTCTTTCCCGATTGATGAAACGTCCGAGACGATAGGCTTCGTCTCGGACGTTTCGTTGTACGTAGATAAAGTATTGCACGGATAAAACTTACTGGGATTGTTTCGAAGCAACGAACGCTGCGACCTGTTTTTTGACCTCTTCGACGATTTTTTCCGCGCCGGCTTTTTTGTAGCGGGAGAGCAGATCTTCGACGGCGGCATCTACGTCTTTAACAAGGCCCATCTGAATCGGCTGCATATACTGTTTGTCGATGTTGCTAATGAGCGCAAGCTCGGACTTGAAGCTCGTCGTGTCGATGTTAAAGCCGTTGAGCAGGCTCGGCTGCGCTTTGGCCAATAGCGCGTTTTTCATGTCGATATAAGCTTGCGTATAGTTTTCGAGCGGGGGCCATTGGTCGCGGTTGTTCGACCACCAGCCTGCGCCGTACATCGGATATGGATTCGGATCGGCTTGGGTGACGACGAGTTTACCGTCGGCGTTGATCGTATAGTTTTTGCCTTCGATGCCGAATGCGAGCAGCATGTTGTACGACTTGTCTTGGTGCAGCAGGTCGAGGGCCATCAACGCGCGTTCGTAGTTTTTCGATTGCGGCGAGATCGCGAAACCGTTGCCTGTTGCCGGACGGGTCATGACGAAGCCGCTTGCCGTAATATTAGGGATGGCGCCTAATTCCCAGCCTTTGGCGGCCATGTCGGCGCTGTACTGCACGTAATTTTCGAAGGCGTTCGCCCAGTAGCCCGATTTCCCTTCTTTGCCTAGGTCGGCTCCGCTCGTTTTTTGCGCGAACGCATTTTTGGGTAACAGTCCTTTGTCGGCCCATTCTTTCATCGTTTTGGCGGCATCGATAAATTTCGCTTTGAACGAATCATCGAGCAAGCCGGTAATCGAATAAGCAGTATCATCCGGATAGAACCCGATCAGGAACGTGTTTTCTTTCTGGACGTAGTTTTGCAGCAATGCGGCGAAGATGCCTTGAACGTCGCTTGCCGCTCCGTCGATCGGCAGCATTCCCTTCTCGTTGTCCTTCAGCGCCTGGAAGTAAGCTCCGAGATCCTTAAATGTTTTCATTTCCGGCACATTGTACTTTTTGCGCAAATCTTCTCGGTAGAAGCCCGTGCCAACGTCAAGCTCCTTAAATGTCTGCGGAATCATATAAATTTTGCCGTTCACGCGCGCGTCAGCCCATTGCCCTTCGGACGTCGCCTTGGCGGAAAGTGGCATGAATTTATTGACATCGTCCAGCGTAATTTCGTGATAACCGCCTTTAGCAGCGTTCGAGGGATAGTTGACGTTGCCGTAAATGACGTCCCAGTCTTGCGGCGAAGCGAGTACGAGCGGATATTTCGTCTGCATGTCGGCGAACGGAATGTACGTCAGTTCGATCGTTGCGTTGATGTCCGCTTCCAGCTTTTTGTTCACTTCGGCCATAACAGCGTCATTATCTTTAGGCGGCTCGCCGAGCAGAACGAACTTTAACGTTACTTTGTCAAGCTGCGCTTTCGCCGACTCCGACGCGGGCGGCGATTTCGACGATGCCTGAGCGCTTGAGGGCGGAGCGCTCGAATCGCCGGACGGCGAAGCGGCGTTCGTATTATTGTTTTTGCTCGAGCAGGCAGACAAAATAAGAATCATACAAATCATGTAGACAATGCCCCATGACGCCTTTCTATTCCATTTGCGCATGTTTCGATTAACCTCCCGTTTTGTATTGTAACTATGTTAAACCGCCTTGCGGCGGAATTAACCTTTGACCGCACCGATCGTCATACCGGCGACAAAATATTTCTGCACGAACGGGTAAGCGAACACAATCGGGCCCGTCGCTACGACAGTAAGCGCGAGCTTAACCGTCTGCTGCGGCAATTCGATCACGGAAGCCGCGCCGTTGTTTTGCAGCATCTGTTTGGCGAATGTCGTGGAGCTAAGAATTCTGTACAGCGTATACTGGAGCGGGAACAGGTTTTCTTTGGTGACGAACAGCGTCGCCGTGTACCAGTCGTTCCAATAGCCAAGCGCGATAAACAGACCGATGGAAGCGAGAGCTGGCTTGAGAAGCGGGAACACGACTTTGACGAAAATGTATAAATCGTTGGCGCCGTCGATTTTGGCTGATTCGGAGATCGAATCCGGGATACTGTTCACGATATATGTCCGCAGGATTAAAATGTAGATGACGTTAAACATCCCGTTCAGTACCAATATCATCAACGTATTGCGCAACATTAAGTAGTTGGACATGAGCAGGTAGAATGGAACTAGTCCTCCGCTGAAAAGAGTCGTGAAAAACAAGTAGAACGCCATCGCGTTACGGTATTTCACATCTTTCCGCGATAGCACATAAGCGGTCATCGAGGAGAAGAAAAGGGCAACCGCAGTTCCGACGACCGTAACGAACATCGTAACCAAGTAGCTGTGTATGATTTTGTCAGGCTGCAAAAAAATGAACTTGTACGCGCTAAGATCGAACGTTCGCGGCAGCAGCGAATAGCCATCCTGCAAAATCGTGCTTTCGTCTTGGAACGAACCTACGAGTAGCATGATGAACGGCAGCACCGCAGCCAAGCCGACAAATCCGACGATAACGAAAGCGAATAGGTTAAACACGATAACGTCTTTTCCTGTTCTCATGCGGCTAATCCGCCTCTCCCCTCGCGAACCGCGATTCTAGTAAAGTGCATAGTCGCTATTTCCTTTTTTGACGAGCCAGTTGACCGTATAGATGATTAGAAAGCTCAGAACGGACTGGTAGACGCCGCCAGCGGAGGCCATGCCGAAATCGTTCGCGAACACGAGTGAGCGGAATACGAACGTGTCGATAATGTCCGTCTTGTCGGCCAGCAGTCCGTTGTCGCCGATCAGTTGGTAGAACATATCGAATTCGCCGCGCATAATACGGGACAAGCCGAGCAGCACAAGTGTGATGATTGTCGGCTTCAGCATCGGAAGCGTAATGTACAGGATGCGTTGGAAAATGTTCGCGCCGTCGATCTTGGCCGATTCGTAGCTTTCCTGATCGGCGCCCATAATCGCCGACAAGTACAGGATGCTGGAAAATCCGATCCCCTTCCAGACATAGAACAGCGGAAGCAGCAGCAGCCAAATGTTCGGATTGGAGTAGATGTCGATCGGCTGCGCGCCGAGCGCTTTGAGCCACCTGTTCAACGCGCCGTAATCATAGTTGAAGATGTTGTAGACGAACGCCGACACCGTCACCCATGAAATGAAGTACGGCAAGAACATAAACGTCTGTGCTGTCTTTTTGAAATATTTGCCGGCCATTTCCGCGATCAGAACGGCGACGAGCACCGATAGCACCGTGCTGACCGTCAGGAACACCAGATTGTACAAAATCGTATTTGTTGTAACAGTCCAAAGTTTTCCGGATTCGACGAAAAATCTGAAGTTGATCCAGCCGTTCCACTTGCTTCCGAAGATGCCGCCGCTATAGGAGTACTCTTTGAACGCGATAATAATACCCGGCATCGGAAGGTACGCGAGAACAAGGAAATAAAGGCCGACGGGCAGGAACATCAAATATAAAATCCGGTTTTTGGCCAACTCGTACAGGAAACCGCTGCGTTTGTGGACCTCTTTCATTGCTTCACCTCTTGCATATGGCATTTATGTGTGCGCTTTCATAATAAAGCGCTTGCAACATCCGTCGCTACAAGACAAATTTACGATCTCTTTTTTATCTTATGGAATGCAAGGGCAATGAAACCGACACCGTCACGCCCGGACCCGCGTTGCGTCTGTAGGTCAGCCCGTAATCTTCCCCGTAAAGCAGCTTGATCCGCTTGTTGATGTTATTTGCGCCGTACCCGCGGAATGCATTTGTTTTATTCACATCGAAAATGTTGTCCAGATTTTCGTTGGAAATACCGACCCCATCATCTGAGACGGTAACGACGAGCTTCCCATCTGCTTCTTCGGCGCCGATCCGGATCGTTCCCGTTCCGTTTTCCGTCTCAAGGATACCGTGAATAATCGCGTTCTCGACAAGCGGCTGCAGCGTTATTTTCGGCATTGGACATTCATGCAGCGCTTCGGGAACGTCGACGAGCAGCGTAATGCCGTTGCTGAACCGCGCGTTCTGTATCGCAACGTACGCCTTAATATGTTCGATTTCATTGTGCAGCGTGACGAGGTCCTCCCCTTTGCTTAAGCTCAGCTTGTAAAACTTCGACAACGACTGTACGAGATCGTAGATGCCCTGCTCCTGAATGCGCATCGCCTTCCAGTAGATGAGATCAAGCGTGTTGTACAAAAAATGCGGATTGATCTGGGCTTGCAGCGCTTTGAGCTCCATCGATTTCACTTCTTGGCCGAGCGCGTATTTCTCGTCGAGCAGCTGCGTCACTTTGGTGATCATCGATTTGAAGTTGCGCGACAGTTCGCCGATTTCGTCCTTTCCCTCATGTGTGATCTGAATGTTGAAATCGCCCTGCCGTATGCTCTTCATTTGAACGATCAAGCTGCGCATTCTGCGTGTGCTCGACGCCGCTGCGACGAACGCGAGCGGCAGCAGAAACAGCGCAATAACAAACGTAATGGCCAGCATCCGTTCCACCGCTTTTTTTTGCGATCCCAAAATTTCCTTATAAGGCGTAAGACCGATCAAATACCAGTCGGTGTCCGCAACCGTCTGCGCGCCGACCAGAAATTCTGCTTGCCCGAAAAATCGTTTCTCCCATATCCCCGATTTCAACTGCGTCGACGTGTATTGCTGCAAAATATCCGTACGGAACGACAAGCCGCTCGCATTCGCCCCCGCCGAACGGACAATGACCTCTCCGCGAGGGTCGACGAGAAACACGGCTGTCTCCTTCGTAATGGCGACACCGTCGAGAATCGAAGCGAAGATGCTTTCCGGTACATCGATAGTGAACACGCCAATGACGCTTTGCAGGCTTTCTCTGTCGTAGATGTTTCTGGCAATGGCAACGGTGCGCTTCGTATCCGACAACAGGGCGCCGGTTTTGATTTCGTTCGGAAAAATGGCGAATGTCGACCGGTTTTGTCTCAGGTTCTTGTACCAGGAAGCCCCGGCGAGGCGGCTTATTTTCATGACGTCGTCCGTCTCGTTATTAGCGGCGACGGCTTGCGACGTATACAGGTTTGTTTGGAGAATATCTTCGCTCGGCTTCGTGAAATAAATTTGCTTGCGAATATCTTCGACGTCGAAGTTCCATAAGCCGTAATTGTTCGCGTAATACGCCGAGTCCCGATGAAGAATGTCCTGAATTTTCTCGTTGGAGGCCAGTATGTTCAGGAAGTTTTTGGCGATGTACAGTTTGTACTCCATGAAGGATCGGCTTTGCTCGAATGCTTGTCGTGAGGAATAGCGCGCTTGCGCTTCGAGATCCTTCGAGGTCATCCGGTAATCGACGAAAATAAACAATGTGAACGAAAGGGCCAGCAGCAGCAAATATTGGAGGAACAGCTTGTAGTGAAGGCGCAAGTCGCGGTAAAAGCCGAATAGTTTAGTCATACTGATGCTTCACCCTGTATTCGGAAGGCGTGCAGCCCGTATATTTTTTGAACATGGTCGAGAAGTAGTTCGTATCCGTAAGCCCGATGTCGGTCGTAACTTCGTATAGCTTCTTCTGCCGGTCGCGAAGGAGCTCTTTGGCCTTCTCGATTCGCAGCTCGGTTATATATTCGCCAAGCGTGCGGCCTGTCGTTTTTTTGAACAGGGCGCATAGGTACGTCTGGCTCAAATGCGTATGCGCCGCAATCGTTTGGATCGACAACTGATTGCTCTCGTAATGGCTGGCAATATATTTTTTGACCTCGTCGATTTTTTCCAGGGAGCCGGACTTGCCCTCCGGCTTCTGCATCGTCATTTCGATATGCGTGAGCAGCAGCTGCGCCAGCTCGTCCAGCGTAATCCGCGTGTTGATTTCCCGCCACATATAGGTTCCGCCGCTGTCGTCAGTCGCATCGGCAATATCCCACTGCATTGTCGCTTCGAACAGTGCACGCATGAAGTTGAAATAAACGTTTCTGATCTTGCTCGTATCCGGATCCTCTGTCCGTCTGATGTCTGCGGTCAACTGCCGGACGTACGCTGTCACGCGTTCCGGCGAGTCGCTCCGCAGCTGTTTTTTGAACCGGGCGTATTCGGCTTTGTCGATGTCGTAACCTGTCGGAGCGGCCAGCGGCGGGACAAAAATCCGGTTCGTGCCGGCATAGAACTGCCTGCTGGCCGCTTCGAGCGCCGACTTATTTAGTTCCGCGAACGCGTCCCCGCGTTCCGTCGCGGAGCTGCAGCCGACAGACAGCGTATAGGCGTCCGGAAACGCCTCCTGCAATTGAACAAGCATGCGCTCGGCCGCCGCCTTCGCCTGCAGCGGCCCGGATACCTGCGCTCCGGTGATAACCGTCAGACAGTCGCTGCCCATAAATCCGGCGATATGACGTACATCCGCGGACGCATGCGCCCGGTCCACCGCGTTCAGCATGATCAACTTCATCAGTGTCTTCTCATGCTCGGCGACGGCGGGCGACCAGTTCAATACGATCGTATAAACGCGATACACATCCTCGCGAAGTAACGGCAGGACGGTCGGCTCGGCGCGCTCGAGCCAGACGGAGATGTCCGTCTCCTTGCAGATCAGATCGACAATTATTTCTTCGCGCCGGTAATGGACGCTCTCCTTCCGGTTGGAGAGGTCGAGCCGCTTCTGCACAACATTGACGAACAAGTCGCGCAGTTGCTCCATGTTGACGGGCTTATCCAAATAATCGGCGGCTTGCACATGAATGGCCGATTTCAGGTAAGCTTTGTCGGAGAAGCCGCTGAGAAACACGATTTCGCATGTTGGGTACAGGCTGCGGATGCGCTGCGCCAGCTCGATGCCGTTCATCTTCGGCATGCGGATATCGGTCAGCAGGATCGTAGGCCTGAACTTCTCGGCCAGCGCCAGCGCCGCCACGCCGTTCTCCGCTGCGCGAACTTGCTCGATGCCCCATTCTGACCACGGAACGAGCTCCATCAAGCTGTTGCGCGTCGTTTCCTCATCGTCGACTATTAGCAGGTTAACCATCGGTTCAACTCCCTTTCGCAATCGGCTGCAACCTTACGATAACAAGCTTTGTATTCGGTTACAAGCATTTCACTTTTGTATAAACGCGACTGCGCTACAGCACGGATTGCTTACGTTTTAACAACTGAACAGTTACGGATATGTGGTAAATACAAAGGGGATGTTGCCGCTTACAATGAAGGCAGAACGGAAGAGCAACCGCTGACAAGGCTGTAACTTCCGCGCTTTACAATCAAATAAGGGGTGAATGTATTGCGTATCAAAGGAAAAAGAAAAATGACCGTTTTATCGTTGTGCACAGCGCTCGTATTGACCCAGCTAGCGGGATGCAGCGGCAATAAAAATGCTGAGAATAGTCCCGAGAACAGCTCCCCGCCGCCGCCGTCGACGGCAAGCAGCAGCCCCTCCGCTTCGCCGGAAGCGTCAACTGCAGCCCCGGCCCCGGAATTGAGCGGTACGATCAGAATTTCTCTCGCCAATTTGTCGAATAAAGTATGGGGCGCGGTTGGAGAGGCTTACATGAAGAAGCATCCGGGCGTAAAGGTGATTGTAGATAATAAGCCGGCCGAAGGGTATAGAGATTGGCTGACGGCGCAATTCGCGGCTGGAACGCCGGAAGTGGACTTGGTCGTCAACAATGAAGTTGCGGATTTGAAAGCAGCTGGCAAGTTTGTCGATTATTATCCGTATTTCGAGAAAGACAATCCGTACACATCGAAGAAGTGGAAAGAAAGCTTTAATCTGCCGGCGATGAATATTAATCTGGACGCCATTAGCGCGGAAGACCATTTGTACGATCTGAGCTTCGAATCGATTCAGGTTGTGTGGGTGTATAACAAGGAAATATTCGCGAAGGCAGGCATTACCGATCCGCCGAAGACATTCGATGAATTGCTCGCAGACATGAAGAAGGTAACGGATGCAGGTTATGCAGGACTCGCTCTTGGCGGAGGCGCCAATTCCTTCTGGACAGGACGCGTCGGCTGGCTGGAGGGGATTTATGCGGATCAATATATGCGCGATTCCGTTAACATTTACCGCTCGCAAAGCAATGACTACACGTATTTCCCGAAAATCGACGATGCGTGGAAATACGATCCTACGGATCCGTATAACGATTCGAATCAGAAGACGACATCCAATGACTTGCGCGCTTTGAAAGCGATTAAGGATAAAGAAGGTCCTTACAAGATCGCAGGAAACCCGAAATGGAAAGAGTACATTGAACATCTGAAAGCATTGTTGAAATTTACGCCGAAAGGTTTCTTAGGTCTTAGCGACGATCAAGCATACACGTTGTTCCTGACGGGGAAAGCGGCAGCGACTCTCGCTTTCCCTGACCTGTACTGGCAGCTGCCTAAAGATTTCAAAGACGCGAAGAAGACGGGAGCAGCCGGCGGCGTCAAGCCTTTCGAATTCGGATTCTTTAATATGCCTTCGATAGAAGGACCGGAAGTGATGGCGCCTGCCCGCTCGGTTCAAATCCCGATCGGATATTGGGGCCTCGTGCAGAAGGATGCCGCCCAGACGGACCTTGATATCGACTTTATGATGTATTTGACGAGTCCGGAAGGCTATAAAGTTTATTTGGAAGCCATTCAGAACAGCACCGACGCTTCCTTGGCCGGTCCTCCGATGCTGAGAGACGTTCAACTGCCGGAAGAGATGCAGAAAGTATTCGCAAGCGTCGAACCGATCGGTCATTTCCAGAACGGTCCGACAGCAGCAGGCGTTCTTCCGCGCGGGTTGTGGGATTACCAGCCGTCTGTTCAAGACATGATCGTATCGATTCAGAAGTATTTGGGCGACAAAATTACGACGGAACAGTACTTGCAAGCACTGCAAGATAACGTCGACAAAAACTTCGAACCGATGTTGAAGGAGCGGAAAAAAGAGTTGTCCGATCTCGATCATCCTGATGTTAGACCGCCTGAACGCAAATAAGCAGACAAACATCGGATCGCGAAGACTTCCGCATGAGTGGGTTTGCAGACACGCCCCCATGCGGAGTCTTCGTTTGTAGCACAGGAGGGAAAGCATGATAAGAACGATCGTCATCATCCTTGTATGGGTATTCATGCTGCAAGCCTCATCTGTCAGCGCCGCCGCAGATTCGACATGGACGGTTGATAAACAAACAAGTGTAACTTCCATTGCCGTATCGCCGGATGGCATGCAAGTCGCTGTCGGCGGTAATAACGGAGCCGCCGCCCTATTCGATCAGAGTGGAGAACCGCTATTTCACTTTAAAGCACGGAACAAAGTGACAGGCGTGGATATGCTGTCGAACGGCACGTTGTTAGTCGCCTCGGATGACCGTCATTTATATGCGTATAGCCATGACGGGAAGTTGCTGTGGGATGCAGATATGAAGACGAGGGTGAAGGATATCTCAGCATCAAGCGACGGAAAGCTCGTAGCTGTCATTTTGCAGGCAGACGCTTCGCTCACTTACGTGGATGTCTCTAATGGTCAGATCATGGGAACAGCGGATACCGGAACGACCTCCAAGACGATTAAAGTATCCGATAATGGAGATTGGACAGCAGTGGGAGCCAGCGATCAATATATGTATTTGCTCGATCGCAACGGTCAAATCTTGCATAAAGTCGGTGTAGCAGGTCCTATTCAGGCAATGGCAGTATCCGATAAGGGCACAACAGCGATCGGCAGCATAGGCGGTCGAGTCGAATTGTTCGATTCGGATGGGAAGCCGCTAGCCTCCTTTAAGGTGAAGGACAATCCGACTTCCGTTGCGTTGTCCGCAGACGGAAATTACGTCGCTGTCTCCGATCTTAAGGAATTCGTGTATGTGTTTTCAAGCGCGGGAGATAAGTTGTGGGAGCAAAATGCAGGCACGACCGTTCGTCAAGTAGCGTTTAGTCCGGAATCGGCAACGTTGTACAGCGGCACCGATGCGGGCGTCGTTACTCCGTATGACGTAGGCAGCGTGCTAAGGGACGCGAAGCGCCAAGCCGCGCTTAAGCTGATCTGGTGGACAATCGCAGCGGTCGTTATCGTTATTTTGATGCTATTGATGCTTTACCGAATGAAAAAGAGAGATCAACTTCATGTATTCCGCGCCATCTGGAAATCCCGTTTTATTTATTTGGCACTGGTTCCAGGCTTCGGACTGTTATTGTTGTTTCTATACTTTCCTGCCTTCTCGGGGCTGTATCACTCGCTGTACGATTGGCATCCGGGCGGCCGCACAACCTATGTTGGCCTAGACAATTTCAAACGTGTTGTTCATGATCCCTATGTATCCAAGGGGCTCGGCAATTTATTGTTATTAATAGTTACCGGGCTGATGAAAGCGATCATTCCGCCGTTAATTACCGCAGAGTTAATCTATCACTTGCGCGGCAAGCGGCTACAATACGGGTTCCGAACGGCATTCGTGTCGGCGATGATTCTGCCGGGCGTAGCCGCATTGTTGATCTGGCAGAACCTCTACGATCCGAACATGGGGGCGATTAACGCATTTCTGGAGGCCATCGGACTCGGTTCATGGGCGCATGAGTGGCTCGCCGATCCGAAGACGGCCATATGGGCGATTATATTCATCGGTTTCCCTTTTATCGGTATTCTGCAATTGCTCGTGTTCTATGCCGGCCTACTAGCGATACCCGAGGAGCTGACGGAATCGGCGAGAATCGATGGCGCAAGCTTGGCCCGCATCATTCGCTCTATACACTTGCCGCTTCTAAAGGGTCAATTCAAATTGCTTGTCATATTGACGTTGATCGGCACGATTCAAGACTTTGGCAGCATTCTCATCGTCACGGCAGGGGGGCCGATGTCTTCTACCTATGTCCCCGCGCTCCAAATGTATTATGCGGCGACCAAATTTAACGATTTGGGTTATGCTTCCGCGCTCGGCGTCGTCATGTTCGTCGCCATTATGATCATTACGATTCTGAATATGAAGCTGTTCAAAACTGCGGAGGAGTAGGAGGAGGGACTACCTTGAGCAATATACATTCGATTAAGCTGGCTTCGAGGCAAGCCCTCGTCATTGCTGCGCTCTGCCTGCTCGTACTGCTGACCGTATTGCCGATTGTATTTATGATCATCAGCTCGTTAAAGAATAACGCGCAAATATTGGGCAATTTCTGGTCGCTGCCCGTTCCGCCGCAGTGGGAAAACTATCAGGAAGCGTTCCATAGCATCTGGCGCTATATCGTGAACACAGTCATCTATGCGATATCCGGAAGCGCATGCGTGATTCTCTTATCGGCGGTTAACGGATACGTTTTTGCCAAGAAGTCGTTTCCCGGCAAGGAATTATTGTTTGTCATGATGCTGGCGCTCTTGATGATCCCGGGCATTCTGACGCTGATTCCTTCCTATGTACTCTATTCGCAGATCGGACTGACCAATACGCCATGGGTCATCATCGTGGCAAGCGCTGCGGGGGGACAAATATTCGGAACGTTCCTGTGCCGCAGCTTCATGAGCGGGTTGCCGGGGGAACTGTTCGAGGCGGCGCGCATCGACGGGGCCAAAGAGCTGACGGTATTTATCCGCATCGTTATTCCGCTCACGCTGCCGATTCTTGCTACCATCCTGATTATGCAGTCTGTCGGCATCTATAACGATTATATTTGGCCGCTCTTGACGTTGCGCGATAGCAGCATTCAGATGATCTCGGTCGGACTGACGCAGTTCCAGAATCAATTCGGCGTTGCGGACAAGGGGATATTGTTTGCCGCGTATGCCATTTCCTCCGTTCCATTGCTGGTCATCTTCTCGTTCGGGATGAAGTACTTCATTCAGGGAATGACGCAGGGCGCGCTGAAAATGTAAGTAAAAAATCGAAACGAGGAGGCAGGATGATGAGAAGGTTAGTGATTGCTTTGTGCATCGTTATGTTGGCGCTTTCAAGCAGTGTAGTGCATGCTGATGGCGCTGACGGTAGGCCGACTGTCGGATTGTGGTACAGCTCATGGTATGCCAAAAAACCGAATGTTGCTTCAACATGGGCCACAGGTTTTGGCATCGGCAGTACGAACCAGTTTCTCGGAGATGTCAATGGAGACGGCAAGGCTGACGCAGTCGTTTTCGTTGCAAGCTCGGGGACATGGTATGTAGAGCTATCTAACGGAAATGGCTTCGATTACTTTTCGACTTGGAGAACGGGGCATGGAACCGGCTCAAGCGAGCAATTTCTAGCGGATGCTAACGGCGATGGCAAACTCGATGCCATTGCGTACACCGGTTCTACCGGAGCATGGAGCGTCGCGCTCTCGAACGGAACCGGATTTAATGCGCCGAGCACTTGGATTAGCGGGCATGGCATCGGTTCCGCCAAGCAGTTCATGGCGGATGTCAACGGAGACGGCAAAGCCGATGCGATCGTGTTTTTCAGCTCCGCCGGCAGTTGGTATGCGTCTACTTCCACAGGTTCGTCATTTAACGCGTATACGCAATGGGCCAACGGACATGGCGTCGGCTCAAGCAATCAACTGATGGGCGATGTTAACGCGGATGGCAAAGCGGATGCGATCGTTTTCTTCAATGCCGCCGGGAGTTGGTATAGCGCGCTTTCTAGCGGGACTGTGTTTCAGTCCTATACGCAGTGGGCCAACGGATTTGCCGCAAACTCGCAAAATCAATTGGCGGAAGACGCAAATGGCGATGGATATGCGGATATGTTCGCCTTCTATAATTCGGATCGCAATTCAGACGGCAAAAGCGGCGATTGGTACGGCAGAACGTATAGCAGAGACTTCCCCGGCACCTGGAACGGGGAGCTCATCATGAATAGCGGTCTAGGTTATGGAGCGACGAAGACGTTCCAAGCAAACGTGACGGGCGATCCTTATGGTTGGAAAGCATCGGTGGCCTTCATTGAAAGCACGGGGACATGGAAAGTCGAGCCTTATCGGTATGCGAAGTTGAATCTGCATAATAGTTGGGATGCTTGGGGGATCAAGTATGTACCGTACACGCTCGGTTCCTATCAAACCTACGATAGTAATAATACCGCGGTCATTGACGAGCATTTGCAAAACTTCGCAGATGCCAAAATCGATTTCCTGCTATTCGATGCGACCAACGGACTGTATGCAGACGATGCCTATATTTACGAGCGACAGCAAACGGCCGCATCTCGAATCCGTAACTGGAACAGCAACCCGAGCAACCGTAAAGTCAAATATGCGCTTGCGGTCGGTGTCGTGCAGTTCACGCATACGCCTAAATCGGTGGAGTTTGAAGCCGGGGAAGTGTGGGACCGTTTTGTCAACACAGTGAACGGCGGAACGAACAACTTCTATTACGAGAATGGGAAGCCTCTCTTGGTACTGTATTGCAGCAATGCCGATCATGTTGCATGGGAGAACTGGACCGGGGATAAGACGAATTCCAATAAATTTACTGTACGTTATGCGGAAGGTCCAGCGTCGGCGGGCTACTATGGATGGTTTACGCCAGCTTCCGGAGCGATCCTTGACGATCATGCGATGAATGTCATGCCGGGCGTAGACAATCATTATCCAGGATTCACGCCGATCTCGCGCGAGAACGGAGATTATTATTCCAAGAAATCCTGGGATAAAGTGATGACGAAAAATCCGCGTCCCGAGGTCGTCGTCATCAGTTCGTATAACGAATACAGGGAAGATAATCCGATCGCGGCGACGGACACTTCTAACGTAACGGGAACGACTGAGAAATGGTACAACAAGAATGGCGTCATCGATAATTTCATGTATTGGAATATGACCAAAGAGTATATCCGCAGACTTGAAAATCGGGCATTCGGCGTAAGTCGATCCGCATCAAGCTCGGGCGAAAGCAGCGATTGGGGACTCAGCCGCCTGAATGACGGGCAGTTGAATACGGTAACCGGGTCCAGCGGTTACACCAGTCAAAATTCGTTGACAACAAATCATACGGAGTATGTCAAGTTGGATTTGGGCGCTAGCAAAACGGTGTCGAAAGTTGATCTGTATCCGCGGAATGACGGCGTTAACACAGGTTATGGCTTCCCTGTCGACTTTACCATTCAGATTTCGACCGACAATGTGAATTGGACGACGGTTGTAACCCGCACAGGTTATGCCAAGCCGAGCGACGCCGTCCAAAGCTTCTCGTTCACTGCCGCATCCGCGCGTTATGTGAAGCTGGAGGCGACGAGCCTGCGCTCGAATCCGAATGACAGCAACAGCTACCGTCTGCAATTGAACGAATTCGAAATCTATTAGGGCTTGCTTGTGCAGTAGATAGATAAAAGGATGTGGAGAATGTGCTGATCGCAACGCGTTTAACGGTAGAGTACGTAGAAAATCCGCTCGGCATCGACCGGAAGCAGCCGGGATTAGGCTGGCAATTGCAGGCGGCGGAGCGCAATAGCCGCCAAACGGCCTATCAAATTATCGTTTCCCGGAGCGAGGAGCTGCTTCGCGAGGATGTCGGGGATGTATGGGATACCGGTAAAGTCGCATCCGATCAATCGCAGCATGTCATTTACGAAGGCGCTCCGCTTGTTGCCGTGACGCGTTACTACTGGAAAGTCAAGGCATGGGATCAGCACGGGAGGGAAGGAGCATGGAGCGCGCACGGGTTTTGGGAAACGGGGTTGCTGGAACAGGCCGCCTGGCAGGCAGAATGGATTACGGGGTCCTTCCTCCCGGACCCGCAGCCGGAGCCGGACATGCTGCGGGATATTCCCGTCGTGTGGGACAGTGATGCCGGCCCGGCAGAGCGCAAGGAACAGCTTGTTCGCTATTTCCGCTTCGTTTTCGAGTTGGACGATCAACCGCTCGCCGACGCCAAACTGCAAATCTACGCTGCGGACGCCGTGCATATTCACGTCAACGGGCAGGATGAGGGGTTGATTTTTCCCTATTCCCAATCGGTCGCGCTCGATATCATCCACTGGCTGCAAGCCGGCCGGAATCTGGTCGCTTGCCGGGCTGACGGCGAGAAACAAGGATTTATTGTCGCCGTGTACGTGACGTATGCCGATGGACGAACGAAATCGTTCACGACCGCAGACGGCTGGACTACGACCGATCTTCCGGGCGAGGACTGGATTTCTCTTTCCATGGATGACGGGAACTGGCGACCGGTTGCGGAAATCGGAAAGTTCGGGCACGGAGACTGGCAATCTTATAACCGCATTCTGTATCCGGTCAATACCGCTTACGGCCCCAACCCTGTCTTCGGAAAGACGTTTCGCGTGGAGAAAAAGGTTGCGCGGGCGAGATTGTACATTTCGGCGTTGGGCGTATACCGAAGCACATTGAATGGCGTCCCGATCGGCGACGAGCTGTTCGCGCCGGGATGGACGGATTACCGGAAGCGGATTCCGTATCGGGTGTATGACATCGCTCCCTATCTAGCGGGCGGAGACAACCGGATCGAAGTGCTCGTCGGCTCCGGCTGGTATGCGGGCAACTTGAGCATTATGGGTCCGTATCATTACGGAACGAAGGTTGCCTGCAGGGCGCAAATGATCATCGAGTACGAGGATCGGTCCAGCTCGGTTCTGTTTTCGGATGAAACGTGGCAGGTGGCGGCCAGTCCTGTCGTCAGCGCGGATTTCTATATGGGTGAGAAGTACGATGCGCGCCTGGAGCTGCTGTCTCCCGTCTGGCAAAGCGCGGTTGCCCTGGACCTGTTGCCGGGAGGCGCAATGAAAGCGCAGGAAGGCCCGCCGATTCGGGCAAACCGCGAGCTCGCGCCGAAAGCTATTACCCGTCGGAGCGATTCAGTCTGGCTTGTCGATATGGGTCAGAACATGGTCGGGTGGCTTCGTCTCCAAGCGACCGGTGCTGCCGGAACGACCATCGTCATTCGTTATGGGGAGAGGCTCTCGGAGGAAGGCGAGCTATATCGCTTGAACTTGCGGACGGCCAAATCGACGGACGTCTACGTGATGAAGGGCGGCCAGGAAGAGCAATACGAGCCGCGCTTCACGTACCACGGCTTTCAATACGCGGAAATTGAAGGCTATCCGGGGGAGCTTACCGCAGACAAAGTGGTGGGGATCGTTGTCGGCTCGGAATTGGAGGAAGCGGGAGAGCTTCATACTTCCCACCCGCTCGTCAATCGCTTGCTCGACAATATTCGCTGGAGCCAGCGCGGGAACTTCTTCAGCGTTCCGCTGGACTGTCCGCAGCGGGACGAACGTCTTGGATGGACGGGGGACGCGCACGTCTTTGCCAGAACGGCGACCTATAATATGAATTGCGCAAGCTTCTATCAGAAGTGGCTTGCGGACATCCGGGAAGCGCAGCAGACGAGCGGTGCTTACACCGACATTGCGCCTGTTCTCGACTACTTCGGGATAGGAAACGTGTTTTTCGCGGACGCCGGCGTCATTATCCCGTGGACGATGTACAAAGTATACGGAGACCCAAGGTTCATCAAGGATTCCTATTCTTCCATGAAGCAGTATATTGCATTTTTGCTTGCGGATTGCGATGAGGAACTGCGTAGACGATCGGAAAGTTATGCCGACCATCTGAGCTTCGGCGCCGATACGCCCAAGCCTCTCATTAATGCAGCCTTTTTCGCGTATAGCGTCAAATTGATGGCGGAAATGGCCGGCATCGTCGGGCAAGCGGAGGATGCGACTTATTACGCAGATGTATTTGCCAAGCTGAAAGCGGCTTTCCAGCAACAGTTTGTCGGAGATGACGGCCGCCTGGTTAGTCCCACTCAAACCGCCTGTGTGCTCGCTTTAAAAATCGGCCTGTTGCCGCCCGAGACGGCATTGGCGGCAACGCAATATTTGTTGGAGGATATTCGCAGCAATGGCTGGCATTTGACGACAGGTTTTATGGGAGTCGGCTACATCTTGTCGGTGTTGACCGAGCAAGGCGAGATCGATGCGGCGTTCCGGTTATTGCTTCAGGAAACGTTCCCGTCATGGCTGTTCCCTGTCGTGAACGGGGCGACGACGATCTGGGAAAGATGGGACGGATGGGCGAATGACAGAGGGTTTCAGGATCCGGAGATGAACTCGTTTAATCATTACGCGCTCGGTTCCGTCGGCGAATGGCTTTATCGTTATTTGGCCGGTATCGATCTGGCGGATGATGCATACGGTTTCCGGAAATTCCTCATTCGCCCTTGCCCGGGCGGCGGATTCACGGAAGCGAAGTGCCGCTACCAAACGTTGTATGGCGGGATAGAGAGCGCTTGGGAACTGAACGACGATGCCTTCACGCTGCATGTCGAAGTGCCTGTCAATACGACGGCGGATATCACCCTGCCTGCGTGGGCCGACTCGCAGGTTTATATGGACGGCGTAGAGCTTCAGCCGCATCGTTTGCAATTTCAAGTCGGCTCCGGCCGCTATGTTTTCAAAGTCGTTTTCGATTCTTCCAAACGGCTTGCCGTGGGGACAACGACATGACGAGCCGCCAAGCGACATGGATATGTTACCCGAACGACTACGAGATCTGGCTGCATGCCCAAGCATCCGTGAAACGCCAATTTCGCGGCTACATCTGCCCGCCGTTCTGGCGTCTGGATGGCGCTTATTCGAACGTGATGTTCCGCAAACGCTTTGACATCGCGGAAGAGGAGACGGTGGCGCTGTCGGTGCAGGGCGAATTCGTGCTGCACCTGGACGGCAGCATGATTCCCCTCCCTTACGAGAAGACACAGATAACATCGGTTAAAGTTCCCGCCGGGCGGCATGAGCTTCTCGTTAAAGTGTTTAACGACCGGACTGTTCCTTCCGTCTACGCGGAAAGCGCATCATTCGTTACGGACGCTTCCTGGGAAGCGACATGCCATAACGGCAAATGGGTTGCTGCGGCAGCGGTCGGCTTTGACGACATCGCCTGTCCGCCGGCCGATTTTCCGTTCGCCTACGACACTGTGCGTCCGGTGGACACGATCGCAACGGAGAGGGGCGTCGTTGTCGATTTCGGACAGGAGACCTTCGGATTTGTCCGATTGCTGCAATTGACCGGCCGGGGCAAGCTGCGCTTGTATTACGGGGAGACTTTGCCGGAGGCAATGGCTGGCGAGATGGCGGAAACGTTCGACGAGTTGAGCATCGATAACGAGCTTCCGCGAACGGTGAAGACGCCCGTAACCCGTGCCTTTCGTTATGTGAACGTGCAAGCGGGCCCCGGGCTCGTCTGGTCGGACATTGTACACGATTACGAATATTTGCCGTTGACGCAATTGGGCGAATTCCGCTCCTCCGACGATCGTCTGAACCGAATCTGGGATGTGTCGGTGCGCACCTTGCACATGAATACCCGCGAGTTTATGTACGACGGGTTAAAGCGCGACCGCTGGGTATGGAGCGGGGACGCCTACCAAAGCTTCCTGATGAACAATTATGTGTTTTTCGATCAGGACGTCACGAGACGGACGCTCATTGCGCTGCGGGGCAAAGAGCCGGTCGAGATGCACATCAATACGATTATGGACTATACCTTTTACTGGTTTATCGCGTTTTACGATTATTACATGTATACCGGCGACCTTGCTTTTATCCGGCATTGCTATCCGCAAATGATGTCGCTAATGGATTTTTGCCTGAAACGACGTAACGACGCAGGAATGATGGAAGGCTTGCCGGAAGACTGGGTATTTATCGATTGGGCGCCGATGGAGCTAAGAGGCGAGGTGAGTGCGGAACAGCTTCTATTTTGCCGCAGCCTGGAGACGATTGCGCTGCTCGCGAAGGAACTGGGCGACCTCGACAACGAAAGCAAGTTCGCGAAGCTTGCGGCGGAGCTGCATGAACGGATGAGGGAGCGGTTCTGGGACGAGGAGGAAGGGGCCTTTATTTCCGGCACGTTGCAGGGCGAGAGGATCGGACAAATTTTGAAATATCCGAACATGTTCGCGTTGCGGTTCGGCTATTTGAACGACAGTCGGATCGAAGCAGTGAAACGGAACGTCATGCTTAACGAGGCGGTGCAGAAAATTACGACTCCGTATATGCGTTTCTACGAGCTGGAAGCGATGTGCGAGCTCGGAGAAAAGCAGCGCGTCCTCCGTGAAATTCGCGAATATTGGGGAGGCATGCTTGACTTGGGGGCGACGACGTTCTGGGAGCAATATGACCCCGAGCTGCCTGCCGAAGCGCAGTATGACATGTATGGCGACAAATACCGCAAAAGCTTATGCCACGCCTGGGGGGCTGCACCGATTTATTTGATCGGCAAATATTTGACCGGTGTCCATCCCGTCGGCCCCGGGTATGCTCATTACCTGGTCGAACCGGAGCTTGGCGATCTCGATTGGCTGGAAGGAACGGTGCCGACGCCTCATGGCGTTATCTCTGTTTATGCTGACAGAGACTGCATTCGAGTCACGACCTGTGCCGGTGGAAGCGGCACGCTGCGATTCAGAAGCGCCTCCGTTCCCGCGACGAACGAAGGGGAAATCCGCTTAAGCGGCCCAGGGACGTATGAAATCGCGCTTACGCTGCCGTCATCTGTCTATGAAGTCAAACGTGCGTTTTTTTCCACTCCGTCGGACTGACGCCGAACTTCTTTTTGAACATACGACTGAAATAATGAATGTTCGGGAATCCGATCGACTCGGCAATTTTCTGAATGCTTTTCTCGCCCGATTGCAAATAAGACGTGGCGGCGAACATGCGGAGCTCGTTCAAATATTGGAAAGGCGTCGAGTCGGTCATTTCCTTGAACAAGCGAATGATGTAAGAAGGCGTGTAGCCCGAACGCTTGGCGAGCTCGTCCAACGTAATATCCTGCATATAATGATCTTCCATGAACCGGATCAGTCCGTAAATATGACTATGAGCAGACCATTTTTCCGAAGGAGGAGAGAGGGCTGCTTTTTTCGTCGCCGTAAGGGTAGTCGTCGCGTAGTGGTCGATTTGGAGCATCAGCTTCTGGATATCGCAAGCCATGATCCGGTAAAAAATATCGCCGGACGTTCGGGGAAGGTTGGCGCAAATCGTTTTGTCCAACGCTTGCACGGTGTCTCGCAAGTCGGACAAACTGTCCGCACTCCAATCCAGATGGCTTTGCGACGTATTCCACATTCGCAAGACGTCAAGAGAAGGAACGAATTCCGCATGCTGAAGCCGGAACTCGACAAACCAGCAGTCCAGCACCGGGGAAAGCTGTTCAATCTGGTGCGGCGATGACGGCGTCACGATAAACAGAGCGGGGCCGCGTGCCGTGAATGCGCTGTCAATCCATTGAATATTAAATTCTCCCTCAGAGACGTAGAGCAGCTCATAGCAAGGGTGAATGCCGCCGCCCATAATTTGCTTGGAGCGCAGGGAAGTAATTTTCTCATATTCGCGAATATGCATCGGAATCATCCCTTTCACCCCTTTATCCGAAGCGGGGCGGTGTCTTATACAATATTCATTATAACGATGATAAAGGGGCGTTTCCCAGTTAAATACTCTCTCAGACAGCGTTTCATTGTCCTGACCGTCGTCATCGTATTGTTTTCGATGTTAGTTACGGGCATTTACGTGTATTCTATCATCAATAACGAGAAGGTGGAACGAACAAGCAAGGATATCGCTTCGATGATTCAGCAGCTATAAGTTTTCGGTTATTCGCCGGATGCTTTGCATGCCAATCACAATCTTCTCAGAAGTGTTTATTTATTCGAGAATAAAGATGTATTTTACAAGGGCATCCAGATCGACGGCTACAGTATGAGCTTTATGATGCCAAACATCAAATGCTGTACGGGATCGTCAAAGAAAACAATTCGGAAAATGTGATATGCCTCCATCCGATCAAGATCGGACAGTTCCAAATGGTTTCTCATAGACAACCAGCGCCAAATTTTGTCCAGTTCGGACAAAGCGCTGCTTGGCCGGAAATAGGACGGGGCCGTGACGGATAACGGCAATGCGCAATCCTTGCAGGAGGTTACGATAGACGGAGAAACTTATGGCTCAGGATATTCGGGCAGCGGTTATATCTCCCATCTTGATTTAGCGACAGGAAACTCCGTGTCGACAACGATCAATGTGGCCGCGGCGGGAACCCATAATATCGATTTCCGCTACAGCAACGGGACGGGCGCCAGCAGCACGTTAAGCGTGCACGTCAACGGGACGAAAATCAAGAACGTCACTTTCCCGGTAACTGGCGCCTGGAATACGACATGGGCGACCGTAACGAGCGCCTTCACTTTGAACGCAGGGAATAATACGATCAAAATTCAATACGATGCTGGCAACGGGCCAACGGATATCGATTATATCGTCGTGTGGTAGAAGAGTAAGAAATGAAACCCAAATTAGACTTGCCCAACTCTTCCGCGTTTGTTATGATCTAGACATTAATTCGAAATTGGCCGTGAAGAACACGCCGCTCATTTTCCCTTCAGGGGAGATGAAGCGGCGTTTTGTTGTTTTGCGGCCTGTGACGGCGATGTTATAATGGGGGAGAACGCTATGACAGCAAGTCGGTTGAATCCGAAAAACGATTATTTGTTTAAGAGACTTTTCGGAGAGCATGAAAGCAAACAGCTGTTGATCGAGTTGCTAAACGCAATTCTGCGTCCGTCGTACAACAAGAGGATCGTAGACGTTACGATCTTCGACAACACGGAGCTTACCGCCGAAGCGCTGGATGGCAAAGTCGGTCGTCTTGACGTCAGATGCGAGACGCTGGATCGCGAACAGATTGATCTGGAAGTGCAGCTTAAACGCGACTATGAGATGGAGAAGCGAACGCTGTATTATCTTGCGCGGCTGTACACAGGCTCGATTAAAGAAGGCCTTGACTACGATCTGCTGAAGAAGACGGTCACGATCAACATACTGGACTATTCCTTTCTTCCTATCGATGCGTTTCACACAACGTTTCATCTTTATGAAGAAACGCACCGCGCGTATAGGCTGACCGATGTGTTCGAGATTCATTTCCTGGAATGCGCGAAATTCCGCAAAATGGCGGTAGATATAAATGACCCGTTGCACAGGTGGCTGTTGTTTCTGGAACATAAGGCGACCGAACGTCAATTAGAGGAGCTGATGGAGATGGATGCGACGATCAAATCGGCTGAGGAACGATTGCGCATGCTGAGCGCCGACGAGGAGACGAGACGGTTATACGAAGTAAGGGAAGATGCGATCCTCGAGTACAACAGCGGACTTTCGGCCGCCGAGCGTAAAGGCAGATTAGAAGGCAAGCTGGAAGGAAGGCTAGAAGGAAAGCTTGAAGGAAAGCTTGAAGGCAAGCTTGAAGGCAAGCTCGAAGTCGCTGCGAATATGGTCGCGTTAGGGCTTGATACCGAGACGATCGTTAAGCTTACCGGACTTCCGGCTGAAGACATCGAGCGACTGAAGCGGGATAAAGTTTGAAATATCGGGGTATCGAAGAAGCAGGCAGTCTCGCTAATGAGGCAGCCTGCTCTTATTTTTACATATAAGAATTTATATCATTTTAAGGGGTAAGAGCTTCCCAAACCGCCCTTTTTCGAAATCCAAGTAGCGGCCTCGTAAGCGCATGACTCCCGTGCCTGCTGCAACGAAGGCACTACCGGATGGCGAGGGAGCTATCCCGATGTCATCAGGTTTACAATTGAAACTGTAGTTGCTAAAAAGACAACCGTGTGCGGAAAACGCGACGACGTGGAAGGCTGGAGGTTGTAGGCCCGCCGCCACTCCGCCCCCAGCTCAGCTTAGCCGGGAAGCGTTCTGCGCTCGTGTTTGACCGGAGCGCCGGACTTTCGCAAATTCGCATGTCCAAGCCGCTGCGTACCGATGACCCCGGCAACGATGAGCACCGAACCGATCAGGTGGTAAATGGTTACTTTTTCTTCGAGGAACATTGCCCCGGCCGCGATGGAGACAATGGTGGACAAGTTGTTGAATACGCTCGCTTTGGAAGCTTCCATCTTGGACAGCAAGTAGTTGGAGGTTAGCGCCGAGGTTAGCGTAGCCAATACGCCGAGAAACAGAATCGCCAAGACAAAGGAACTGTTCGCCAGCGGCGCTGCGAACTTCGTCAACGTCCCTGATGCCGCATGGCGGGTGAACGATGCGGCCATGAAGCTGACGAAGCCGACGCCAAGAATCAGGTAAGTGATTTCCACCGGGGTAAATTGTTTCGTGAGCGATCGGGCGAACACGCTGTATCCGGCGAAGGCGACGCAAGTCATTAGAAGCAAAGAAATGCCGACCATACTCGACCAAGCAATGCCCCCGTCTTTCATGACGAAGATAAAGACGACGCCGAACGCCGATAGGAGGATCGAGAGCTTTTGCAGTGCGGAAGTTCTTTCTTTCAGGAAAAAAGAAGCCAGAATCGTCGTCATCGCAGGCGTGAAGGCGTACAGAATGCCGCCTTCCGCCGAAGTGGCGTGCTGCAGCCCGTACGCTTGCAGCGTGAAGAACCCGAGCGGGTACAGCGTGGACAGCAGAATTAATCTGCCGAATGGCTTGCCCCGGTAGTTTAACTTGATCCAACCGAAAGCTACCGGAATAGACATGGCCGTGAACGAGGCTGCGAACCGGAACGCGAGCGTGTCGAGCGGGTGGGCGTTATCGATCGCGATCTTGGACATCAGAAAGGAGAAGCCAATAAAGGACGCGTTTATGACAGCTAAGAAATAAGCGAGCGTTAAACTGGATTTGCGCATCGGAGAACCTCCAAACTTATTATCGGGGACACGTTCGAACGAAACTGATTTATCCCCGTAGCATGAGGTTACGTCACCGTGAAGCAAAGAGCGATGGCGTTTTTGTTCAACTGTATTAATACAGTTGAGCTGAATGCCGTATACTAGTGGGAACAGTATGCAGAAGGGAAAGCGATGCAATGGAGACGAACGGGCGGGTCAAGAAGAAATACTTATCGGTGTTGACCGACTTGGAGTCGAAGTTAAGAGAGGGACATTACGGCCCAGGGCGAAAGCTGCCTTCTGTCCGCGAAGCGACAACGTTGTACGGATGCAGTGCGGGCACGATCGTGCGCGCTTATGCCGAGCTTGAGAGGCGACATGAGATTTATTCGATTCCGCAAAGCGGTTTCTACGCGGTGGCGAGATCCAGGGACACAAGCGACCCTGACGAAGGTGGCAAGATCGACTTCGCCTCGGCTTCCCCGGACGAGGAAATGTTTCCTTATTTGGACTTTCAACACTGTCTGAACCGAGCGATCGATCGGCATAAAACGAGCCTGTTCACTTACGGCAATCCGCAAGGGCTGGATACTTTGCGACAGACGTTGGTATCTCACTTCGCCGGTGATCAAGTGTTCGCCAAGGCGGAGAATATCGTCGTCACGTCCGGCGCCCAACAAGCGCTTGATATTTTGGCGAAGATGGCGTTTCCGAACGGGAAAAAAACGGTGCTTGTCGAGCAGCCGGGATATGATCTCTATTTGCGGTTCCTGGAGGCAGAGGGAATCCCTGTTCGCGGTTTTCCCCGTACTTCGGAGGGCATCGACCTCGCTGAGCTGGAGAAAATGTTCGCGAGCGGGGAAGTCAAATTTTTTTACACGATGTCGAGATTCCAGAACCCGCTCGGCACCTCCTATCGCGAAGAGGAGAGAAAGGCGATCGCCAAACTTGCCGGCAAGTATGACACGTATGTCGTCGAGGACGACTATGTGGCCGACTTGGGCGGCGGGAGGCGGTACGAGCCGATCTTCTCTTACGACAGGAACGACCATACGATCTATGTGAAAAGCTTCTCCAAAATCGTGTTCCCCGGGCTGAGGCTGGGCGCTGCCGTGCTGCCGGAAGCGCTGCGGGCGATTTTTCAGGCGCACAAAAGGTATGGGGATGCGTCGTTGTTGTCCCAGGCTGCGCTGGAAGTCTATATTCGCAACGGGATGTACGACAGGCACAAACATGCGATAGCCAGCCAATATGCCGAGCGGATGATGACGTTAAACGAAGCGCTAGGAGCATGCGACGACGAAGGCATAATCGAAGCGGCCGACGTTCGCGAAGGCGTCTACATTCAGTTTAAATTGCCGCGAACGGTGAATCTGGATCGGATGACGAAGCAGCTTGCGGAGCGGGGAGTTCTGGTCGTGCCGGGCAAAGAATTCTACTTATCGGACTACGGTGATTGGGACAAGTTCCTTCGGATCAGCGTGTCGAGAGCGAAGAAGGACCGAATCGAAGAAGGTGTGAGGGCGATCGTAGAGGAAGCGAAACGGTGTAACCGGAAGTAGCCGCAGGTGAGCGCTGGCGTCACTGGTAATCCGACTTATTGCCGCAACTTATAGATGCTATAAAATCAATTGTATTGTGCCTTGGGGCAAGGCATGATAGGGTTAATACATCATTGTCGTAAAATAATATCAGAATGATCGGATATGACTCATTCGGATATGGCGCATATCAAGCGAGCGAGGTGTCTCAGAGTTATGTTTCAGGCAACTAACAGCCCTTTTCGGGAAGATCAGGTGCAATGGCTTAACCAACTGTTGCCCACATTGACGGACGGGCAGAAAATTTGGCTAAGCGGGTTTTTGGCCGCCCAGTTGAGCGCAAGCGCTCAGATGGCAACTGCAACGTTGGCGCCGGCGGCGGTCCAATCGGCTGCGCCTGCACCGGCAGTTCCTGCCGCGCCGAAGGAAGCGACCGTTTTGTTCGGATCTCAGACGGGTAACAGCCACAAGCTGGGGAAGAAGCTGGCCGGCAAGCTGCAAGATCAAGGATTTGAAGTGGCACTGTCTTCGATGATTGATTTTAAGCCGAATACGCTCAAGAAAGTTCAGAACTTGTTCGTCATTGTTAGCACGCACGGAGAAGGCGATCCGCCGGACAATGCGATTTCCTTCCACGAGTTTCTGCTTGGCAAACGTGCGCCCCGCCTGGAAGAGACATCGTTCTCGGTGCTTGCGCTCGGCGACACTTCGTATGAGTTTTTCTGCAAGACCGGCAAAGACTTCGATCAACGTCTCGAGGAGCTCGGGGCCAAACGCATCGCCCCGCGCGTCGATTGCGACGTTGATTACGAAGACGCTGCGAATCAATGGTTGGCGAGCGTGCTGTCTGCGGTCGGTCAGGTGCCGACTGGCGCTCAAGCGGTGTCGGGCGGCGCGGTGCAAGCAACGCCAACCGCGACCGAATCCGCTTATTCGCGTTCGAACCCGTTCCCGGCTTCCGTGCTCGAGAACCTGAATTTGAACGGTCGCGGTTCGGACCGCGAGACGCGCCACCTGGAGCTTTCCCTCGAAGGCTCCGGTCTCCAATATGAAGCGGGGGACAGCTTGGGCGTCTACCCGGCCAACCATCCGAAGCTTGTGGACGATGTGATCGAAGCGTTCGGATGGAATGCCGAGGCGCCGGTGCCGCTTCCGAAGAACGCGGGCGAACGCCCGCTTAAGGAAGCGCTGGCCAGCGTGTACGAAATTACGGTGCTGACGAAGCCGTTGCTCGAGCAAGTGGCCGCTCTCGCAGCGAGCAGCGGACTGCAGGAGCTGCTCGCTGCCGGCAAGGAGCAGCAGCTCAAGGAGTACGTGAAAGGCCGCGATCTGCTCGATCTCGCTCAAGACTACAATCTGAAGGCGATTCCGGCGGCGAAGTTCGTTACGCTGCTGCGTAAGATCCCGGCTCGGCTTTATTCGATCTCTAGCAGCCCGAAAGCTTACCCGGATGAAGTGCACTTGACGATCCGCAAAGTGGAATACGAATCGCAAGGCCGCGTCCGCTATGGCGTATGCTCGACTTACGTGTCCGAAAGAGTGGAGCCGGGGCAAGAGTTGCCTGTTTTCGTGCAGGATAATCCGAACTTCAAACTCCCCGCCGACGGAGACGTGCCGGTCATTATGATCGGTCCGGGAACAGGCGTTGCTCCGTTCCGCGCATTTTTGGGCGAGCGGGAAGAGACGGGCGCGACCGGCAAAACGTGGCTTTTTTACGGGGATCAGCATTTCGCTTCCGATTTCCTCTATCAAGTGGAGTGGCAGCGTTGGCTGAAAGACGGCGTTCTGACTCGCATGGACGTCGCATTCTCACGCGATACCGACCGGAAAGTATACGTACAGCACCGGATGCTTGAACATAGCAAGGATTTGTACGAATGGCTGATGCAAGGCGCCGCCGTCTACGTCTGCGGAGACGAGAAGAAGATGGCGCACGACGTACAGGCTGCATTGTTGACGATACTCAAGCAAGAGGGCGGCCTTGGGGAAGAGGAAGCGGCGGCTTACTTGACGCAGATGCAACAGGACAAGCGTTATCAACGAGACGTCTATTAAGTCGGATTCGAGAAGGCAAGGGGGAAGGGACATGTCCGAAAATAATTTGTTATCGAAGAACAGCGCACCGCATAGCGATGTGGAAGCGATCAAGATCCGCAGCAACTACTTGCGCGGGACGCTGAACGAGTCGCTGATCGACCGGATCACGGGAGCGATCTCCGAAGACGATAACCGGTTGATGAAATTCCACGGCAGTTATATGCAAGACGACCGTGACGTGCGGAACGAACGGAACAAGCAGAAGCTGGAGCCCGCTTATCAATTCATGGTTCGCGTTCGGGCCGCGGGCGGCGTCGTAACACCTGAGCAATGGCTCATGATGGACCGGATCGCGCAGCGCTATGCGAACGGAACGATCCGTCTGACGACAAGGCAGTCGTTCCAACTGCACGGCGTCATCAAGTGGAATATGAAGTCGGTGATTAAGGAAGTCAATGACGAACTGCTCAGCACGCTTGCAGCCTGCGGCGATGTCAACCGCAACGTCATGTGCAATCCGAACCCGTATCAATCGGAAGTGCATGAGCAAGTGCTGGAGTGGGCGAATAAAGTCAGCGTCCACCTCGATCCTCGCAGCCGGGCTTACCATGAAATCTGGCTCGGCGAAGAGAAGGTGGCGGACAGCCGCGACGGCGAAGAGCAGGAACCGATCTACGGTCCCGTCTACTTGCCGCGGAAGTTCAAGATCGGCATCGCGGTGCCTCCGGCGAACGAAGTCGACGTCTTCTCCCAGGATCTCGGTCTCATTGCGATTCACGAGAACGGACGTCTGCTCGGCTTTAACGTCGCGGTCGGGGGCGGTATGGGCATGACCCACGGCGACACGAAAACGTATCCGCAACTGGCGCGGACGATCGGGTTCGTTACGCCGGAGCAGGTAGTCGACGTCGCCGAGAAGACGGTTACGATTCAGCGCGATTACGGCGACCGCTCGGTGCGCAAGCATGCGCGGTTCAAATACACGATCGACGACCGCGGTCTGGATTGGTTCGTTGAAGAGCTAGAGCAGCGGCTTGGATGGAAGCTGCAAGAGACGCGCCCGTATCACTTTGATCATAACGGCGATCGCTATGGCTGGGTAAAGGGCAGCAACAACAAGTGGCACTTCACGCTGCTCGTCCAGAACGGCCGCGTGAAGGACGAAGAAGGCTACTTGCTCATGACCGGCCTGCGCGAGATTGCGAAAGTACATTCCGGCGACTACCGTCTGACGCCGAACCAGAACTTGATCATCGGGAACGTTCCGACGGCGAAGAAGAAAAAAATCGACCAACTGATCGAACAATACGGCCTAACGGCAGGAGCGGCATACTCTGCGCTGCGCAGAAACTCGATGGCTTGCGTCTCCCTTCCAACGTGCGGGATGGCGATGGCGGAGGCGGAGCGTTACATGCCGACCTTGCTCGACAAGCTCGAGACGGTGCTGGATGAAGCGGGCTTGCGCGACGACGAGATCGTCATCCGCATGACGGGATGCCCTAACGGTTGCGCTCGTCCGGCCCTCGCCGAAGTATCGCTCATCGGCAAGGCGCCCGGCAAATACAATTTGTACTTGGGCGGAGGTTTTGCCGGCCAGCGCCTGAACAAGCTGTACCGCGAGAACATCGGCGAGAACGAAATTCTCGGCGAACTCGGTCCGATCTTGAATCGCTACGCGAGGGAACGGAACGAAGGCGAGCACTTCGGCGACTTCTGCATCCGTGCCGAATACGTGAAAGAGGTCACGTCCGGCCTCGATTTCCACGATTGAGATGTCATGAAAAAGGGTTGAGCGGCCGCGAGTGGCTGCTCAACCCTTTTTTTGTGGCTGGATAGTAGAAGTAAATGACATACAGCACTGAGTTGTCCGTAACGGGCAAGTCCCTTTGACGCTGTGCTTCGGCAACTTTCTGGCCAATTTGGTAAGCCCAGATGAAAGTCCAAATGCCGCATGTGACGAGCGTGAGAAGAAAATGCTTTCCACTGTGAACGAGGAATCCCCGCTTAATTCGCCGACATCATTGGTCAAAACAATGAACCAATAGATGCCGTAAAGGCCGCAAGTAACAATTGTGAGTATGATTGCCGCTGCTATGCCGCGTTGATTGACCACTGGACACCATCCTGAGAATGTTTTTATTGTCAGACACCGAGGGGACGGCGCCGATCAACCGAGTTACATTTACTCTGCTTCGACCGCGGGGCTGAGTTCGTCGAAGGATCGCTCGATCTCTTTCCAGGCAGCCTTGCCGGCAGGTCCCACAGTGCGATAATGGGCTTTGACGAACTTCGCTGATAAGCCCGATTTCCGAACGTGGGGTAGTACTCTTCTCATTTTGAACTTGAGATGTGTATCCTCGTAACGGTCGGACAGATCGTCGGACATCCAATAGTTATCCGTCAGAACGGCAGCATGCGTCAATTTGGCGATCTCCCATACATCGTAGCGGGTCAGGCCGAGATTCGCTAGCAATGCATGCGAGCCTTGCCGGTTTTCCGGAAACACGCGATCGCTGAGCCAGTGGATGATATCAGCGTGTTGCGGGGCGTATTCGGGGTTAGGCTGCAACCGGTTTCCGCTCAGAATAACCGGAAATAGCCCGATCGGATATCCCAAGCCCGAAGGAATGCTATTAGCGCCAGGCCTCGAAGGGGTGTAGTGCAAACGGGAATTGGCCTCTTCGAACCAGCCGATAAACGTGTTTCTATATCTCAGAAAGTATTTTTTGTCGGACATACTCCCACCTCTTCCCGATAACGGATCGAATTAGCGCGGTTCTTTCTTTTCCGAGCAAAACTTCGAATGAATCTATAATAAGGAGTAAGTCTTCTTGTGAAACATTCAGATTTACCCGGTGTTTACCAAGTTCTTTATCGAAATACTTGGCAAAGGACGGACCCAAATCCCCGAACGGCTTTCCTTCGCAGAAGTCTAGCAACTGAATGCCCTCTTCGGCAATTTCGTCATTGCTGAATTCGCTGAACATCGAGAGCCCATGATCGTAAAGAGGAGCGAATTCCAACTCTTGATTTTCTCGTTGCAGGAATCCGAAATTTTTACGATGGCGATCCGTATTGTTTGTCAAATAGTCGAATAGCAGCATATTGTTGATTCCTTCTCGGATATTCGAGCCCATTCCACAGAGAAAAGAGTGCAATTGCTGGTTGGATACGCCATTTGTGATTTGATCCGCGCTGATGAATGTATATGACTCGTCGGGAATGAAACTTTTCGAGACGCTGACGAGGACTTTGTCGTTTAGTGCCAATGCTTTCTGGAAACTGGTGGAGTGATCTATCTGTGGGGGATCAGAAGATTCGGGATTTCCTCGGGAGGGCACGTTGTAGTTGTCAATGTACTCGAAAAGGTGTCTATCGATTACCCATAGCTTGTATTCAACGACGTTCAATCCTATTAGACGTCCAATCAGACTTGCGATTCTCTCCGTCACAGGTTGTCTGATATTAAAGAGCTTGCCTGTGGAAGAACCGGATTTGATATAGAGATCGTCATCCTTAAGTCGTACGTTAAATTTCTTAAGGACGCCAGCTGAAGACTGAGTCGCTGTAATTAAGCCCCTTACTCTCGAGGCGGGGATATCTACAGACACAATATCCATTTTGTTCAAGTCCCAATCGCCAATAAATTGGTTTTCTGACCGTAGAATGGGCAGCATCTCCATCATCCCCCAGCGTATCATAGCTTCTCTTCAATGTAGACCGAGTATCGGCCACTTGTCAAACCGCGTTCAATATAGCTGTTCAACCAAAAAAGGCTCAACAACCTGCGGAAATGCAGTTGTTGAGCCGAAACCGGTCGCTTTATGGCAGCACGTTCCCCGCCGAGCGGTAAATGTCATACCATTCTTCGCGAGTCAGATAAATATTGCACGCTTTAATGCAGTCCCGCAGGCGCTCGATATTCATCGTGCCGATGACCGGCTGCATTTTGGCTGGATGACGGAGCAGCCATGCAACGGCGATCGTCGTGTTGCTGACACCGTAATTCGCTGCTACTTCGTCGATCTTCTTGTTCAGCTCCGGGAACTTATCGTTTCCGAGAAACACGCCTTCGAAGAAGCCATATTGGAACGGGGACCACGGTTGAATCGTGATGTCGTGCAGGCGGCAGTAGTCGAGAATGCTGCCGTCGCGGTTCACGGCTGCGCTGTTCTCCATGTTAACGTTAAAACCCTGGGAGATCATATTGGCGTTCGTGATGCTCAGTTGAAGCTGGTTGGCGACAAGCGGCTGCTTGACGTGTTTTTTCAGCAGCTCGATCTGCATCGGATTCTGGTTCGACACGCCGAAGTGGCGCACTTTGCCCGAGCTTTCGAGTTGATCGAACGCTTCCGCGACTTCCTCCGGTTCGACAAGAGTATCTGGGCGATGAAGCAGCAACACGTCGAGATATTCCGTCTTCAGCCGCTTCAGAATGCCGTCCACGGAATTCAAAATATGCTCTTTAGAGAAGTCGAACATGCCGACGTCGGGGCGAATGCCGCATTTGGATTGCAGGATGACGCTCTCGCGTACCGATGCGCTCATACCGATCGCTTCCGCGAAAATTTCCTCGCATTTACCTGCGCCATAAATGTCCGCGTGCTCGAAGAAGTTTGCGCCTTCATCCAACGCCGTGCGAACGAATTGCTCGGCTTGCTTGCCGTCAAGGGAATTGATGCGCATGCAGCCGACCGCGACGACGGGAACTTCGAGTGTGCTCGTGCCGAGTTTGATTGTTTTCATGAAAGGACAGGCCTCCTATATCCAAGTAATGATTAATGTATCGTCCATCCTTGAATATAGTCGCACACCTTGGCCCAAGATTCAATTCGGTTACAGGACGAGCGCTTCCGAAGGCTCATGGATATACGCCGCATATCGGATTGCCTCCTCGGCGAGATAACTCTCCGAACCCGCATTGGCGTTGTACGTCACGAAAGCAGGCAAATACGTAATGCCGCATTTCGTCAACGTGCGCTCGATCGGACGAAGCATTTCGCTGACCGTGTACAGATTCTCCCCGCCGGCCCGATAGGAGTTCTCGGTACCGCCGGCCGTCGTCGCGATGATAAATTCTTTTCCCTTCAAGTTGTCGCCCCCGGAACCGAAAGCCCAACCATACGTCAGAACATCGTCCAACCATTTTTTCAGAAGAGGCGGACTGCTGTACCAGTAAAATGGAAATTGGAGTACAACGCGGTCAACCTGCAACAGCAGATTTTGTTCGTGCTTCACGTCGATCGTCCAGTCGGGATATTCGGCATACAGATCGCGGAAGGAGATGTCTTCATATCGTTTCAATTCGCGCGACATCGCTTGATTGGCTCGGGATTGCTCCAGGCAGGGATGTGCGGAGATTACCATCGTTTTCATGGGGATCATCCTTTCAAAGTGGCATTAACCTCGCGAGTTAGCCCCATTATTAACGATGAATCCGGATTTGAAAAGTAAGCACTTTTTTCGTACATAGTCTCTTCAAGCATACTTTCAATAGTATGGTAAAACGTACTTAGTACAATGAATCGGCGTACTTTGAATGACGGATATCCTCTGTTATAGTTGGGGAAAGGGAGTGTTGCGCATGGCTGGAGGTATCCGGGAAACCGCGCCGACGCAAGGGGTTCTGGCGACGCTGCAAGCAATCGGAGGCAAATGGAAGCCGCTTATTCTGTTTATCCTTCTCCATGAAGGCAAGAAGCGGTTCGGCGAACTGCGGCGCCAATTGCCGAATGTCACTCAGGGGATGCTGACGAATCAGCTCAGGGAGATGGAGCGGGAGGGGCTGATCGTAAGGCGTGTATACAGCGAAATTCCGCCCAAGGTGGAATACGAGTTATCGGAGCACGGACTGTCTCTGAGCAACGTGTTGCATGAAATGTGCGGCTGGGGTTTCGATCATCTTGAATTTATGGACGTCAATGCGGAGGGACAGCTTTCGGATGACGCGGAAGCTTCGCGCTGATCTGAAGCCGGGCCGCATAAGATAACAAGCTCGTTCCGCGATTCGGGAATGAGCTTGTTGTCGTTACTGCGTGTCTTTTATCCCCAATCAGGAGAAAATACCTCGTGATTAAACATGCGGCGGATATACTCGTCCATCTCCTCCGGTGATTGCTTCATCCCGTTCTCTATCCACCAGGAGCAGATCGAGCAGACGGCCCCGGAGTAGAACGGGGCAAAAATCTCAAGGGGAATGTCGGACGAGAATCCATGCTGACGGGCCTCCGTCAAATCCCTGTTTAACGACTCCGCCCCGTGTTTGATCATCAGGTTGCTTAAGAAATGATTCTCCTTAGCGGCTTTCGTAAGCGCCCGGAATTGTTTCGTATCCGCGAATCTCTGGAAAGTCTTGAACGGGTGAAGCAGACGCTGCTCGCAGCTTGTATTCGCGAACAACTCATCGATCAGCGACAGCCCATACGACGCTAGATGATATTTATCTTCGAAATGCTTATAGAACGTCGTTCGGTGCACCATCGCCGTATCGCAGATTTCTTGTATGCTGAGCGATTCGAACGTACGATGTTCCAACAAGCCGATTAGTGCGTCCCAGAGAAGCTTGCGCGTACGCCGAACGCGCAAGTCCGTCTTGGCGTCGGGGTTGCCGTTCTTATCCATAGCTTGCTTATTCATATACATTTGGCCCTCCTCTGTAGATTAAGCTACAATTGGTCGCGAACTGGTTCTTGGCTTTTGCCGGTTGCAACGTGTATATTTCGACTATACATCTGTGGAGTTAAGCATACAAGTGTAGAAAATCAGATGAAAATTATCAGGAGGAAATGTTCACAATGAGCGCAGTATCGGCTACAACCAAGACGTCACAGCTCGATTTAAGCAATATCAAGAGAGGTCCCATCGTAGTCGCGTTGATTATCGGCGCTTTCGTATCGATTCTGAACGAGACGTTGCTCGCCAACGCTATTCCGGAATTGATGAAAACATTTGAAGTATCGGCGGCTACGATCCAATGGCTCTCGACCGCATACATGCTCGTCGTCGGCGTACTCGTTCCGATTACGGCATTGCTGCAGCAATGGTTTACGACGCGGCGAATGTTCCTTGGCGCAATGGCCTTCTTCCTAGCCGGGACGGTCGTTTCGGCGTTTGCCCCCGAATTCGGCGTGTTGTTGACCGGACGGATTATTCAAGCACTGGGGACAGGCTTGATGCTCCCGGTCATGATGAATACGATTCTGGCGATCTACCCGCCCGAGAAGCGCGGAGGAGCGATGGGGTTCATCGGACTTGTCATCATGTTCGCGCCCGCGATCGGTCCGACGTTGTCCGGTCTAATCCTGGATTCGCTCTCGTGGCGCTGGCTGTTCTATTTTGTCATTCCGCTCGCGGTTTTCTCGATTATTTTCGCTGCAATCTATATGAAGAACGTGTCCGAAATTACGAAGCCGAAGGTGGATATTCTGTCCATTCTGCTGTCGACAATCGGATTCGGCGGCATTGTGTACGGTTTCAGTTCCGCTGGCAGCGGCAGTTGGTCTGATCCGGAAGTGTATTGGACCATTACTGCCGGCGTGATCGCGCTTATTCTGTTCGTCTTGCGCCAATTAAAGCTGCCGGAACCGGTCATGGACTTGCGGGCGTTCAAGTTCCCGATGTTCTCGCTTGTGACGGTGCTGCTTGTCGTCGTTATGATGACGCTGTTCTCGACGATGATGCTGCTTCCGATGTTCTTGCAAACCGCATTGCTTATGACGGCATTCAAGTCAGGTCTCATCATGCTGCCCGGCAGCATCATCAACGGTATTCTGGCGCCGGTATCCGGCAAGCTGTTCGATAAGTTCGGCCCGCGGGTTCTTGTCATTCCGGGTCTTGTCCTGATCATCCTCGCCATCTGGATGTTCACGGGCGTGGATGTAGGCACGAGCACGGGCTATATCGTGACGATCCATATCATTATGATGATCGGCATTTCGATGGTGATGATGCCGGCCCAGACGACGGGCTTGAACCAATTGCCGCGCAGTCTGTACCCGCACGGTACGGCGATTATGAACACGTTGACGCAAGTAGCCGGCGCGGTCGGAACGGCGCTGTTCATTAGCATCATGTCGCACGGCTCGAAAAACTACCTCAGCGGATCGAGCGATCCGAAGAATCCCGCCGAATTGATCAAAGGGATGATCTCCGGTCTTCATAACGCGTTCTGGCTTGGCCTGATCATCGGTATCGTCGCGCTCGGCATCGGCCTGTTCATCAAGAAAACCCGCCCGCCCGAAGGCGAAGAAGGTCGCATGATGGGCCACTGATGCAAAGTTGCACCTATTCAATAAGGGGTTGTCCCAAAGGTCGAAAGCGTGACCTGCGGGGCAACCCCTGTTTTTGTGCTCACGAAGGCAAACTGTATTTAAAACGAAAGGGATATCAATAATTCGAAATAATGCAAGCGATTCAATTGTTGTATGGTATGTCTGAAGGGGGGATGAGCGGTCGGATGGCCGAAAAAATGAAATCGCATGAAAAAATTAATAACGGAGGAGATATTGATGAAAAGCAAGAAAACGTGTATCCGAACTTTGATTTTCTGGAAACCTAATCTTTCGATTCTGCTATCGCTAGCCTTGTTGTCCAGCACCTTTCTTTCGTTAGGGAGCGCATACGCGGCGACTCCGTCCGTCTGGATTCAAGGGGCGTCGGACAGAGCGTTCCAAACATCGACGATGCCGGAGGGAGCCGGTACGGCGATCACGTTATACGCGGCCAGAAATGAATATCAAGCCGCGCAAATTTTGGTCAGGTCGTCCTCTTCGCAATCACACGTATTCGTGACTACATCTGCGCTTACCGGGCCTCGAGGCGCTGCAATTCCCGCGTCCAACATTAAAGTGACGAGAGAAATTACCCATACCGGCGTATGGAAGGCCTCTGGGGATCACGAGAACCCTCCGGGCTCCACTTCCCCGGACAGCGGCGATTATACCGATTCTTTGGAGGACAACACGCCGCAATCGGTTGCGGCCAATGTGACTCAGCCCTATTACTATAGCGTCTACACGTCCCCGACGCAGACACCGGGGACATACACAGGCAAGGCCGTCGTCCACAGCAGCGGCGGCAACGTGACCGTAAACGTGACGGTCGTCGTATACAACGTAACCATTCCGCCAACGAATCAGTCCACCTTTAAGATTAACAACTGGTTCGGGTCGGCGGGCTGGGATTTTTCGGGAACGGAGCAAGTCATTCCTTTGCAATATAACGTCAAGATGTACGATGCGAATTGGTGGAAAGTGATCGAGAACATCGCAGCCAATCACGCCAAGCACCGGAACAACGTCATTCATACGGATTTCCACGGCTTGCTTATTCCGGATACGACAATCGATACGAACGGCCACATCAATTTCGGTTGGGCGACATTCGATCGATTCGTTCAGACGTTTATCGACGCGGGCGCCTTGCAATATATTGGCGTCCCGCAACAAATTCAGCATGCGGGTAGCGGCTCGATGGTCGATACGCTGGTCAGAGGCCCGGACGGCAAAGCCGTGTTTTACGGCGACGTTCCCGATTCTCCGACGTCCAACGCGTATTTGGACCAGCTGTTGCCGGCGTTGAAAGCGCATCTCGACGCGAAAGGCTGGACCGACAAATTGATTGTGAGCGCCGAAGATGAACCCCTAGCTCAGGAACAAATCGATGCCGCCAACTGGTACTACGCCAAATTGAAAGCGGTTTTCGGTAATCAAATTCAGACGAATGAGGCGCAATTTCTGGTTTGGCCAGGCTCTGAAAACAGCTTGACGGGCTATACGCCCCTGACGGAAACTTATGACCAAAATACGGCGTTCTATCAAAAACAAAGAGTCGATAACGGCAAAGAGTTATGGCTTTACACATCTAGTAGTCCTCTAGGAGATTATATGAACCGGTGGATCAGCTATCATCTCGACAAAACCAGGCTGATCCCCTGGCTAGGGTGGAAGATTGGCGCAACAGGTTATCTCCACTGGGGCTGGAACTATTGGCTCAAATGGAACGGCGAGACATCGTCGTTTACTGCAGCCGATACGGAAAGCGGTGACGGCCAAGGCGGGGGAAACTGGTGGCTCGTTCGTCCGAATAAGGCGGCGTACGATATTTATGACAGCGTCCGCAGCGAAAATCAGCTTTACGGGATTCAAGATTATGAACTTCTGAACATTTTGAAACAAACGAAGCCGCTTGTTGCCAAAAGCATCGCAGAATCCCTGATCACCGACTTTACGGTTTTCACCCGTTCGGGCGCTAACGTGGATATCGCGCACAAGCAAATTCTCGACGAGATCGTTTCGTCGCAAGCAGATACGCGGTTTGCATTCTCCGACGATTTCAGCAGCGGCAACGACGGAAATTGGTTGCATTCGCTCGGAACCTGGTCCGTATCCGGCGGAGAGTACAGTCAGTCCAACGCCTCGCAGTGGAAGGCGACTTCCGCGGTCAAAGGCCGATCTTATGGCGATTTTGTCCTTACTTTCGATACGAAAATCGTAAACGATAACGGGAGTAGCTCGAATTGGGCCGGGGCTGTCGTGCGCAGCGCTAACGGCACGGATATCGATACGGGATATTTGGTCGGGCTGCGCAATAACGGCAAAGTGTTCGTCTATCGATCCGGTACGTCACTTGGAGAGGCAACGGTGCCTGGCTATGTCGTAGGCCAATATACGACGGTGAAAGTCGTGGCCAGCGGCAATAACATTCAAGTGTTTGCAGGTAACAATGCCACCGCTTTATTAAACGTGAACGACAGCGGATTTACGTCAGGCAACATTGCATTGATTACGGCAAGCAGCGCCAATTTCGACAACGTGGTCATAAATGCGGAGCAAAATGTGGCGGAAGGCAAGGCGGTAACAACCTCCAGCTCGGATACGGCCGGCGGTTGGTTCCCTCAAGCTGCCGTGGACGGAAGAATTTCTTCCTCGGCGAATGCCAATGGATGGAGCAGCAACGACAGCACGACAACGAACCATAGCGAATCGATCGCAGTTGACTTAGGCAAAACGTATCCGATTAGCCGGGTAGACTTATACCCGAGAAACGACGGAGCGCAAACCGGCAATGGGTTCCCGATCGATTTTACGATCCAAACCTCGACGGATAACGTCAACTGGACGACTGTCGTCACGAAGACGGGATATGCGCGTCCGGGCGATGCCGTGCAGTCGTTCCCATTCGACAGCGTCAACGCCAGATATGTCAAAGTGAACGGAACGAATCTCAGAATCGATGACCAGTCGTCTTACCGCATGCAACTTGCGGAAATCCAGGTTTTCGGCGGCAATCTGGCAGCCGGGATGAAAGTGACGGCATCCAGTTCCTACGAAAGCGCGGCGGACGGCTGGGGGATGATGAATGCGACGGACGGCGCTCGGTTATCCAACGCGAACTATTCGATGGGATGGAGCAGCAACAGCAATCTTGCATCCAACCACGCCGAATGGGTAACCGTGGATCTTGGAGGCAGCAGCAAAATCAGCACCGTCAATCTGTTCCCGAGAAACGACGGCGCAAGCACGGGATATTTCTTCCCGATCGACTTCACGATTCAAACTTCGCCGGACAACGTCAACTGGACGACCGTCGCCGCGCGAACGGGATACGCGCAGCCTGGCAATGAGGCGCAAGTCTTTACGTTCCCTAGCGCGACGGCAAGATACGTGAAGATTAACGGAACAAATCTGCGATATAACGAAGGTGCTTATCGAATGCAGCTTGCCGAAATAGAAGTAAAATAGCTTTAAACGATATAAAAGGACTGGAAAACTTCGGTTTATCCAGTCCTTTTTTTTGCCTTTTGGAGATAGGAGAAATATCGAGATACAAAACGGTAAACGGAACGTAAGGAACGTCAACAGGTCGAAATGGTGATCAAATCGGGGGCGCTCTACAATGAAAATGCATCAATAATCGAGGAGGTCAAGAGAGATGAAGATCCGCAAGAAGGGGTTATTAGCGATTACGCTTGTCCTGAGCATCGTTCTAGTAACGGCTTGCAGTGGCAAAAACAACGAAAGCAGCGGCAGCACTGTCCCCGCTTCGTCACCGGGAGCGGAATCGACGAAGGCGGCTGAAGCGTCGCAGTCGGCTGCTGCGAAAGAAAACGATCCGCTAGGCAAGTATGATACGCCGATTGAAATTACCACTGCCCGCGGCATGACCGGCTCGATGAAGTTCCCGGCAGGAGATACGATCGATAACAACGTGTGGTCAAGAGAGTACTTGGACGCTTTGGGCATTAAAGTGAAGAACGCTTGGACGGCGGATGAATCGGCTTTCGACCAGAAAATGAACGTATCGATCGCGTCCGGCAACATCCCCGATCTGGCTCCGGTGAAAGCGGTTCAATTGAAACAACTCGTCGATGCGAACATGTTGGAAGATTTGACGGACGTTTGGAACAAGTATGCATCACCGCTTACGAAAGAGATTTTTACGACGGAAGGCAAAATCACGCTCGATTCGGCGACATTTAACGGCAAATTAATGGCAATACCTGCCGTTGTCGGTGCTTTTGACGCTTCCACGCTGTTATGGGTGCGCAGCGACTGGCTGAAGAAATTAAATTTGCCGGAGCCGAAGACGATCGCCGATGTCGTGAAAATCGCCGATGCGTTTACGAATCAAGATCCCGACGGGAACGGCAAAAAAGATACGATCGGCTTGGAGCTGCAGAAGGAACTGTTCGAACGCAATTCCGGTTATGCGGGAATCGACGGATTTATGTTCGGCTATCATGCTTACCCGCGTTTCTGGCTTAAAGACGCTTCCGGCAACTTGGTGAATGGCAGCATTCAACCGGAAGTAAAGGCGGCGCTCTTGAAGCTTCAGGAAATGTACAAAGCCGGACTGATCGATAAAGAGTTTGGATCCAAGGATACGAACAAGGCAGCGGAGGCGCAAGCCTCCGGCAAAAATGGACTTAACTACGGACATATGTGGAATCCGCTGTTTCCGTTTAACGCCGGCCGCGACAACGACCCGAAAGCGGAGTGGACAGCTTATCCGATCGTCTCGGTTGACGATCAACCGGCGAGGCCCGGAGTCACGCAATCCATCAACGATTTCACCGTAGTGAAAAAAGGGTACGCACATCCGGAAGCCGCCATTAAAATGCTGAATCTGTGGGTTAAAATTTCAAACGATGAAAGTCTCGAAACGAGTCAGAAGTATGGCGTAACGCCGGACGGCATCGAAGTATTCAAGTTCGCCGTCCTCAGGGCAGGATTCACCAATGGAAATCTGAAGATGCACTTGGCCGTGACAGATGCGTTAAAAACGAAAGATACGTCAAAACTCACGATTAAGCAGAAAGAAACTTACGATAAGGTAACGAAATATTTAAGCGGGGCAGGGACGACTGCTGAATGGTCAATGGAACGGATTTACGGCGAAACCGGATCGTTCAGAGCCATGAACGAATACGCCACGAAGAATCTGGATATTTACAACGAATTCTATGGCACGCCGACCAAGACGATGGCGGCCAAGCAAGCGACGCTGGACAAGATGGAATACGAAGTGTTCACAAAAATCATTATGGGCGATCCGATCGACAACTTCGATAAGTTCGTGTCGGATTGGAAAAAAATCGGCGGAGACGAGATTACGAAAGAAGTCAACGAATGGTACAAAAATAAATAACCGTAGGAGGGGGATACCTTGAAGGCGAAGCCCGATGGGTATTCCCCTTCTTGTTCAAGAAAAAGGGAGCGCAGAACGGATTCGATCAGATGATTTGCCTCGGAGGAACCGGATAAGATGAAACTCGGTGTAAGTACGTATAGCTTGTGGAAAGCAATCCGCAGAGGCGAGATGGATGTGCTCGAAGCCATCGACTGGATCGCGGAGCAAGGCGGGGTACATGTCGAAATCGTACCGCCAGTCCATTTGGGGGAGAAGCCGGAATTGGTCCGGCAAATCGTCGAGCGGGCCGCCCGCGCGGGGATCGAGATTTCCAATTACGCGATAGGCGGCAACCTAGTCACCGACGACGACGCCGAGTTCGAGGCCGAAATCGAACGGCTTAAAGGGGAAGTTGATATCGCCCGCGCCCTCGGCGTCAAACTAATGCGTCACGACGCGGCAAGCCATTCCGACACGTCGATGAGCCATTTCATGCGCCGCTTGCCGAAGCTGGCCGAAGGTTGCCGTCGCGTCGCAGATTATGCGGCTTCGTTCGGCATTACGACCAGCGTGGAAAACCACGGCTTCTTCTTGCAGGCGAGCGACCGCGTGCTGGCCCTTGTCGATGCCGTCGGCCGTCCGAATTTCAAGACGACGATCGACATCGGCAATTTCATGTGCGCCGACGAAAACTCGGTCGCTGCCGTCAAGAAAAATATCGGCTTCGCATCGATGATTCATATGAAAGACTTTTATTTGCGCCCGGCTTCTCTCAATCTCGGCGAAGGCTGGTACAAGACGATGGCGGGTAATTATGTGCGCGGCGCGATCGTCGGACACGGGGATATCGACATTCCGGAAGTGCTGCGCATCGTTCGGAATTCCGGTTACGACGGCTATATTTCCCTCGAGTTCGAAGGAATGGAAGATTGCCGCGAAGGGACGCGCATCGGCCTCGACAACATGAGAAGATGGCTCGCGGATTGACTTCAAGCGGATTCGTCGTAATACGATTTTAGACAAAGGGTGAACGAAAAAATGTCAAACACGAGCGGTTATGCGATCACATTCTGGGGGGCTCCGCCCGTCGGCCACACGAACGAACAACGGTATAAGGAAATTGCCGAAGCCGGCTTTACGCTTGTTACTCCGCCTCTTCGGGGACCGGAACAGAACTTGAAGCATGGGTCTTACGAGGAGAACAGCCGGATCTTGGAGCTGTGTGCCCGATTCGGTATGAAGGCCATCATCGAAGACAGCCGGATGAGCTTAGCATTGGAGGATAAAGAGAACTGGAAATCGCATCTGGACAACATCGTGAACGATTATCGGTCCCACCCGGCTCTCGAAGGCTATTATATTTTCGACGAGCCCAACGCAACAATGTTTGCCCGCTTAGGAGCGATTACCGCTTATTTGAGAGAGATCGACCCATACCATCCCGGTTACATCAATTTGTTCCCCAACTACGCAACGCCTGAACAACTGGGAACGCAGACCTACCGCGAGTATGTTGAGCGCTATGTCGATGAAGTACGACCGGAGATGGTCAGCTACGATCACTATGCGATGTTCGGGCAGGGACGTAGCGTGGACAAAATTGAAATTTCCGACAATCGGGAACGACTCATTTTCGAATCGAATACGAGGGAAGAGCGACCAAGCTTCTTCGAAAACATTGAAATTGTAAGAGAAATATCTTTCCACCATCAGTTACCATTCAAGGCGATCCTTTTGCTCGTCGCTCACGGCGCATATCCGAGTCCGTCGGAAGCACAGCTGCGCTGGCAGACGTTTATCAGCTTGGCGTACGGCGCTTCAACGATTTCATACTTCACATACTGGACGCCATCTGACGAACCGATTTGGCATTATCGCAACGCCATGTTCACATGGGATGGCAAGAAAACCGATAAGTACGACATCGTTCTTGCGTTAAACCGTGAATTATCGCGATTAGGGGGATTTCTCTATAACCGTAAGTCGCTGGGTATTTATCATGTAGGGGAGGAACGGGAGCAAGTCACCTATTTTCACGACACGGGATCGATTCGAGAGATTGCCGGGGGCAGGGCGGTAGCCGGGTATTTCGAAGGGGCTTATTGGCTGATCGTGAACAAGGATTATGAGCGGTCAACCGAGCTCACGGTAACCTTAGAGGATGGCATTACTGCAATTCTGGTCGACAAGATTACCGGTGAAGAGCGCTTGCTCGCCCTTCACGGGAATCGGTGTACGCTGACGTTTCAGCCCGGCGATGCGGAATTGCTAAGGCTGGAAGATAGCCGCGTGAAACGATAATCGCTCTATTTGAAAATACGATCAATTTCGTTGATTTCTTCTTCTGTCAGGCGGACGTCTAATGTTTTTAAATTATCCATCAATTGCTCTGCGCTTTTTGCTCCGGGTATGACAGCATCGATTAAATCATGCGTTAAATACCAAGCAAGGACTACATGAGCAACTTCGGCCTTTTTTTCATTAGCCATTTGGCGGAGTTGCTCCACCTTTTCAAGATTTTTTATATAATTATCGCCTTGGAAGTGGGGCATATCTTTGCGTAGATCATTGAAAGTCGTATCCTTATTGTATTTACCGGCCAGCAAGCCTGATGCTAGAGGAAAGTATGGAATAAACGAGATATTATTCTCCGCCGCATATGGAAACAATTCTTGTTCGGCTTCACGCTGCAGCAAACTGTAGTTTCCCTGTATGACATCGACATAGCCATCTTTATTTGCTTCTTTCAATTGTGAAAGCGAGAAGTTAGAAACGCCGATTGCTCTAATTTTACCTTCGTCCTTCAGTTGCTTTAAGACGCCAACCGCTTCATCTTTGGGCGTATTCTGATCTGGAACATGAATATAAAATAAATCTATGTAATCTGTTTGCAGCCTTTTCAAACTATCTTCAACGGATTGTTTCAAGTAAGCAGGCGAATTATCCATGGCAATATCATTGCCGGCAAGCGTAAGGCCGCCTTTTGTTGCCAGAATGAGATTTTGACGCTTTCCTGCTTCTTTTATCACTTCACCTATTAATTCCTCTGAACGTCCTAATCCATAAAAATACGCCGTATCAAAAAAATTCGCTCCATGGCTGATCGCTGCCCGCACCAAATCTTTTCCTTCTTCTTCATTTACATGAGGAAAAATATTGTGGCCGCCTACAGTGCTTGCTCCAAGTCCGATTGGGTTAACAACTAAATCTGTTTTACCGATTCGCGTTTGTCTCGTCATTCTCGTCAACTTCCTCTCATTTATAAGCTTTGACAGGTGCAACTTCTAAAGTCAATATGGGCGAGGTTTTTACCGGTATCCAAAGTGTAAATCATTACGTAACGTTAGCTTCAAGTGGAAAATGGAATATTCAATACCTATTTACGCCGCCCTACCGCGAACAACAGGACGATGGCGATGCCGGCGAATAACGAGCAGACAAGGTAGACGTCGCGATAACCGAACCATTCCGAAGCGAAACCGAAAATAAGGAATGCGAGCGTCTGACCGATTTTCGACGTGTTCATGTAAAGCGTCGTCGCAGTACCGGGCATGTTCGGAACGAAGTTCTGGAAGTAGGTGATGGCGATGCCGTTCTTAATCGAGATGGCTGCTGCGCTGAAAATCTGAATTGCATACACTTGCCAAGTCGCGGTTGTGAAGAACAGCAGCGTGAAATAGATGAAGGCGAACGCCACGCCAAGTCGTATGAGCAGTCGATTGTCCGCCTTCGAGGGCCGGGCCGACCGTCCACGAGAGCGCGAAGAACTTGCGGAACACGTTCATATAGAAAGGTGCATCTTTGGGCGGCAATTCCGACTTCGACAACGTTTCTCTGGCGTATGCGAAAATTTGAGATGAAGAAGACGAGGCTACGCCGAGTACAATAGATGATAAAATAAGCAGAACATAATAGTTTCTGGCGTATGCGAACAACGTGTAGCCGACGACGGCCGCGACGGCTGCGATGAGAATCACTGTGCGCCGTTCCATTTTCCCGTCGGAGATTTTGCCCATATACGTAGAGATCACGATGTTCGCGATCGCCGATACGGTCATAAATATACCGAAAGCGGCATTGCTCATCCCGACTTCGTCGATGCCGAACAAGGAGTTGAACGGAACGACAAATGAAAGCGAGATGCCGACCATGAGGTTAATCACGATTAGCGGCGGGAATCCTTGCACTTGGAACATGCGCAATGCTTGGGATTTCAAACCGGAGAATGGATGTGACACTTGTTGTCAGCCCCTTGCTGCGAGTCTGGTTGAAGAGTAATCGGAGAAGACGTTTTGACTTGACGATGAATAACATGGAAGAACTTATTATAGAAGATAACGTAAGGGTTGTCACCGAAAGGAGATTGGAAGGATGCATGACGTATTGTGGACGGAGCAGCAGAGAAGGATCGCCGGGGAGGCGGTCGAATGGGCAAGAGCTAAGTTGCATAAAGATAGCAGCGGCCACGACTGGTGGCATATCGACCGTGTCGTCAGGACGGCGCGAACGATCGCCCGGGAAGAAGGAGCGGATTCGTTCGTCTGTGAGCTGGCTGCGCTGCTTCACGATATGGCGGACGAGAAACTGAATGATGACCCTCGCGCGGCGGAGCAGGAACTGGAACGCTGGCTTGCGAACAGCGGAGCGGACGATGAGGTCGTCTCTCATGTGCTGGAGATCATTCGCACCATGTCGTTCAAGGGCGGCGCGCGGGCTCCGATGAAGACAAAGGAAGGTAAAGTCGTACAAGACGCCGATCGTCTGGATGCGATCGGAGCGGTTGGCATCTCCCGCGTGTTTGCGTACTCGGGGGCCAAGTCGCGTCCGATCCACGATCCCGAATTGAAGCCAAGAGAGCGCATGACGGAAGAAGAGTACCGCAACGGCAAAGATACGGCGATTAACCACTTTTACGAGAAGCTGTTGAAGCTGAAGGGGCTTATGAACACAGTCGCCGGCAAGCGACTCGCGGAAGAGCGCCACGCATTTATGGAGACGTATTTGGAGCGTTTCTACGCCGAGTGGGATGGCGTAAAGTGAAATCGAGAAGGCCCTCACATGAGGTGCAACGCGTGATGGCTGTCAATTTGTTTATAAACGTGAGAAAAGGCAGCCCGCGGGGATAAGGCGTGGGCCAAAAATCAAGAACGAGAGCAGGTTATCACGTAAAGATAGCCCGCTCTTTTTTATATATAAGGTAATGATAAAGGCAGGTGCTGCTTGTCTTGCAGGATGCTTAACTAAGTCGCATGCCGCCGTCCACTTCGAGTACCGTTCCTGTCACGAAGGTATTGTCGACTAGATAAACGATGGCCTTGGCGATATCATCGGGTACGCCTACCCGACCGACTGGCGTATTTTCGGCATAAGTGCTGAATACAGCCGCGCGCTGCTCAGCCGGCAGCCAATTCCACCAGGCCGTGTTGACTACGCCTGGCGAAACTGCATTAACGCGCAGCGGCGCAAGCTCGAGTGCAAGATTAGGCACCATCGCCTCAAGCGCTGCGTTGATGGCGGCCAGGCCGGAAATGCCCGGCGAGACGTTACGGGCGGAGATGGCCGTAATGAACGTGATGGAGCCGTTCGCGCTGATCGTGTTCAAGCTCAGTTGGGCCGCCGTTAGCTGCGGCCAGAATTTGGCCTCGAAACCGCCGCGCAGATCATCTAGTGCGAGCTCGCGGAAATTCCCCGCTCCCTTGGCGCCGGACACTGATATAATGAGATGGTCGAACGCGCCTTGGCGCTTGTAGAATGCTTTGACCGCTTCCGGGGAGCTCGCATCGAGACATTCGCCTGAAGAGTTGCCGCCGAGTTGCCGAAGCGCTTCTTCAAGCTTAGCGCCGTCCCGCCCCGTAATGACGACTTTGGCTCCTCCTGCTGCAAGCATCTGTGCCGATGCGAATCCCATGCCGGATGTGCCACCCATAATAATGACGCGTTGCCCTTGAATTCCGTTTCCCATGTTCATTGCCTCCCGTACTGATTGATTTGTTTGCCTGCTTGCATTATAATACGTTACGTAACGTAAAGTAAATAGATATTAGAAATAATTTTCCTGGAGGGTTTATTTATGGATAGACATCAAGCTAAGCCGGCGCCCGGCCGCCCCAGAAGCCAGCAAGCGATGGAGGCGGTGTTGACGGCAGTGCGCCAGCTGCTGGAGACGTCGGCCTACAAGCAGATCACAATGGAGGGAATCGCCAAGGCGGCGGGCGTAGGCAAGCCCACGCTGTACCGATGGTGGCCGAATGTGGCCTCCATCGTCATGGATGCGATGACGAAGCAAGCCCGTCAGGACATCGGGGTTCCGGATACAGGCTCGCTCGAATCGGACTTGCATCTCTACATCGGCGATACATGCCGCTCGCTGACACAGGGCGCCGGGAGCATCATGCGTAGCTTGATGGCGGAAGCCCAGTTCGACGACGGCTTCGCGCAGATATTCCGCGAGTCGTTCATCTGCTCTCGCAGGGAAACACTTATTGCTCTGCTGAAGCGAAGCGCCGCAAGAGGCGAGCTGCCGAAGGACGCCGATCTGGAGCTCCTCACCGACCTCTGTTATGGACCGATCTGGTACCGTCTGTTGAACGGCCACGCTCCGCTCGATGAGCCTTTCGTGCAGGCTATTACGGCTCATATTATGAGAGGATGACGATAAGTGACAACCAGCTCCCGCTCCGCACGCATCCAGGAGAAATGTCCCCTGAGAGGTAAGGGCTCTGGCCGATCTGGTTGACCGTTCCCCCATCTAAGACAAAACCATTGTGACGGCTGAAAGACAGTTCCTGCGCTCAAGGGATGATGACCCCCCCCCCGCCCGATATGGAAGCGCTGATTCGTATAAACATTTTGCCGATTCGACCATTCGCCCAGGGCAGGAGAATACGCGCAAAGTCCGCTATAAATCAGCTGTTAGCTTCGTCTACCGAGTAGCATAAAGCGGATCTTCCATCCGCTTCGTTTGCTATACCCTTTTTCCTTGCTTGCACCATAAAACAAACGGCACGGGTTGATTTCCCATGCCGTTGCAAATTCCATTTTTATTCCCGGTTAGTCTTTGAGCTTATCTTAATGACATTGATCGCGGGCCTTTCATATGACGTTTGTTTATTCGGCCGAGCCTTCGATCCGCGCAAGCTCCTGGCGCACGAGAGGAGCGACTCGCGTGCCGAGCAGCTCGATTGCGCGCAACGTATCCTTGTGCGGAATGGAGCTGGCATCCATGTGCAAGAAGAAGCGGTTTATACCGAGATTCCGGCGCAGCAGGACAATTTTCTCGGCGACGTATTCGGGCTCCCCTGCATAAATTGCACCGCGTAGGCTGTTGGAGGCATCGAACATGTCTCGGTCGAAACTGCCGCTCCACCCGCGCTCCTTCCCGATGACCGTCGATTGGTGGCGCCAGTGCGGGAATAGCAGATCTTCCGCTTTGCCCGGCGTATCGGAGACGAAGCCGTGCGAATGTGTTGCGATCTGCAGCTTGGACACATCGTGCCCGGCTTTCGCCGCAGCCTTCTTGTAAAGCTCAACAAGCGGCGCGAATCGCTCCGGCATGCCGCCGATGATGGCGAAGACGACCGGTAACCCGAGCATTCCGGCGCGGACAGCAGATTCAGGGCTGCCGCCAGTCGCGATCCAGACGGGCAGCGGTTCTTGCACGGACCGCGGATAGACGCCCTGATTGTTGATGGCTGGGCGCAGTCCGCCTTTCCAGGTCACTTTCTCCGATTCGCGGATTTTGAGCAGCAGCTCAAGCTTCTCGTCGAACAACTCATTGTAATCGTCCAGGTTGTAGCCGAACAGCGGGAACGACTCGATGAACGAGCCCCTGCCCGCCATAATCTCCGCTCGGCCGTTGGAGAGGCCGTCCAGCGTGGAGAACGACTGGTACACACGAACCGGATCGTCCGAGGACAGCACCGTTACGGCGCTGGATAACCGGATGTGTTTCGTCTGAGTGGCTGCGGCCGCAAGCACGATAGCTGGAGCGGAGCCTGCGAAGTCCGGGCGGTGATGCTCGCCGATGCCATATACGTCTAGTCCAGCCTGGTCGGCTGTGACGATTTCCTCAACTGCGTTGCGCAACCGCTCGGCGTGACTGATCACTTTCCCTGCCGCGGGGTTAGGCGACGCTTCCAGAAAAGTGCTGATGCCGATTTCTATAGATGGGGTTACGTTCGTTGTCTCTGTCATCACGATTCGCCTCCTGTTTTGAGTTTATTTTACTATACTTTTTATAGTTTCTGCAACTGAGTAAGTTGATATTGAATTGGAAAGCGCTGCAGGCGCAGAATAGCCGGATTTCATCGGGCTATAGTCCGCGAAATCGGCGGCAAGCGCAGAATAGCCGGGTTTCATCGGGCTACAGCCCGCGAGATCGATCGCAAGCGCAGAATAGCCGGATTTCATCGGGCTATAGTCCGCGAAATCGGCCGCAGGCGCAGAATAGCCGGATTTCATCGGGCTATAGTCCGCGAAATCGGCGGCAAGCGCAGAATAGCCGGGTTTCATCGGGCTATAGTCCGCGAAATCGGCGGCAAGCGCAGAATAGCCGGGTTTCATCGGGCTATTGTCCGTGAAATCGACTACGAACGCTTTTGCGTTTTCTCCTGAACAATCGGGAATAAGCATCGGCGTGTTATAATATGGGCAAAGGAGTGCGGTGCGATTGGTCATACAGGAGTCGACTTACACAGCATACCGGCCGATGTTGTTCGGACTGGCGTACCGTATGCTAGGCAGCGCGTCCGATGCGGAGGATATCGTGCAGGACGTGTTCGCCCGTTACATGCAGTTGGATGCGACCGACATCGGGAACGAGAAGGCGTATTTGGCGAAAATGACGACGAATCGCTGCCTCAACTTGCTTCAATCGTCGAAGCGAAGGCGTGAAACATACGTGGGGCCATGGCTGCCGGAACCATTGCCTGACGAAGCCGGAGACGGCAGTCGGAGCGGGGGCGGGAGCTATTGGAGCGATCCCGCGGAGCGCCGGGAGAACATCGGTTACGCCTATCTCGTTCTACTGCAGAAGCTGTCGCCGCTTGAACGCGCGATCTACGTGCTGAAGGCGACGCTTGGCTTCGAATACGCGGATTTGGCGGACATGCTGGGTAAGACGGAAGCGAGCTGCCGGAAGACGTTTAGTCGGGCTCAGGCGAAGATCGGCTCGGAGACAGGTCCGGCGTCGGCGCCCCTTCCGGCCGTCGTGCTGGACGGGGAGAGGGAGGCGGCATGCGAGCGGTTCGTTGACGCGTTTCTAAGTGCTGCGGATACCGGCAACTTCAAGCCGCTGCTTTCGTTGTTGCTGGACGAAGTCACGCTCGTGTCGGACGGAGGCGGCAAAGCCCGCGCTGCGCTTAACTCGATTGTCGGCATTGAGCGCGTGATGGCCTTTATCGAAGGAATAGCAGCCAAAGGGGTGTTCGAAAGAGGTTTGCGTCGCGTTCTGGTGAATGGGGCGCCGGCGCTGGCGCAATATCAGGATGGACGTATCACAAAAATGATATGCGTCGAAATAACAAAGGAGCCCGAAGGCTCCCGTATCAACAATATTTACATGGTGATGAACCCTGACAAGCTGACGCGTTTCGAGTAAGGCGGTGGTCAGATGCAGCCCGGGAACATGCCCGTGCCGACGCCGATTCTGTTCCAGGCGTTGATCATGTTGATTGCCATCAGCAGGTCGACGTATTGCTTCTCATTGAAGTGGACGCGGACGCGGGCGTACACCTCGTCAGGAATGCCGGCCGCGGACAGCTTTGTGGCATACTCGGTCAGCTCGAGAACAGCGCGTTCTTCTTCCGAATAGAGCGGTGTTTCGCGCCAAGCGGACAGAAGCAGCAATCGGTCGACGCTCTCGCCCATAGCCAGCAATTCTTTCGAGTGCGTGCTGATGCAGTATGAACAGCCATTAATCTGCGATGCGCGCAGCTTGATGAAATTGTACATTTTTTTCTCCAACCCCGTGCTCGCAATAAATTGCTCCATTCCTATCATGGCTTTGTAAGCTTCGGGATTGGCTTGCCTACCGTTCAATCTTACTTCCATTGAGAATCGCTCCTTTTAATTTGCTTGATTTACACTCTTTAGACAACTAGAGAAATCGTTTTGTGACATCATCTGAAGGGGTCGAATAAAAAAATGCCGATGAAACCAAGAAATCAACAATATGAAGTGAGTAAGACGCTCGCCCGAGTCGCAACGGGACAGGCTTTCGCGGAAGTTGTCGTCCGGGGAGGCAAGCTCGTCAACGTATTTTCCGGGGAAATACTGGACAATATCGATGTCGCAATCGCGGCAGGCAGAGTCGCTTATGTCGGCAATGCGGAGCGCGCGATCGGACCGGACACGCAAGTCGTCGACGCCCGGGGGCGCTACATGGCGCCGGGGCTGCTGGATGGCCACATGCACGTCGAAAGCACGATGCTTTCCGTGACGGAATTTGCGCGGGCGGCATTGCGGACAGGAACGACCGGCATTTTCATGGACCCGCACGAAATCGCCAACGTTTTCGGTTCGGAAGGCGTTCGTCTGATGCATGAGGAAGGCCAGCAATTGCCGCTGAAGGTATTTACGACGTTCCCATCCTGCGTGCCGGCGACGGACGACTTGGAGGACGCAGGCGCAAGGCTGGAAGTGGAGCATATCTCGGAAGGACTGCAGTGGGATAACGTGGTCGGCCTCGGCGAAGTGATGAACTTCCCGGGCGTCGTATTCGGCGATCCGAAAATGCTCGGGGAAATCGAGGCGACGATGCGAAGCGGCGGGACGGTAACGGGACATTTTCCAAGCGATGATGATCCGATGCTGCAGGCGTATATCGCCTCCGGTGTCACTTCCGACCACGAGACGGTTACGCGAGAGCAGGGGCTGCGCAAAGTCCGCCTTGGCATGCACCTCATGATTCGCGAAGGCTCCGCGTGGCACGATGTGAAAGAAGTCATCAAAATCGTCACCGAGGATAAAGTGAATTCGGACAACATCTCCCTCGTCACCGACGATGTGATGCCGCAGACGCTCGTCGAGAAAGGGCATATCAACCACGTCGTTCGTCGCGCAATCGAAGAAGGTGTCGATCCCGTAACGGCGATCCGCATGGCGACGATTAACGTAGCGCGTTACTACAAGCTGGATCAGCATCTCGGCGGTATCGCTCCAGGCAAATGCGCGGACATGCTGCTCATCGACGACTTGAGCGACATGACGCCTTCGACAGTCATTGTGGATGGGCATGTCGTGTATGACAACGGCGACTACGTTGTTGAGCTTCCGAAATTCGTCTATCCTGACCATATTCGTAGTTCGATGAACGTGAAGCGGTCGCTAACGCCGGACGATTTCAAGCTGGCCAGCCGTTATGACGGGCGGGATCGGACGACCGTCAACGTCGTCGGCGCGATCGAGAACAGTGCCAGAACGGAGAAGCGGACGGCGACATTGCGTGTCGAGAACGGCGTTGTCCAGCCGGATCTTGAGCAAGACGTAGTCAGGCTCGCCTGCATTGAGCGTCATCATGGTACGGGCGAGATTTCTCTGGCTTTCGCGCAAGGATTTCAATTGAAGTCGGGAGCGGTCGCTTCGACGGTTGCGCATGATAGCCACAACTTGATCGTCATGGGGACGAACGACGAGGATATGGCTTTTGCGGCAAACGAACTCGTTCGTATCGGGGGCGGGATGATCGTTGTCGAGGACGGCCGGGTGCTGGCGGAAGTGCCGATGGCGATTGCGGGCCTCATGTCCGAGAAATCTCTGGCCGAAGTCGTTGGCGAAGTTGCCCGGATGGAAGAGGCGTGGAAGCAGATTGGCTGCCCGCTGAATGCGCCGTTTATGACGTTTTCTCTCCTCGCGTTGCCGGTCATTCCGGAAATCCGCATCACGAATCGCGGCCTCGCCGACGTGACGCAATTTAAACTGATTAACGTGGAGATTGCGGAATGATCGTTGACGAACGCATAAGAAACATTTAAGGTCTAGGCTCTTTGGAATTAAGAACTCTCTGTTAGGATGAAGTCGTGACCATAACGGCCGAGCCGGCGAAGGAGGGGATTCCGCTGAAGAAGCTGATCGTGCTGTTAACGACGGTACTGATGCTGGCGGGGTGTTCGATGTCTTCGGGCGGCGGCGTCAATGAGGAGGCGGGGAAAATGAATCTAGCTCTGCACAGCGCCGCAGAACGCGGGGATGCCGCAGAATTGAAGAAGTTGATCGACGGAGGCGCGTTGCTGGATAGTCAGGACGGGCGAGGAAGAACGGCGATGATGGTAGCGACCTACGCGAACCGCCCGGAAGCCGTCCGGTTGCTGATTGAAGCGGGTGCCGATATTAACTTACAGGATGACATGCTGAACAATCCGTTCCTTTACGCGGGGGCGGAGGGGCTAGAGGACATCCTTGACCTGCTGATCAAAGCGAAGGCGGATACGAAAATCCGCAATCGATACGGAGGCGTCGCGATTATTCCCGCCTCGGAGAAAGGGCACGTGAACAACGTAAGGACGCTGCTGGAGAAAACGGACATCAACGTGAATCACGTCAACGATCTCGGTTGGACAGCGCTGCTTGAAGCGATCATTCTAAGCGACGGAGGCGAGAGGCATCAGCAGATCGTAAGGCTGCTTCTCGACCACGGGGCCGACGCCAATATCGCCGACGGAGAAGGCGTGACGCCGCTGCAACACGCGAAGAGACGCGGGTACGCGGAAATCGCGAAGATGGTCGCGGATGCAGGCGGGCGTTAGCATACGAAGAAAAGTGACGTCCGGGGCCGGACGTCACTTGTTTGTCGAGAAAGCACCGGTAGTCTGACACGCCAACGTTGGCGTGTTTTTTTATTTGGTGGACCGCTGACCGCTTCGCTGGCGGCGAAGCGCCCGCCAACCGTTGGGTAACGGTTGCCACAGCCGTTAATCAATCAAAACCGGTGCCATTGGATTGCTAATGGTTGTGAGCAACGTTATTTGGTGCGGATTTCCCCGAATCGCGTCAAAACATTGGAATAGCGGCAAGTACAACCGTTAGAATCACGAAGGGCCTAAAATCGGCGATTTAACGGCGAGGGCAACCGTTAGAATTCGTGGAACACCCTATGAGTTTAGAAGCCTGCAGCTACTTTAGCCGCTTGCGCCAATCCGGCCTCGATGATTTCTTGCGAACGGTCCGGAAATTGGTTGTGGCCTTCGACGACGACCGTCTCCACGTTTGTTACGCCCCAGAAGGACAGTTGGCCTTTTACGTAGTTTAGAGACATTTCCAGTTGCGCCATCGGACCTTCCGAATACACGCCGCCGCGAGCGTTCAGCAATACGACCTTTTTGTCGCCGAACAAGCCGACTGGACCTTCCGGCGTATATTTGAACGCTTTGCCGGCTTGACCGAGGTAGAACAAGTACGTCAGCAATTGAGCCGGGATCGTGAAGTTCCACAGCGGGAATGCGAGTACGACTTTATCCGCAGCAACGAATTGCTCGAGGTAGCCGTTAGCGATTGCCGCCGCTTGCTTCTCCTCTTCGGTTTGGTCGAAGCCGCGAGCTTCTTTGAACAGGCCGGCCATCATGTCGTTATCGTAGTACGGCAAGTTCTCTTCGAAAAGATTCAACTCGGTAATCTGGTCGTTCGGGTGACTTGCGCGGTATGCTTCAACGAATGTATGGTACAGCTTTACGCTGACTGATTGATCCGATGGACGATTGTTTGCTTTGATGAACAGTACGTTTGCCATGTTGTTATTGACCTCCTGAGTATGTGGTGCATGAATGGTTTGGTTTACTGTGTAACAACTGAGCACAGTATACACCCGGATAAATTGCTAAGTCAATATCAGTTACTTACTTTTTTATTGTTAAAATTTTGCGGACGCATGGCATTCATTTATGCCTGCTGACTCCGTAAAGCGCAACGAGCGCATTTCAATCCCGTCCTCTGCTCCTTAACGAAGGGTATGATATACTCGGAATATGACAACCGATATTGATGTACACGATACAGATAAAGCAACGAAAATATGCAAAGTTTGCTCCGAACGCAAGCCGCTTTCCGACTTTCTGAGAAGAAGCGGAACCTTGAACGGGATTGCAAGACGCAGGGGTACTTGTCGTTCTTGCAGGAGACAGAAGAGCGAGGGTCCGGACGGACGGCTTGTTACGGACAATAATATTGGAGACGCGGTGGCCCATGCACCGGGGCAGGTCGAGTCGTCGGATGAGTCGCCGAAACGCAAGCGCAGAAGAAGGAAGCGTCGTAGAAGCGGAGGAGCTCCGGTGGAGCTGGCAGATCTGCTCGTAGGAACGGACGCATCCGCGGAGTCGAAGGAAGTTAAGGCGGCGCCGAGCGCAGCCGAGGTGGCTGGGGATGAACCGCCGAAGCGCAAACGCAAGCGTAGAAGAAGGAAGCGCCGTAACAGCGGCATTGCTTCGCAAGTTACTTCATCCAGCGCTTCACAGACTTCGTCGGCGGACACTTCGCCGAAGCCTGTCGCGCCGGCGAATCCGATACCGCTTTCGGCTCGGCCGCTTGCCCCTCCGCTTCTCTCCGCGCGAGAGTCATCCGACGCGACGAGCTTACGGCCGACGCGGCTCGGTTTCATCCGCATGCGTGGAAAGACCGACAACGGCCGACGCTGGTACCAAGAGGTCGAACCGGAGCTTGCGATAACGCTGGTGAAAGAACGCGCCGCCGTTGTCGTCAATCGGCATACGATCCGGCGTATTTACAGCAACAAGGAGTTCCGCCGATTAATTCTGGAGCGCGACGGCTATGTATGTTACTTCTGCGGCCAATACGGCGATACGATCGATCACCTGCTTCCGCGTGCCAAGGGTGGCCATACGACGCCGGACAATTGCGTCTGTGCGTGCAATGAGTGCAATCAGTCGAAAGCCGATCGCGATCTCGAAGAATTCATCGGCGCGCGCGAGTGAGCGCGATCGCCTGAAGGGGCTGAACGTCAGCCCACCAACTCCATGAATGAATTCCGCCATAATGCCCACAATAACCCGGTAACGACGCTCGCTATGAAAAGCATAGTGGTCCGGAAGGGGATTCGTTCATGAGACAACGTTTGTTAGCGGCAGCTTGCTTATCCGCCGCGCTGCTGCTAAATTCGTCGACGGCTGCTGCGCAAAGTGCGTCGCCGGGCAGCGGGCAGGCGATGAAACAAAAGTCATGCATCTCGCCGGCGAAAATCCAATTGCAGAACGACTTGCGGAAGTTATGGATCGACCATGTTGTCTGGACGCGCAATTACATTGTCAGCGCGGTGGCCGGAGCGGACGATCAGGCGAAAGTGCTCGCGAGACTGTTGCAGAACCAACAGGATCTCGGCAATGCAATCAAACCGTTCTACGGCGATGCTACAGGCAATAAGTTTACGGATCTACTGACGCAGCATATATTGCTCGCTGGGAAAGTTGTCGACGCAGCGATTAAGGGCAATCAAGCAGATGTCGCCGCGAACAACAAGCTCTGGTACCAGAATGCGGATGAAGTCGCCAAGTTTCTGGGCGGTATCAATCCGAACTGGAAGGAGCAAGAACTGAAGGACATCTGGCATAAGCATCTGCAATTGATTACAACCGCAATGACGACAAGGCTCGCGAAAGATTGGACCGGGGACATCGCAGCCTTCGACGAAGGCGAGCAGCATATGATTCATTTTGCAGATGTAATGGCGGATGGAATCGCGAAGCAGTTCCCGGACAAGTTCAAATAAACAAACATGCGAAGGACTTCAATCTCCACTGGAAAGTGGCGGTCGAAGTCCTTTTGCTTGCAGATGTGCCATGATCTTCGTTAGCGAAGGCGAGAGCGGATCCATATGCCAACGTCGCCATTTTGAAGAATGACCGCCAGCCGATATTCGACCTTGGATTCGAAGGGTATCCGGAGGCCGAATTGGCCAAAACTGACGGAAACGATCGGCTCGTCGCTCGCGGCCGACCGTTACGATCACGGCAGCAACCACCCGCAGTGTTTCTCGCTGTATTTGGAAAATTACCAAATATGGCAACAACGAACAAAAAGAACCCGATCCCGGACAGCCGGAGATCGGGCTCTCTGCGTTTATTCGCTTCGCGCTGCCGAAGCGATCAATTCGGTCAGCCCCGTCCGAATGTCCCCTTCGACGACGCCTCCATGATAACAGATAACGCGCTCGATATCGAAACCGAGTAGATTGGACAGAGAGTCGACTGCGGTTGCCATGTCGAGTGTGGAATGAGGATCAGGTCCGCGCAACACACCGTTGTCAGCTGTCAGCGCGTCTCCGGCAATCAGTGTTCGGGATGGTTGGTGGTAATAGCTAACATGTCCGGGTGTATGTCCAGGCGTGTCGATAACAACGATTCCTCCGCACAAGGACAGTCGTTCGCCCCCTTCGACGGTGCGCTGAACGTTGGCTTTAGGCGGATTCAACATGAGCCGCTTCAGTCCTTGCTTAAAAGCTTCGGGAACACTGTCGGGCATCCGGTCGACACTGGCGATTGCTTCGTCGGTAAAACGGAGAATTCGACGCTCGCCTTCGATGTAAGGCTTTTCCTCGAAATGGGCGTATACGTTTATCGGTGCCGGCGCGTTATCGACGAGTGTTTGCAGGTTGCCGATATGATCAATATCTTGGTGAGTCATGAGAATATGGTTCAAGCGGCCCGGGTCGACGTCATAGCTTCGTATGCCGTCAAGAAGTTGCTCAAGCTGGCCGGGAAACCCGGTGTCGACGAGTGCGACATCGCGTTCGTCATAGAGCAGCGTCAGATGGACGATATCCGTTCTCCCCATTACGGGGGCGGATATAGGCAATACGGCGATAGAGGGATTCGTTGGCAAAGCGTTCACGCTCCTTCGTCATTGTAGAGGACCGGCCGGGTTCTACGAAAATGATTATAGAGAAGGTGGATTAGAAAGTAAACACTAAAATATTTTATTATACCACAAAAATATTTATTTGTCAATATACAAAATCACAAATATTGTCGTGGCGCGTCATGCCTCGCAAATGTCGAATTCTGTTGCCGCCGCATGCAGATTATGGTTCAATCAGGGTAAATCCGAATGCGAGTCCGAGAGTGTTTTCGGAGCAGGAACGTCAGAGGCAGAGGAGTGCGTGCAACTTGAGTTTACAGGGATCTTACGACATGATGCTTGTCGTGTTTTCTTACATTGTCGCGGTCGCGGCGTCGTACGCGGTGCTCGACATGGCGGGGATGGTCAGTTCTTCAATCGGCCGCAATCGTTGGATATGGCTGCTGTTTGGCGGCGTATCGATGGGGATGGGCATTTGGTCGATGCATTTCGTCGGCATGCTGGCGTTCAGCTTGCCGGTGAAGATCGCCTATGATCTTGTCTACGTGTTGCTGTCCGTATTGGCAGCGATCTTAGCGTCGTTTATCGCGCTGATTGTGGTGAGCCGGAAAACGTTGACGATAGGCAGGCTGCTGCGGGGCGCAGTTCTCTTCGCAGCAGGCATAGTGACGATGCACTACACGGGCATGTATGCGATGCAGATCGACATTACATATGACCCTTTTCTATTCACGATGTCCATTGTCATTGCGCTTGTGGCGTCGGTCGCTGCGCTTTGGCTTTCTTTCTACTTCCGCAAAGGGAGCAAAGGTATCGGCTGGAAGAAGTTCGGGAGCGGCTTGATCATGGGCGCGGCGATTGCCGGGATGCATTATACGGGGATGATGGCGACTCACTTCCACCACGGGGGCAAAGGAATGATGCCCTCCGGCATCGTGTTGGATCAGAAGTGGCTGGCCTACTTCATCGCTGGCGGCACGTTGTTCACGCTGGGCCTTTCCGTGCTCGGGGCTTTCATTTCCAAGAGATTTTCTTTTAAAGACTTAGAGCTGCAGCGACAACAGGATGAGATCTTCGTCATGAACAAGGAGCTTCTTCAATTAAATGAAAATTTGGAGCGGCTAGTGGAGGAACGGACAGCGGAGCTCGCCAAGGCGCACGACGAAGCGATTCAAGCAAATATGATCAAAAGCCAGTTTCTTGCCAACATGAGCCACGAGCTGAGAACGCCGTTGAACGCGATTATCGGTTATAGCGAGATGTTGATTGAGGACGCGGAAGACATGGATGAGCCGACTTTTGTGACCGACCTCGGCAAGATCGCCAGTTCCGGACAAAACTTGCTTGCGATCATTAACGACATACTTGATATTTCCAAGATCGAAGCGGGCAAGATGGACGTCTATTTGGAGCCGTGCAGAGTCAACGACGTCGTACAGGACGTGCTCACGATGGTCAAGCCGCTTGTCACCAACAACAATAACACGCTCGATACGCGCCTGACGGACGGCGAGATCAAGACGGACGTCACTAAGCTGCGGCAAATTTTGCTGAATCTGCTGAGCAATGCGAACAAGTTCTCCCAGCAAGGTACGATTGTATTCGAGGCGCATCCGGAAACGCGGGAGGGCAAGGCGGGTTTCGTCTTTGTCGTGCAAGACACCGGAATCGGCATGACGGAGGAACAAGTCGGGCGGCTGTTTCAACCGTTCACGCAAGCGGATTCGTCGACGACGCGTAAATACGGCGGCACGGGACTCGGACTTGCCATCAGCCAGCGCTTCTGCAAGTTACTCGGAGGCGATATTCGCGTAGAGAGCGTTCTTGGCAAGGGCAGCACGTTCAATTGTTGGCTCCCTGCCGAACCACAGGAGCAGTCCGCGGCACCGGAACAGTTGCCTGCAAGCCGGCCATCCGAAGAGGAGAGCCATGTAGGTGTTCTTCTCATAGACGACGAGCCGGTCAATCATCAGATTTTGAGTCGTTTTCTCGCCAAAGAAGGGTGGACGGTGGCTTTCGCCGAGAGCGGAATGGACGGGCTGCGGATGGCTCGGGAGCTTCGTCCCCAAGTGATCTGTCTGGACATCCTTATGCCGAGCATGGATGGCTGGAACGTCTTGTCTACGCTTAAGAGCGATCCTCAGCTTGCGGATATTCCGGTCATTATTTTGTCGATGACAAGCGACAAGCAGCTCGGACTCTCTCTTGGGGCTTCAGACTTCCTGATGAAGCCCGTTCGGCAAGACAAGCTGCTCAGCGCGCTCGCCAAATTCGTCGACCGGCAAGAAGCCCGAACACAATCGGTGCTGCTGATCGAAGAAGCGCAAGCCGAAGACGAGGCGGCTAGCGCCAGCGAGGGCAGCACAGCCGACGACAAGCCGGATGATGAGACAAGGCAAACGCCTGAGGACAAACGGGGGCAGACGACATGACGACCATATTGCTGGTGGAAGATAACGAATTGAATCGAGACATGCTAGTGCGCAGGCTGACGAGAAAAGGTTATACGATGATTATCGCTGAAGATGGCTTGCGAGGCGTTCAACTGGCTGGAGCCGAGCTGCCCGACGTCATTCTGATGGATCTAAGCTTGCCGGTTATGGACGGGTGGGAAGCGACGAAGGCGATCAAAAGCAGCGACGCAACGCGGGGTATTCCGGTTATTGCGTTGACGGCGCATGCGATGGCCGGAGATCGGGAGAAGGCGATGGGGGCGGGGTGCGACGATTTCGACACGAAGCCGATCGACCTGGAGCGGCTCATCGGCAAGATCGAAGCTGCGCTCATAACGCGATAAAGAGAGGGAGCGGAGATCATGGACTCGATGAATTTGAAACTCGCAAAGATAATGATCGTCGACGACCAAGAGGTTAATATCGGTTTGCTGGAACGAATTTTGCGGCGGGCCGGTTTTTCCGAACTGTACAGTACGATGGATGCTTTGCAGATCGGGAGCATGGTGGAGGAAATCGGGCCGGATATCGTGCTTCTCGATTTACATATGCCTGATATGGACGGCTTGCAGGCGCTCGAAGTCATTCGTGAACGGAAAGGCGCGAACCAGTTTCTTCCGGTGTTGATGCTTACCGCCGACACGACGTCGGAAGCGAGGCAGCGCGGGCTTCAAGCTGGCGTAGATGATTTTTTGACGAAACCTTACGATAGAACCGAAGTGGTCCTGCGTATTCATAACTTGCTGCGGACGCGGTTTCTTCATCTGGAGCTGCAACGCAATAACTCCTTGCTGGAGGAGAAAGTGCAGGAAAGGACGAGGGAACTGAGCCAGGCGCAAGTCGAGATGTTGCAGCTTCTCGGTCGCGCGGGCGAGTTTCGGGACGACATAACGGGCCGGCATACCGCCCGGGTCGGCTACATGTCGGGCTTGATCGCGAAGCAATACGGGCTGTCCGAACGCGAGAGCGATTTGATCCGCCGTGCCGCGCCGCTGCACGACATCGGCAAAATCGGCATTCCCGACGGGCTGTTGCTGAAGCCGGGCCGTTACGAGCCCGAGGAGTTCGAGCGGATGAAGGAGCATACGCTTATCGGGGAAAGCATATTGGCCGGAAGCGCCTTCGAGGTGCTGAAGCTTGCAGGCACAATCGCAAAGTCTCATCATGAGAGATGGGATGGAAGCGGTTATCCGAGCGGCATGCAGGGCGAAGACATTCCCGTTGCCGCGCGTATTGTGGCGCTCGCCGACTTCTACGACGCGCTTACGCACGAACGGCCGTACAAGAGGGCATGGACGCACGAAGAGGCGCTTGAGGAAATTATCAATCAACGTGGGCGGCATTTCGATCCGCGTGTCGTAGATGCATGGCTGGCGCTTGCCGAGCGAGAAGAGGTGCAAAACCTTCAAGAAGCTCGTTAGATCGGGGTGAGCAAATAGGGATGGCGATAGGGACGAATATGGAGTGGATGAAGCAGTTTGAACGCGAGATCGAAGATACGTTCCGGGAAGCCGAGAAAGAGGCTTCCCTATTTCCCTTCCCTTTGAACGGAATCGGGGTGGATCATCTTGCCAAGCTGAACCCGCTCCGAAGCGGACAAGGTTCCAACTTGATCACTTTCTTGCTGCCTTATTGGCTGAGTGAATATGCGGGCAGTTCGCCGGAAGTTGGCCGTGAACTCGCAGTCGGCAATGTCTTCGCGATGCTGCACTTCTTCCTGCTGGACGACGCGATGGATGAGGGCGGGATCATGAAGGGGGCTGGAGCGCCCAGTCGCCGCTTGCTCGCTCTCGGTCAACTCTGCCATGCAGCGTTCCAAGGCCGCTACGATCGGATTGCAGTTCCGGGATGGTCTTGGAGTGCCAGTAATAACGAATATGTGCGTCAGTGGGCTGAAGCTGTCGCCGAAGAGGGCGAGGTTGCTGCTGATCCGGGGGATGTCGGGCGGCTTGCTCGCAAGTCCGCGCCGGTCAAATTGTGCGTCGCAGTCATTCTCCGCTTGTCCGGGCGGGAAGACCGGCTTCCAGAACTGGAGAAGGCGGTCGATTTGGCGCTCGCGACACTGCAACTGTCGGATGATTGGACGGATTGGCGGGAAGATCTGGCAGGAGGACAAGAGAAGTGCAACGCGTTTCTGACGCTTGCGCGCGAACGGATTGCCTTGCCGTTAGCGGAGCCGCTGGACGAGCGACAAGTTCGGCGCGCGATCTACCGGGCGAATGCCGCAGGGGCGCTGTCGGATATCGCGGATGGCTACAGCGAGCGAATGAGCCGTCTAACGGACATTCCGGGCGAATTGTATGCATTCCAGCGGGCGACCGCGGCGGGAATACGTGAAGGTGCGGACGAAGTGGCAGCAGTCAAGACTAGGCTTGCGGTCGAGGGCGGATTGTCCTATTTTTTGTCGCAACACGTCATAAAATGAGAGATTTTTCCTATTTAAGGTGGTATAATGGTTGTGCTACATAACCATCTATTGGAAGGGCGTGCCCGCATGTCTCCAGAAACGTTAAAAGTACAGATTATCCAGAAAGCTTGGGAAGACGCTGCATTCAAAGCTGCTTTGTTGAGCGATCCAAAGAGTGCGATTCTGGATGCGTTCGGCATCGCGATTCCTGAGTCGATTGAGCTGAAAGTCGTTGAAGAAACACCGACGACGTATTATCTCGTATTGCCTCCGAATCCGGAGGACGTCTCAAGCGACCCGTCAAATGTTGGTCTGATGTGGTAATGGAATAGGCTCGGCGAGAGGGAACCGGATCGTAAATTCGGTTCCTTTTCCTTTGGTGCTGGACACTTTGATCGTGCCTTTCATGACTTCCACGATCCGGTATGTCACCATTAAGCCAAGGCCAGTACCTTTAGTCTTGGTTGAGAAGAAAGGCACACCGAGTTTGGCGATTTGGCTTTCCTCCATCCCCTGGCCGTTGTCGGCAATTCGGACAACGGCTTCTTTTCCATCCTCTAGCACTTCGATCTTGATAACTCCGTCTTTGCCCGTTGCTTCGATGCTGTTTTTAATAATGTTGATGAGCGCTTGCTTTAACTTCGATGAATTGCCGTAGATCGTAATATCGCCTTCGCCCGAGAACTCGAGTATTCCGCCATGCAGGGCGGCCATTGGATTCATAATCGCTTCAATTTTTTTGATTTCGGCGATCAGGTCAAGTTGGACGATCGTGTCCAGTTCAGGTTTGGCAAATGTCAGAAAGTCGGTAATAATCTCCGCCGCCCGGTCGAGCTCGTTCGTGGCCAGATCAAAGTAAGGTTTGTCTTTGCTCTCTGTTCTCGAAGACAGCAGTTGAAGAAACCCCCGTGTGACTTGCAGCGGATTACGTACTTCGTGGGCGACGGAGGCTGCCAAATCGCTGATGATTTTCAATTTCTCTGCGCGCTGCAGCCGGTGGTTATACATCTCGAGGTCTTTCGAATAAGCGACGAGTTTGCCGTAATCGGCAGAGATGCGCCTTGCGAGAATGATAACAAGGGCGATCATCATCATAACGACGCCGAATTTCCAGAAATAAAATACGTGTTTACGGTCTGACCAGTAATAGTAGACCAGATCGGAGATTCCGGACAAGGCAAGCAAGAGGATGCCGGCGGACAAAATGATCGCGTTCCGATTCCCTTTCACTGCGTTTATGGCCGTCAACGTAATGATCGAGAGCAATTGCACAAGAATGAAGAAGCCCATCATTTTGACGGACAGGAAATAATAGATGTCGTAATAGCGTTCCGGATCGGACGCATAGAATGCAAGTCCGCATGCACACAGCGCAGAATAGGCCAACTGAACGCGCCGGAACAAAGTAAAGTAGCGGTATTTGCCTTCGAACACTTGATCGATGTAGTCGTTCAAGGCGGGCAGCAGCACGAATAACGATAGATCGAACAAGTGAAGCATAAAGCTCCCATACGGCTTGAAGTAGACATAGAGGAGCGGATTGTATACGACGATGATCGTTCCGGTCGTTAGCGCGATCAGGCACAAGGAGATCCATGAATTCCGCTGTTTCCGATGCAAGTAACCTGAACAGATCAGCATAATGAGCGCCAGGAAAAAGATAGACGAACCAAGCAACAAATCCGGCAGCTCGCGAGTAACGAATCGTTTGGACAACGATTGGAAGTCGTCGATCAGAATGCCGCTGATCAACCCTGCCCTGTTTTTCGGGGTCACGATGCGCAATTCGAGCGTAGTCGGCTGTGCCGAAGAGTCTAACGTCATTAACAACTTGTTGAGATCGACATTTAACGTGCGCTTCGATTCGTAAAGCAGCTTGCCATCCTCATAGACGGATAGCTCCAGGCCGTACAGACGCTCGATGAGTAAGCCCGGATGCTGCCAGTCTGCGGTCGGAGGAACATCGAATTTGACCCACATGCCTCGGATGCCGGATTTCAGATTCGTTTGTTGGTCGCTGCGACTATACGTCTCCCAGCTACGGGAAGAGGAAGGGATGTCCGAGTGTTCTTCACCCGCGGGAATCCACTGTACTTGCCACTTCTCTATGGTCATTCGCTTGCCTTCCGCATGCGCAAGAAGTGAAGGCGACAGCATGAGCAGTGCCAGCCACATGGTCAAGCAACGAAGTAGAAATCGATGTCGAGCCAGCGTGAGTCTCCCCCTCTAAAAAGCCTAAGCCGAAAGTTGTGCATAAATACAACTGTAGAGAAAAATTCGACAGTTTCTTACATAACCCTCCAACAATGAACAACTTTTTCTCTCGGTCGATAACTTAATGATGAATTAACGATAGGCGGCGGATGAAAAAGCAATTGGCGGGTCGGATTGAAAATTTGGAGGATTGACAAAACGATACTGTTGTAACTATAATGGTTACATCGAAAGGGTGTTGCGCATGCAGATCAGCAGCAGATTTTCCATCGCCGTTCACGTGTTATCGTTGCTGGCCATTTCGCCAAGTGCCCACCATACGTCGGAATGGATCGCTGGCAGCGTAGGAACGAATCCTGTTATCATCCGAAGAGTGATCGGGCAGTTGAAAAAGGCGGGACTCGTAAACGTCCGGGCCGGCAGCGGCGGGGCTACGTTGGTGAGAGGGTTAAGCGATATTCGTCTGCTAGACGTCTATCGTGCGGTCGACGTTGTGGAGGAGGGACAATTGTTCCACATGCACGACGAACCGAACCCGCAATGCGAGGTCGGGGCCAATATCGAGGCGGTATTAAGATTGCTCTTCGGCAAGGCTCAGGCGGCGATGGAAGCGGTGCTGGCAGATGTGACGCTGGAGGAACTCGTTCACGTGCTGGCGGAGCGGATCAAAGCGAAAGCTTGATTTGCTTTTTTTATCCGCTTGTTGTAACTGTATTGGTTACACCTGAGCTTCTGCCAGATTTGTGTGCGGACAAACCTTTCGTTAGACAGAACAATTTGGGAGGAAGAATCATATGAAAATCGGAATTATCGGAGCAAGCGGTAAAGCAGGGAGCGTAATCGCGAAAGAGGCGGCATCCCGTGGTCACGAAGTAACGGCGATTGTACGCAGTGCGGCGAAAGTTGCAGACAACGGCTACAGCGTGGTGGAGAAGGAAGTATTCGACTTGACGGCGCAAGACCTCGGCGCGCTTGATGTCGTCGTGAACGCATTCGGCGCTTTGCCCGGTCAGGAGCATCAGCATGTGGAAGCAGGCAGGTCGCTTATCGCGGCGTTGAAGGGCGCGCCGAATACACGCCTGATCGTCGTGGGGGGTGCGGGCAGTTTGTACGTCGACGAAGGGAAAACGCTCCGTGTCGTAGACACGCCCGAGTTCCCGGAGTTGTACAAAGCGACGGCGTTGAACCAGGCGGCAAACTTGGAAGATCTGAAAGCTTCCGCTGGTATACAGTGGACGTTCGTCAGCCCGTCCGCGTTCTTCAATCCGGCAGGTAAGCGCACAGGTGCTTACCGTACGGGCGAAGATCATTTGCTTGTCAACGCGAAGGGTGACAGCTACGTGAGCTATGCCGATTACGCCATTGCGATCGTCGACGAGATCGAGAGCCCGCGGCATGTGAATGCCCGCTTCACGGTCGTCTCGGAAGCGGAGTAATAGCGGCAACGGCGAGTGCCGCACTCCCTCCAACGAGAACACTGACGCGATGGTGTCAGTGTTTTTCGGTTACAATTGGGGCTAAGCTTGAACAATCAGGAGGAGGCACGTTCATGAACGCATCGCAGGACAAAGTAGATTTGATGAAATCGGACAAGTTGTACTATCAGGCTCCGCAACATCCGGTAACGGTGGAGCTGCCCGAGCTAGCTTACTTGTCCATCGAGGGGGAAGGTTCGCCGGATGGAGAGGGCTTCGCCTCCTCTGCTGAAGCGTTATACAAAGCCGCCTATTCGGCGAAGGCGTTGTCCAAGGCGGCGGGGCAAGATTATGTTGTGCCGAGGCTGGAAGGGCTATGGTGGGTCGACGGTAACCGTAACGGGCTTGAGGTGCCGAAGGAAGAGTGGCGTTGGAAGCTGCTGATCAGGTTGCCTGATTTTGTGTCAGAGGCGATGGTCGAAACAGCGCTTGTGCAAGCGGCGGCGAAAAACAAAGACAATGCGTTGATCGGCAAAGTGTCAAGAACGTTGCTGAAAGAAGGTACATGCGTTCAAATGCTCCACGTTGGCCCTTATGCGACGGAGCCGGAGACATTGGGCGCAATGTATGCCTATATGAAGCGGGAGAAACTCGTTCACAATGGGCTGCATCACGAAATCTATATTTCAGACCCTAGGCGATCGGCACCAGAGAAGATGAAAACCATTCTCCGGCAGCCCGTGGACAGTGAGTCATAGGCTGTTTTGCTTGTTTAACGGCCTCTTTTCTGGGACAATAGGAGGCATTAGAACGAGCGACGGGAAAGAGGACGAAGGTCATGAGCAAACAATCCATCTATGGGCTTACTTTCGAGCAGCTCACGGCATGGTTAATCGAGAATGGGCAGAAGAAATCGCGGGCCCTAAGAATATGGGAATGGCTTTATAAGGAACGGGTGTCATCGTTCGCCGACATGACGGACGTGAACGCAGACTGCTTACAGACGCTAGAGGAGCATTTCGTCATTCACACGCTGACGGAGCATACCAAGCAGCAGTCGGCGGACGGGACGGTGAAGTTCTTGTTCCGTCTGAGCGACGGCAATTTGATCGAGACGGTGTTGATGCGGCATAAGTTCGGATTGTCCGTCTGCGTGACGACCCAAGTCGGCTGCAACATCGGCTGCAGCTTCTGCGCGAGCGGATTGCTGAAGAAGAGCCGTGACTTGTCTGCAGGGGAAATTGTCGAACAAATCATGAACGTGCAGCACCACTTGGACCGGGCGGGCGCGGGCGAACTCGTCAGCCATATCGTGGTCATGGGCATCGGCGAACCATTCGATAATTTCGCTAACATGGTCGATTTCCTGAACATCGTCAAGCACCAGAAAGGATTGGCGCTCGCGGGGCGCCACATTACCGTATCGACGAGCGGACTCGCGGACAAAATCCGCGAATTCACCGACGCCGATCTCCGCGTGAACTTGGCCGTGTCGCTCCACGCGCCGAACAACGAGCTGCGGACGCGGATCATGAAGATTAATAAGGCGATCCCGATCGAGAAGCTGATGGATGCGATCGATTATTATTTGGAGAAATCGAACCGCCGGGTAACGCTTGAATATATTTTGCTGAAGGACGTCAACGATCAGCGGGAGCATGCGCTCGAACTTGCGGAGCTTATAGGAGAACGGCGTCGTACACTCGTGAACGTCAACCTGATCCCGTACAATCCGGTCGACGAGCACAGCCAGTACCAACGGACCGACCGCGAGACGGTCAGCGCCTTCTACGATACGCTTAAGAAACAAGGCGTAAGCTGCAGCGTCCGTCTTGAGCATGGCACGGACATCGATGCGGCATGCGGCCAGCTTAGGAGCAAGCAGATCAAAAACGAGGCGCAAAGGAGCGGTTGACGATGAAATATCGGAGACTTGGCGGCAGCGGGTTGGAAGTGTCGGCACTAGGACTCGGCACGAACGCCTTCGGCAAAAGAGCGGACGAAGCAACGTCCATCCGAATCGTGCATCATGCGCTCGACAGCGGCATTAATTTTATCGATACGGCGAACATTTATGCCGGCACCGAGTCGGAGCGGATCATCGGGCTCGCGCTGGAAGGTCGGCGCGAAAGCGCTGTGCTCGCGACGAAAGCCGGTTTGCCGCGCGGAACGGGGGCGAACGAGCGGGGCTCGTCCCGCTTCCATCTGCAGCGAGAGCTGGAAATGAGCTTGCGGCGGCTGAAGACGGATTACGTGGATCTGTACCAGATCCATACGTTCGATCCGAACACGCCGCTCGAAGAGACGCTTCGCGCACTTGACGATATGGTCAGCTCAGGCAAAGTGCGTTACATAGGCGCGTCCAACTACGCGGCCTGGGAGTTGATGAAGGCGCTCGGGATTAGTGACCGGCAAGCGCGCAGCCGCTACGTCTCAACGCAGACGAGCTACTCGCTCGCGGATCGGACGCCGGAGAACGAACTCGTGCCTCTTTGCCTCGACCAGGGCGTCGGGATTATCCCGTATTTTCCGCTTGCGGGCGGGATTTTGAGCGGGAAGTACGTTGCCGGAGCTGAAGCGCCGGCGGACTCGCGCGCGAACACCGACCCCGGATTCCGCCGTTTCCTGGAGGAGCGTTACATCGCGCTTGGGGAACGGGTCAGCCGAATCGCTGCCGACCAAGGCGTATCGTCGAGTGTGTTGTCGCTGGCGTGGCTCATGGGCAAGCCGGCCGTCTCGACAGTTATCGTGGGTGCGACCGGAACGGCGCAACTGGAAGAGAATTTGAAGACCGCCGTATGGGAGCCGGGCGCCGATGTGCTCGCCGAGTTGGACGAGTTAAGCGACGAGTTCTGTTACGGCAAACCGTTCGCTGTGTATCGGTTAAGCTGACGACTGGCGCACTATATACGGCTTCTATTCGACCGGTTATCCGATTGATAAAGCGACGGAGAAGCTTCGGACGGAAACGATCGGAGAAACGGGCTACGCTAAATCTTGAAACATTGTTCAAAGGCTCCGACTGCGAGCGGAAGGACCGATTTTCAAGGTGGCATCCGCGGCGCTTGTTGCGATTAGAAATTGGGCGGCGTAATACGTCAGCATAATAAGCGGTCCGGAATATTCGACGTCGGAGACGAACATGTTCCATGACAAAATGGAGTCGGAGACGAGGAACAACAGGCTGCCTGCAATGGCGGTTGCCTTACCGGTCATGATGGCGGTCCATGCCATAGAACAGATCACGAGAATATACAAGACGACGGGAGCCATCAGGGCTCCTTTGTCGTCTTCGGCTAGCGCGCGGAGCAGCTCAGTTCCCATATACGCAGCGAACAACCCGAGCGGAACGATCGATGCGAAGCGCAGTTTCGAGGGACGATAGCGACGTGCAAACGCCGATACGTAGAACAGGTGGCCGATCAAGAACGCAGACAAGCCGACGACGAACCAACGCAGCGTACCGTCACCGATCATGCAGAAGGCGAGTCCGATCGCGATAAGAGAATGGTAACGTTCCTTGGTTTGGGGAAAGTTCCATACGGCGTACAAGATCATCAGCGCCATCGGGATAAGCTTGAATAGCAATTTAACGGCTTCAGGTTCGGAAGGGATGAGGAAAATATAAACAAGTCCCACAATCGCGATCAGTATGGGCAACGCGGGTTTCAAACGATGCATGACTCTAGGCTCCCATCGATGGATAATGAATTTCCTTAACTTTTCGACGAAATCTCCCGCAATCCTGCCTACTCGTAACTGTCCCGCAAATCGTCCTATGCGTTGGTGGATGAACAATGGTATGGTAGACGTAGGACATTCGGGAACGGTGCAGTCGGGATCACGAGGGGGATTGTTGATGGGAAAACAGTTTGAGTCCATCCTTCCGCAGCACGCGGAGTTCATAAGTATGCAGAAAATATATTTTGTCGGCTCTGCGCCATTGTCGGCGGACGGACACGTGAATTTGTCGCCGAAAGGCCACGATTCTTTGCGGGTGCTGACTCCGAACAGGGTAGCGTACCTCGATCTGACCGGCAGCGGCAACGAGACAAGCGCTCACATCGCAGAGAACGGCAGGATCACGATTATGTTTTGCGCGTTCGAGGGGCCTCCGAATATTTTACGTCTGTATGGCGATGGAACGGTTATCTTGCCTGGAACGGAGGAATGGGCAACGTTGTTTCCGTTATTCGATCCGCTTCCGGGAGCGAGGCAAATTATCGTCGTCGACGTCCATCTCGTGCAGACTTCTTGCGGTTATGCCGTACCGTTCATGGATTATCAAGAGGATCGCCCGACGTTGAATCGATGGGCAGAGCAGAAAGGTGAAGAAGGGCTTGTCGCCTATTGGCAAGAGAAGAACATGCGTACGATTGACGGGATGCCGACGCCCCTTGGGCGGAGCTTATTCGCTTCGCACGATGCATGAGTCGCCCCCGTTTAGGGAACCAAATGAAGTAGAGAGAGCAAGGGAGTGCTAAGGATGGCGAATGAAGAGGTCATACTGACCAAAGAAGGATTGGCGAAATTGCAGGCCGAATTGGACGATCTGAAATACGTCAAACGCAGAGAGCTGGCGGAGCGCATCAAGCTTGCGATCAGCTACGGAGACTTGAAGGAAAACAGCGAATACCACTCGGCGAAGAACGATCAGTCTTTCATGGAAACCCGCATCATCGTGCTGGAAAAAATGCTGAATAACGCCCGTGTCGTTGACGCTGACGGGCTGGGGGCGGATACGGTGCAAGTCGGTTCCGTTGTCGTTCTGAACGATCTGGAGTTCGACGAACGGTTGGAATACCGCATCGTCGGTCCGGCGGAAGCGGACGTGTTGGAAAATAAAATTTCATACGAGAGCCCGCTTGGCAAAGGGGTACTCGGCAAATCCAAAGGAAGCATCGTCAGCGTGGAAGCGCCAATGGGTGTCGTCAAGTACGAGATCGTTGACATTAAACTTGCCTAACCCGGCGATAGAAGTAAAAGGCGACGTCAAGGAAGTGATCCTTGGGTCGCCTTTCGCTATTCGCTGGGTAGTCATTCGTTAGAAATTCGGATTGCCCATTTTGCCTGCCTGGAAGTCTGTGAACGCCTGGATCAGTTCCTCGCGGCTGTTCATGACGAACGGACCATGCTGGAATACCGGTTCGCCTAACGGCTCTCCGCTGAGTACGAACACCAGCGTGTCGTCCGTCTGCCCTTCGATTTCAATCTGCCCGGCGACGTTGTCGAAGAGAATAAACTCTCCTGCGCCGGCCGTCTCCGTTCCGTTTACTTTCGCCGAGCCGCGAAGAACGATTGCCCCGGTGTTAAAGTTGTCCGGCATTTCGAAGCGAGCTTTGCCGCCGGCCTTAAGCGTGATGTCGAACAGATGAATAGGGGTAAACGTCCGCGCCGGACCGCGTACGCCCTCATACTCTCCCGCTATAATCCGTACCGATCCGCTGTCGTCAGGCAATTGGACACGCCCCATAGCGGCTGCGGTCAGTTCCTGGTATTGCGGCGGATGCATTTTGCTGGCTCGCGGGAGATTGACCCAAAGCTGGATCATGTGGAACAGACCGCCCTGACGCGCGAACTCTTTTTCCTGATATTCCTTGTGCAGCAGTCCCGAACCGGCCGTCATCCACTGGACGTCCCCCGGCCCGATGATGCCGTGGTTGCCATAGCTGTCATTGTGCTCGACAGAGCCTTCATATGCGATCGTCACCGTCTCGAAGCCGCGATGCGGATGAGCGCCCACGCCTCTTTGCGCCACCGTAGGCGGGAAGTAGTGAGGTGCATTGTAGTCGAGCAGGAGAAACGGGCTGAATCGCTCTCCGAAATCGTTACCCCCGGGGAAAAAGTTCGATACCCGGAAGCCATCGCCGACCATATGGAACGGAGCGCCTGTATATTTGCCTTCGATGCTGCGATAAGCTGTCATGTTGGTGAACTCCTTTCGGCTTTTGGATGTGATGCTGAATATCTTTATTTTTATTATCTTTATTTTAAGATAAAAACATTCATTCGTCAACCCGCTAACCTGTCCAAGCCGAGTTGGTGTTCGCGAATATCATGTACCGAAGGCGATTCCCGTATTCCGGGGACGATGGAGGGGAGAGAGATATGCGAAAGGTGAAAGCGAACGAAGTAGTAAATCAAGTGTACTCTAACCGGGTGGTTCGTTCGGAGTTCGACGCGAATTGGAGAACGTTCATCGGCAGAGGCGGCTACGTCATCTATGTCGCCACTGCGAACAATGCCAAGGTGACGGTGCTCCTGGGCAACGGTTCGTCGAAGCTGCTGACGTTCGGTAAAGGCGGAAGAGTACTTGTCGGAGGCGGCGGGACGAGCCATTACAGCAAACCGCACACGGTGCAGAACTTATAAGGATATTAGCGGCCGTCCGATAGGATGGCCATTTATGTTACAATCAATTCTAATCGAACCCAATTTACATAAGAAGCGAGAGAATATCGTTGAAGAAAACGAAAATCGGATGCCTGCACGCGCACCCTTCCAATATCGCTTTCATCGAACAAGCGCTTGCCGTGCGCTCGGGGGAGATCGAGCTTCGCCATTACGTCGATTCGGAGTTAGTCAATCGGCTGACAGGAGATCCTTCTTTCGCAGAGGAGCATGGACGGCAAGGAGTCACCGATCAACTCAAGCGGATTGAAGCGGATGGGGCGGATGTGATTATCGTGACGTGCACCAACTATGCAGCGCTGCTCCCGAGAGATCGATTACCCGATGACGTTCCTGTTGTAGGGATCGACGGACCATTTTTGAAAGAAGTATGCCGCAGGAAAGGCCGACAATTGCTTCTGTTCACGAATCCGGCGACAGTGGAAGGAACGATGGGGCGATTGAACGAATGCGCGGCTGCTGCCGGTCTGCAACCGAACGTAGAAGCGAGGCTCATTCCGGGTACATTCGAGTTGGTGATGCAAGGGAAAAAAGAGGAATACGAGCAGGCGTTAGCGGCGTATATTCGGGCTCTACCGGATGGAGAAACTGTCCTTTCCGTTGCACAACTATCTATGGTAGATGTCGCACGGGCCGTCAGCGATGAACGTTTGGCGAGGGGTGCTTCGGCGATCGGTAACCCGCTCGATCCGCTAGTCGCCTATCTTGAGGAGAGAATAATAAGCGACCCAATCTGAGGAGTCGTGATTAATTCCGAAAGTAATCATGGTATAATCATGAATAGTTGAAGGGCATGTCCACATTTTAGACGAGACGGGGTTCAGTCATGATTTGGGATAACAAAATCGCGACCACGCTGCAATGGTCGAGCGAAATCTCCAATAGAGAGCAGAAGGAGAAAGTGGCCGACAAGATCGCCGAGCGCGTGCGTTCGGGCGACGTCATCGGCGTCGGATCCGGCTCCACATCTTACTTGGCGCTGCTGGCTATCAGCAGGAAAGTGAAGGAGCAGAAGCTGGACGTTCTCGCGATTCCGACATCGCATGAAGTATCGCTTGCGTGCTCGATCGTCGGATTAAAGACAACGACATTGCAGAACGCGCGTCCGGACTGGGCGTTCGACGGCGCCGACGAAGTCGATCCGCAGAAAGGGCTCATCAAGGGTAGAGGGGGCGCAATGTTCGCCGAGAAGCTCGTTATTAAGAGCTCTCCGGAAAATTACATTCTCGTCGACTCCTCGAAATTCGTCTCCTACTTGGGTGAGAAATTCGCTGTGCCGGTCGAAGTCGACCCTCGGGCCATTAATCTGGTGGAAAATGAACTTCTGAAGCTCGGCGCACGAGAGATCGACCTTCGTCTGGCGAAGGGCAAAGACGGCCCGATCATTACGGAAGCGGGCAACTTAATCGTCGACGTACGATTCAACAAGATCACTTCCGATTTCGAGAAAGAGATCAAAGCGATTCCGGGCGTCATCGAGTCGGGCTTGTTCATCGGTTACGAAGTCGAGATTCTAACGACTTGATAAAATGTGTTCACAGCCATGTCCTGGCGTTTGTCGGGATGTGGCTTTTTTGTTGCGATTAATGGTTTTCGCGATCAGCGTGAGGCTGTCGACTGCTTACAAAGGCGCCTTGAACAGGGCTTCGAGCGCTGAGTTACTTACGAGGGCGTATTAAATCTGCCCGAACGGAACTTGTGTACGCTGAGTTACTTACGAAGGCGCATTAAATCTGCCCGAACGGAGCTTGTGAACGCTGAGTTACTTACGAAGGCGCATTAAATCTGCCTTGAACAGGGCTTCGAGAGCTGAGTTACTTACGAGGGCGCATTAAATCTGCCCGAACGGAGCTTGTGAGCGCAGAGTTACTTACGAGGGCGCATTAAATCTGCCTAAACGGAGCTTGTGAGCGCTGAGTTACTTACGAAGGCGCATTAATTTGCCTGATCGACAACCTCAGCGGAAATATTATTTCGTCGAAATCGTGCCGGCAAGCGGAGGAGAGCGACTTTTTTTTGCCGATGCGGGGAACAGTAACGGAGAATCCGATGAGAAAGGGGATCGACATGAAACGATTATGGATCGGGTGCTCCGCTCTGTTGTTGCTGAGCGCATGCGGCACAGCCGGCAAGGACGGCGCCCGGATGAACATGCATGGGAATATGCATGGGAACGGTTATATGCCTCGCGTCAGCTCCGTCGAAACCACGCAGCCGGTTAACCAGCAGATGATACGAAGCAACGATACGTTGCAAAGCATTGCGGACCGGTTCCACGTTAACCTGGAAGATTTGATTCGCGCGAATCCGAACTTGGCGGGCTACCTCAACAATCCGAACGCTACTATCGGAGTTGGTAATGGCACCGGCACGGGCGCGGGAGCCGGTACGGGCACAGGGACAGGCGCGGGAGCCGGTACGGGCACAGGGACAGGCGCCGGCAACGGTAGGGGCACTGGAGCGGGAGTCGGTAACGGAGCGAACATGGGCGCCGGGAACGGCTACCAAGGGGGCGCTCCGCAAGGCTCGCCGGCCAATCCGGGCCAAAACCAAGGAACGGTCAACGTACCTGCGAACAGCAACTTGACGGGCTACGAGCAACAAGTGCTCGAGCTTACGAATCAGGAAAGGCAGAAGGCCGGGTTGTCCGCATGCGCGGGAACGGACGCTAACTTGAACCGTTCCGCACACGCGAAGTCGGAAGATATGGCGGCAAAAGGATACTTCGCACATGATTCGCCAACATACGGCGATCCGTTCGCAATGATGCGTAACTTCGGCGTACAATATCAATCCGCAGGCGAGAACATCGCCATGGGGCAACCGACGCCTGCCGAAGTCGTGAAAGCTTGGATGAACTCGCCGGGACACCGGGCAAACATCCTGAAAGGCGAGTACACCCACCTCGGGGTAGGTTACGTCATTCAGAACGGCAAAGCTTACTGGACACAGCAGTTTATTCAGAAGTAATTGAACTATCGACGGATAATACAGGCGGACGGTAAATTGCGCGAATGAAACTGTCATGTTATGATTAGGATAGAAAAAGGAGCCGGATGGCCGTCCGACTCCCTGCACAACATATTGGATGGGAAACCTCCAGTCAAAGACCAGAAAATAACCCGCAGGCCGTCAACCTGGGCGGGTTATTTTCGTTTTTTCAGATATGTGAGCAATGTCAGCAAAAACATGCCGAGCATAATCACTTCTGTCAACGAAAATTGCATGAGCATCACCCCCGCTCTGGAGGCGATACTTTCCCACCCAAGTCTGTTGTACATCCACATTATACCGAAATAATCCAAAGATTGATAGCTGAGCAGGTTTTCTTGTGAACTAACCAAGAAACATATCCATGAAGTGACGAGCACCTTTGGACAAGTGGCGGTCTTTCAGCCAGACGAGCCCGACATCGCTTTGGAATTCGGCGTCTGCGATTGCCAATTGCTTGATGCTCGGCAGCGCGAACGTATTCATGACCGAAGCAGGCAGGATGGCGATGCCGATGCCGCTGGCAACGAGGGATACGGTGATGGCAACGCTGGAACATTCGCTAATAATTCGCGGCTCCAACCCCCGTTGGCCGAATTCGTGGAAAATGCGGTCGTGCATGCCGGTTGTTCGGTCGGTTTTCAATGTGAGGAAAGGGAGCTTCGCGAGTTCTTTCAGCGTCAAACTCTGCTCTTCGGGGGCCGGGCTCCAATCAGCGGGAACGATGGCGACGAACGGATCGGAAGGCAGCGGAAGGACAGAATAATGTTGCGACTGAAAGTCGGATTGGAAAGGCAACCGCGAAACAATCAGTTCAATGTCTCGACTCTCCAATAATTCTCCGAGCAGGAAATGATCGCCCTCCTGCAGTTTGAACGTAACCGCCGGATACTTCTCCGTGAACCGACGAATGGCGGGCGGCAGCAAAGAGATGCAGGAGACAACCGCTCCCACCGATAGAACGCCATGGACGCCTTCCCCGAGCTTCTGTACGTAAGTGATCGTCTCGTCGAACTGGTTCATGAGCGCAAGCGCTCTCTGACGGAGCGACTCTCCCGCCTGCGTCAATCGAAGCTGCTTGCCCATCCGGTCGAACAAGACGACACCAAGCTCCTGCTCCATCAGCTTGAGCTGCCGGCTAAGCGGTGGCTGCTCCATATTGAGCTGTTTGGCCGCTCGCGTAATTTGGCCTTCGTTAGCGATCGCGAGGAAGTAGCGCAACTGTCTCATATCCATTTTCGGCGAAACCTCCCGAATCCTTGGATTCCGAATTCCATAACATACCCGGAAGGTATGAATGACAAATAAAACAGATATTATCAATATACTTACTGCTCTGCTATCATTCAACTATAAGCAGGAGCTACAGCGCTCTAATTACCGATACGGCAAGGAGAAGATGACCGAATGCCCCTCAGTAAAATCACCGTGGAATTGACGAACGCCCCCAAGAACAAGCCGGATAACGACAAGCTTGGATTCGGGAAATATTTTACCGACCATATGTTCATTCTCGATTACGATGCCGGCAAAGGATGGCACGACCCGCGTATCGTACCTTATCAGCCGATCGCCCTCGATCCTGCGGCCAAAGTGTTCCACTATGGGCAGACGGTATTCGAAGGGATGAAAGCGTACAAAACGCCGGAAAATTCCATTTTGTTGTTCCGTCCGTACAAAAATCTTCAGCGGCTGAATCGTTCGAGCGCGCGTCTGAGCATTCCGCATATCGACGAAGGGCTTGTCATCGAGGCTTTGAAGCAGCTTATCTTGGTCGACAAGGACTGGATTCCCGACGAGCAAGGCACATCTCTCTACATCCGTCCGTTCGTGATTTCGACGCAGCCGACGCTTGGCGTGCAGCCGTCCGAACAATACAAGTTCATGATCATCCTGTCTCCCGTCGGTTCCTATTACGCCGAAGGCATTAATCCGGTCAACATTTTCGTGGAATCCGAATACGTTCGCGCGGTAACCGGCGGCATCGGCAATGCGAAAACGGGCGGCAACTACGCGGCGGGACTGAAGGCGCAGCAGGAAGCGACGGAGAAAGGTTACTCCCAGGTGCTGTGGCTGGACGGCGTTCATCGCAAATATATCGAAGAAGTCGGCAGCATGAACGTCTTCTTCAAAGTCGGTGATAAAGTGATCACCCCTGCGCTGAACGGCAGCATCCTCGACGGTGTAACGCGGGATTCGGTCATTCGATTGCTTAAGCATTGGAAAATCGAAGTGGAAGAGCGGACGATCTCGATCGACGAACTCGTGGACGCTTACCGCGGCGGTCAGCTAAAAGAGGCGTTCGGTACCGGAACGGCGGCCGTCATCTCCCCGATCGGCGAGCTGAATTGGCAGGGCGACAAGCTGACGCTGAACGGTGGCAAAACAGGCGAACTATCGGCTCGCGTATACGAGTTCATGACCGGTCTGCAACGCGGCTTGATCGAAGATCCGTTCGGCTGGATCGAGAAACTGTAGGGTATTTGTAGAAACGGCAGTCAGGGACGCAGGGATGCGTTCCGGGCCGCCGTTTTTGCTGCTATTGCACGATCAACAAACAAACGTCTGATACTAGCCCCCAGTTATTAACCCATCGTCAAACCTAACCCCGCTGCCCCCACCGTCATGCCGATAGCACACTGACAGACGCTATCGACGTACGACCAGGCAGCCTGCCCACCAATAGCGCACCGACAGACGCTATCGACGTAAGACTAGGCTGCTTGCCCACCAATAGCGTACCGACAGACGCTATCGACGTACAACCAGGCTGCCAGCCCATCAATAGCGAACTAACAGACGCTATCGATGCACGACCAGGGGAAGGGTTTTCGCTTGTCTGTGAAGGGTGACGCCGTAGTTTTTTATGCCGGAAAGTATGAAGCCTCACTGCGACCCAGTTACTTGGCAGCAACGGCCGCAGGGACGAGAACCGCCTGAGCTTTCCCGAACCGCACGCGGTAAAAGATCAAAATAACGACAAGCAACAGCGCAAGCACGAGGTACAGATTGCTGAAAGCATAACCTTCGGGGTGCGAGTTCAGAGGGTTCCAGTTCACGGATGAGCTTTGTGAAGCAAGAATGCCGTATATGCTGGCCGCAAGCCCTTGGGAGATGAAGTTCATCATGGAGAAGAGTCCCATGCCCACTCCGGCTTGCTCCTTCGACAACGTTCTGGAGACGGCGCTCGACATCGAGATTTGAACGAAAGATTGGCCGACATTGCCCAAGATAAGGAACAATGAGATCCAGAGCGGGGGAATGCCGACGAAGATGGAGAGCAGCAGGAAGAAAGCGATCAGACTGCAGGCGGCAACCGTAAATACGTAAGATGAGCCTTTGCGGTCCGCGAGCTTGCCGCCTTGCCTGCCGACGATAGCGGACACGATAGCGGCGGGAACTAGCGCGAATCCGATTTGGCCGGACTCCAGATGATACACATTGGACAGCAAGATCGGCGTCATAAAATACAGCGAAGTGATGATGCAGCCGACAAGAAAGATGAGTGCGAGCAAGATCGTGTAAGGCTTGTTCCGAAATAATCGAGGCTGAATGAAAGCTTCTTCGGGTTTGACCGACCGGACGCGTGCAACGAATAAGAGGAGCGAGATGGCCCCCGTGATCCCGTACGTCCATTCCAGCTTCGTGACCGCCAGCAGAATGGCGGAGATCGAAGCGGCAAGCAAAGCACCGCCGAGCCAGTCGAACTTCGACGCGGGTCCTTTCGGCTCGTTCGCGAGGTTGCGGCGGAACACAGGCAATAGCACCAATATGAGCAGCGACGGGAGGAACAACCATCGCCAGTCGGCTACGCTGGATATAATGGCCGCAACGACCGGTCCCAAGGCGCCGCCTAGCGCGAGTCCGACAGCGGTCATACTAACGGCCGAACCGCGTTGTTCCGGAGAGAAGTAGCGCACCGGAATGAGCAGAGCGAGAGCGGGGAGAGCTGCGGCACCTGCGGATTGCATGCATCTTCCGGCGAGAGCAAGCCAGAACGTATGCGAGACGAGACCGACAAGCGATCCCGCGGCGAACAGCGTTAGCCCGAACGTGATGAGGGTTTTCAATTGGAATCGGTCCGCGAGCTTTCCGTAGGTGACGGTGCCGAACGCGTAGATCAGCGTATAAGCGGTTGTCAGCCAACTCGTCTGCGCCAGCGTCATTCCGAATTCCTGGCTAATCTGCGGGAGGACGATATTAAACATCAGTGCGCTCATCGAAGAAATCATCACCGTAAACATCATAAGACGCATGAGAACCGGACCTTTGTTCATCGTTAACCTTCTCCTTTTTCGATATCGAATTGTGTGCAAGTGCATACTTGCATTTTGCGGGTAAAAAAAGCTAGGGGGTTAAAGCCCTAGCGAAAATCCGTACGCTCTCCTCGATAAAATCGGCCAATTCCGCTTCCTCGAGATGATTGCGGAAGACGCCGTGATTCATTTCCAGATAAGCTCTGGCTTGAATCTCTTGCTTCCCGGGAGGAATAACCAAACCGCGCTCGGCCATCCCGGTCAAATAGTTCGCGAGCAGCATCCTCAGGTGCTTCGGGTGCCGTCTCGCTTCCTGGTACACCTCATCCGGCAGATGGCTGGTGCCTCGCTGGATAATCATGAACAACTTTCGGTTGCTATTCATGATTTTGTGATAGGTGCGGCTAATCAGAAGCAGGTCCTCATGCAAGCTCCCTTGCAACGATTCGCCGAACAGCTTCGTCATCGCATCCGCATAGTGGAAGCGCGCGAACGCCGCCGCGACCAGCTTCTCCTTCGTGCCGTAATGACGAAACAACGTCACTTCGTTCACGCCGGCTTCCGCCGCGATTTCTTTCGTTGTCGTGGCTGCGTAGCCCTTCTCCGCCATTAGGTCGATCGCAGCAAGCAGCAACTTGTCAGCGGTCGTTCGTTTGCTACGATCCTCGCTCATCGGTATCTCCGCCTTGTTTGCAAGTACTTACTTACATTCATAGTATACGGTGAAGAAATCGCATTGTAAACCATTGAATCAAATTTTTTTCGAAATCGTGCGTAAACACTGACCGACAGTTGTCAGTGTTCGAATCGTACAATGAAATCAAGAAATGAGGCGAGAGACGAAAGGATGAGGAAATTGACGAACAACGTAACGAAAGCGGGATGGGTGCTCGCGGGATTGCTGCTTTCCATTCTGATGGCTTCCATGGACAATACGATCGTGTCGACCGCGATGGGAACGATCGTCGGAGAGCTCGGCGGGCTCGACAAGTTCGTGTGGGTGACATCGGCTTACATGGTGGCGGAGATGGCGGGGATGCCGATCTTCGGCAAACTGTCGGATATGTACGGTCGCAAAAGATTTTTCGTATTCGGGATGCTCATGTTTATGCTGGGCTCGATCCTGTGCGGGACTGCGAATTCCATCGTTGAGCTCAGTATTTACCGTGCGATTCAAGGCATCGGCGGCGGTGCGCTCGTGCCGATCAGCTTTACGATTTTGTTCGACGCGGTTTCTCCGGAAAAAAGAGGCAAGCTGATGGGCATGTTCGGCGCGGTGTTCGGATTGTCGAGTATTTTCGGACCGCTTCTTGGTTCGTACATCGCGGAGTATGTAAGCTGGCAATGGATTTTCTACATCAACTTGCCGATCGGTTTGGTCGCGTTAGTGATGGTTGCCAAGTTCTACAAAGAGTCTTTGTCCCATGCTAAACAACGCATCGATTGGCTCGGTGCGGCAACGTTGGTCGGAGCGGTCGTCAGCCTGATCTTCGCTCTCGAACTCGGCGGCAAAATGTACGCTTGGAACTCCGCCCAAATTCTCGGTTTGTTCGCTGGATTCGCGGTGTTCGGAACGTTGTTCCTGTTCGCGGAGAAGCGGGCTGTCGAACCGATCATTTCGTTCAGCATGTTCCGCGACCGTCTGTACGCTTCCAGCAGCGTTGTCGCCATGTTAAGCGGTGCGGCCTTCATCGCTGCTTCAGTATATATCCCGATCTACATTCAGGGCGTGCTCGGCGGAACGGCGACGAATTCAGGCCTGGTGCTGCTGCCGATGATGCTCGGAACGGTAGTTACGGCGACGATGGGCGGCATGCTTATGACCAAGTTAAGCTACAGAACGATTATGGTGTCTACGCTTGTGCTGCTCATTGCTGGAATTGCGCTGTTGACGACGATTACGCCGGATACGTCCCGGGTCGTCGTGACGCTGGAGATGATACTCGTCGGTCTTGGCATCGGCGCATCGTTCTCGGTGCTCACGAATGCGGCAATTCACAGCCTGGCACCTAACAAACGCGGTGCGGCGACGTCCACGGTGAACTTCCTTCGTTCGTTCGGCATGATGGTCGGCATTACGATCTTCGGCATTTTCCAAAGCCACGCGATGACCGACAACTTGGCTAAGGCGTTCGGCGGCTCCGGTTCGAAAGCCGTTCCTCCGGGCCTGAACTTGAACGATCCGTATGCGCTGCTGAACCCTGCGGTGCGAGCGGCAATGCCGGAAAGCACGCTGCATGCGGTGCTGAACGGCTTGTCTTCCTCGATCTCCGAAGTGTTCGCTTGGGGATTGATCCCCGCAATCTTGTCGCTGGCCGCAGCCTTATATATGCGCCGCGAGAAGTTCGATCCGAAGGCGGAGATGGATGCGAGGGCTGCAGCCGCTCATTAACTATTCAATCCGCAGCATCGTAGGAGCCAGGCCGGGCTGGGTCTGGGGACTAAATTTCATACAAAGCGATGCACAAGGTAGTCTGTCTGAAGGCGTCTGTACGAAATCTCGTACAAAGCGAGGCACGAGGTAGCCTGTCTGAAGGCGTTTGTACGAAATTTCATACAAAGCGAGGCACAAGGTAGCCCGACTGTAGGTGTTTATACGAAATTTCGTACAAAGTGGTGCACGAGGTAGTCTGTCTGAAGGCGTCTGTACGAAATCTCGTACAAAGCGAGGCACGAGGTAGCCCGTCGGATGACGCTTACGATGAATCGGTAACTGGACGGTCATTAGAATTGAAAAAGCGCGATTTTAGCGCGAATTTAAAAGAAGATCAAAGGGAGCGTGTGAAAAAATGATCATCAAACGGCAATGTCATTAAGTTAAGGCACAGGGCAAATAAATCAAGAAAAAAGAGCAGTTATCGAAAGATAGCTGGCTCTTTTTTTTGCACGAAAGTCTGCCCGGTTGAACTATGCTTTAGCGGGTCTGTAGGTTACCAAGAGGGAACCGACCTTAAGAGCTTTAACGTCCACGAGATGGAATTCCTTCTGCTCCTTAAGATTGTCAAACAAATGCTCGCCTACGTTGACCACAACCGGGTGCATGACGATCTGATATTCGTCAATAAGGTTTGCGTTTGCAAGTGATCGCACGAGCGTCGGACTACCGAAAATAACAATGTCGCCACCGTCACCGCTTTTTAAGTCCTTAATTTGCTCTTCTATATTGCTGCCGGTCAATTGTTTTGGAGCTTCAAAATCTCCCCATTTTAGCTGGTCGAGCGGGCGGACGTTTGATACAACTAGTTTGTGGGCGTTGTTTATCTTATCACCCAGACTTGAACCTCCATCGTCCCGTTTAGCCCCTCGCATAGTCGGCCACTTTCTAGAGAGGTCTTCGTAAGTTCCGCGGCCAAGCAAAAGGGTATCGGCTGTCTCGAAAATTTTTAATAGATACTGAGATCCTTCCTCGATGCCGGCGCTATTCCTCCAGACCGCCCAGTTGGTTTTGTCTTCGCTTGGGTCGCCGGTGACAACTCCATTCAAAGTACTGTGAATGAATAGAATGATCCTACGCATGAACTCTCGCCCTTTCTATCTTTGATACTCGTCATTTTGCTTCTCATTTATTTAGACGAAATTTGATTACGATATTCATCGACGTATTTGTGAAGGAGGCCCAAATTGGGAGAAATCCAGGGCTAAACGCGGGTCTCTCGCTTCCTCCATTCGGAAGGAGACACGCCGTAAGTCATCTTGAACAGTCGGCTGAAATAATGGACGCTTTGGAAGCCCGTTGCAGAAGCAATTTCCTGCACGGGTTTTTGCGTTGTCGAGAGAAACCAGGCGGCGGCGTTCATGCGCAAATCCTGTAAATACTTCAACGGGGATTTGCCGGTGATGCTTCGGAACTGCCGGATGAAATAAGAAACGTCCAGATGGGCGGAGGCGGCCAGTTGGTTGACGGTATGCGGCTCGAAATAGGTGGATTCCAGATTACGCATGAGCGTGCGGATACGTTCGGAGGCTTCAGGTTGCTCCAGACGGGAACCGGTAAGGCGATCTGCTTCGGAAGCGGGCAGGAAATAGCAGCCGATCAGCAGCAGAATTTTACGGATATCCAATTGGGCGATCTGTTCGGCTACGGCTGCGAAAGGAGACTGTGGTGACAGCGTCTCGAGCAAGGAGTGCGCTGTGGTATACACCGACGCAAGACCTGGTTTCAAACGCTCTTCGCTCGTTTGCAGCATGTTCCAATCTCGCTGTTGAGGCAGGCCAGGGAAGGCTGCGGCGCTCTCGACGCCCAGTTCCAAATACAGAAAGCTGCATGGGGACGAACGTTCGCTGATCAGCGTATGCGGCGTGTTCGGCGCAAGCAGGAACAGAGCGGGCGCTTGCACGCGGTAGTCCTTACCCATCCATCTCAGATGGGCGCTGCCGCTCGAGATGAACAGAATTTCATAGCAAGGATGAATGCCGCCGCTTTCCAATTCCGCCTCTGCCGACAGATGAACAATATCGTATTTACGCAGTTCCACGCCGTTCGCCTCCTTCGCCAACTCCGACTATAAGTTGAATTTACGCCTACCGTAGGCAGATTACAATCTCTGAAGTCGATTTTGTGCAAATCGTGCTTCAAACAGCTAGAGCAGCGGGCATTTATGAATCGGCCGGATCCGTCAACTCGTATAGTCTCTGCAAATACAAGACGACTCGCGTCATGTAGCATGAAAGCTAGAACGACAACAGTGAGGAGAGGTTACAGATGAGCATGAAAACGTTGCACATTACCGGCCCGGGACAAGCGGAAATCATCGAGACTGAGATTCCCGCCATTCGGGATCACGAAGTGCTTGTGGAGATTGAAATGGTGGCGACTTGTCCGAGATGGGACATGAATATGATGGCAGGCAGAGATATGTTCGACTATGCGAAGTCGCCGGAGTATCCGCTGCCGCCGGGCTGGCCCGGTCACGAAGCTGCGGGGATCGTCAGAGCGGTCGGGAGCGGAGTCACGGGACTTCGGGTCGGCGACCGGGTTGCGGCGCTTGAGCATATCGGCGGCAACGGTGCTTATGCCCAGTATTTGAATTACAGGGAGCATGAGCTGATCAAGCTGCCCGACAATGTTTCTTTCCTGCAGGCGGTATCTTTCGAACTGCTGAAGTGCGTCATGATCGGTTTGTCCCAATTCGGCGATCTGCGCGGCAAGTCGATGGTTGTCTCGGGGCTCGGTCCGGCGGGGATGTTGGCCATTCAGGTGGCGAAAATCTGGGGCGCTTCGGAAGTCGTCGGTATCGACATTAATGCGGAACGAGTTCGTCATGTGCGTGAATTGGGGATCGGGGACGCGGCACTTACGGAGGAGCTTGGCGACAGGCGGTTCGACCTCGGTTACGATTGCGTAGGGGCAGCGCCGTCCGTGCAAAATTTGCTGCGCATCGTCGATCGGCACATTGTTATTTTCGGCGTGTTGAAGGGCACTGTGCAGTACGAGGAGGGGCTGTGGTTCACAGGCCTGAAGCTGGAGTCGTACCGTTATCGGGAATTCGGGCCGCGGGACCGCGAGCTGCTGCTCGACGCCGTTGCGAACAAAGGGCTGAACACGACATGTATCCAGACGCACCAAATTCCGTTTACCCGCTACGCCGAAGCCGTAGAGAAGTTGAGAACGCAGGAAGCGATCAAAGTTTATTTTTATCCCGGACGGGATTTTGAATAAGATGAAGGAGGGGCCGCGAATGAAGGGGCATGCGGTTGTGTTTACGGACCGGTTAAAGGCCGAATATCGGGAGATTGATATCCCTGAACCGGGGCCGGACGACGTCGTTGTTGATGTGGAAGTGTCCTGGATTAGCAATGGGACGGAGTCGTCGTTTTTCCGCGGTGAGCGGATCGCCGGCGATACGCCGTATGTCGAGGGGGCGCCGTGGCCGTTTCCGATTGTGGCAGGATACCAGAAGACGGGAATCGTAAGCCGCGTTGGCGCAAATGTACGGAATGTGCAGCCGGGCGACCGCGTCTTCGCCACCATTAGCCGGGTGGAGGGGATGTTCGACTCGTTCGGCGGTCACGTCAGCCCGGCCGTCACGCCGGCCGATCAAATATGGAAGCTGCCGGAGGGGCTGCCTGCCGCAGACTTCTCCGGTCTTGTGCTAACGCAAGTCGGGTACAACTGCGGCATGCGGGCGCCAGCCGGACCGGGCGATCGCGCGGTTGTGCTCGGCGACGGCCTTGTCGCTAACTGGACGGCACAGACGTTGCTTCATCGCGGGGCGGAAGTGATCGCGCTCGGTCGGCACGATGATCGGCTCGAGCGTTTCCCCGAGGCGGTTGTCCGTTGCAATACGAAGGCGGCCGACGTCGCGTCTGCCGTTCGGGCGTTTGCCCCGGAGGGCGTGTCTATCGTCATCGATACGGTCGGGGATATGGACAGTGTGATGGGGTTGCTTCCGCTGATGCGTCACGATAGCCATATCGTGTCGGCTGGGTTTTACGGCAGCGAAGGATTTGTCGATGTTCAACTATTGAGAGCAAAGGAAATTACGCTGCATTGCCCATCCGGCTGGACGCCCGAGCGAATGAACGAGACGTTGCGGGGCGTGCATGAAGGCTGGCTGGAGACAGGTCGGTTGATAACGCACCGTTATCCGGTCGAGCGCGCAGATGAAGCGTGGAAGCTGATTGCGGACAAGAAGCAGTTTTGCTTGGGTATTGTGCTAGACTGGAAATAGAGAGAAGGAGGACGAAGACGATGGGGTTTGCGCGTTTTAACGAAAGGCTGCGCGAGAGAGCCGGGGATGTCAGGGCCCGCGCGGTCACCTATGTCGCGATGGGCGACAGCGTCACGCAGGGTTGTATGGCAATCGGCGTGTCGGAGTACGAGAATATTTACCACCAGGTGTTGAAGCGCGGCCTTGAACGCCGTTATCCGGAAACCGTCATTAACGTCATCAACTCCGGCGTAAACGGCGATCAGGCGGAAGGCTCGCGATCCCGCTGGGAGCGCGATGTGCTCATGTACAAGCCGGATCTCGTCACGATCTGCTTCGGCCACAACGATGCGCACGGCCGCCAGGGCGGATTGCAGCCTTTCGTGCAGGCGCTTGACGATCTGGTGGCGCGCGTGCGGAGCGAGACGGACGCCGAGCTGCTGCTCATGACGCCGTGCATGATGACGAACAGGGACAACGACGCAGTCGCGGAGGCGCACAAGCCGCTGATCCCCGATTTCGTCTCCTTGGCCGAGGACGGCATTCTGCAGCTGTACGCCAACGCCGTGCGCGAGTTGGCTGCCAAGCTAAACGTTCCCTTGCTGGACGTGTATGGCATGTGGGAGCAGATGGTTCGGGAAGGCGTCGATATTGTGGCGCTCCTGTCCAACGGCATCAACCATCCGAACCCGAGCTTCCACGTCCAGTGGGGCCGGGCGCTGGAAGAGAAGCTTTGCGGGGAGTAGATGGCGGGCGTTAGTTTGATCGATTTCTCGGGTAAAGCGAGTCCAGGCGAGAACGAAGTGTGCGAAATGCACATAGTTCTCGCCTGGATGTTATTAATCACCGAAACGAATTTCCGAAAATACACTTAGCTGCACCCGAATATATTCGTAAATCCGTATATTAGCATAGACAATTATATATTAAGAACCTCTTATCCCGTCACCGCAAAATCCGCGCCCACCGCCGTAACGGCATCCGTAACTTCCGTAACTATCACCTGCCGATCATTCGCTTGGGAAGACGTCCAGAATCGTGACGCCGCCAGGCTGCAGCTTGACCTCGAAGCTTTGCTTGGAGGAGATCTCGCCGGTGTAGTGGTGGACTAGTCCGCCGGTCGCTTCGTCTTTGTAGCGGACGGGCAGAATCGGGAAGCTTGAGACGACGCGCGTGTCCGCAACGGTCGGTTTCATCGTGACGAAGGCGCGGCGGTACTGATAGTCGGTTTTGTTGAATAGATAGAGCCGGTATGCGCCGTTGGTCAGTTGGAAAGCCATGTATGGCGTGTCGCACGTCAACGGGCAGTCGGACAGCGACTGGAGCAGCAGCGCGACTGCATCGCGGAATCCTGTCGTCACCTTAGCGAAACGAAGCGTGTCGACTAGCGTGTAAGGGTGGTCCTCCACATCGGCCGGTTCACCCTCCAAATTCGGCGCGCCGTCGTCGACGGAGAGCAGCGCTTCGACTGCCGCGAGGAGCTCATCCGAAACCGAGGCCGAAGCGGAGCCGCCGAAGGCGAAAGCGGTCAACGGGCGGTTGCTGAAGCGGTCAGCGATCAACACGGCAGGCTTAATGCCGTAGGCTTCCGGCCGGAAGCCGCCGAGCGCGGTGCAGATGACCGTTCCGCGATCGTAAGCTGCGATCATACGTTGCTCTTCGGGAGACAGCATGTCGAAATCGGGAACGAGCAGCGTGCCGGAGAAGCTGTCCAGATCCTCCGAACGTACGCAGGCGCCGCAATGAGTGCCGGCCTTGGCCAACTCGTAGAACAGCTTGAACGGCGTCCAGCGGCGGGTGTCGATATACTCGTTCAGCATGCGCTCGTACGCATAGTCTGACCACAACATAACTGGAGACAGCGTGCGCTCGACATCGGCGGAGAAAGCAATCTCCATACGCTCGCGCTCCCAATTCCAGTCTTCGCGCTGGATGCCGTCGCCGAGGCAGAGGAAGTAGCCTTCCAAAGCGCGCCTAGATCCGTTTTTCTCCGCAAGCTGATAGGCCATCATCGTATACAGATCGCGTTCGTGCAGGCAGGGTGCATGCTTCATCACGTCCCATTCTTCGGTCGCATCCTGCACGCCGGCCATGGAGATCAGATGACCGTCGCGAATATGCGCCGCCGTCGTCGGAGCGATCGCCATATACCGGTGAAAAAAGTAATCCTGTGTCTCCCACGGAGAAGAGATGAAGACGCTCGTCGGCAGAATGTTCGCCGTCAGGTAATCGACGCCGGCACGCATGATCCGGGCCATATCCATGCCGAGGCAATACTTCGTCTCGAACGGGTCCGTGCAGTACATGCCGAGCACCATCACTTCGCAGCCGACAGCGTGGACGCGCGCGCAGATTTTCGCAAAGAAACGTTCCCAGCGCCAGCACAGGAATTCGATCCATTCGGCGCGAGCATGCCGCCAAATCCAGTCCCCGCGGGCGTCTTCCGTCTCGGCTTCGTCGTTGCCGAGTCCCGCCTTAATCGTATCGGGCAGGACGAATCCGGTATGGTCGACGAACTGCGTCACCAGGTCGGTCGAGTAGTCGCCGTGAAATATGTTCCCGTTCGGGCAGAAGCCGTCTGAGAGATGGACACCCTTAAAGCCGTAATCGACCAGCGTACGGCAAAGCTGATCGACGAAAAAGTCCTCATAGTAAGTCCCATCGGCAAACCGCTTGAGCGCAAAGTGCCCGTGCCGCCCGCCCCCTCGGCGATGGCTGTAGATTTCCGGGTGATCGGCAATCCATTCGCGGTGAAAGGCGTCACCGATCGTACTGCCCATAATACCCGCGTACATCCCGGTACCGGAAGCGGCCAGGTTGCGCGCGAGGTCTCGTAAATCATGATTCGTCCAAGGCTGCCGCTCCCGTTCGGAGTTGCGCGGAATGCCGTAGTAGGCGCAGTTGTCGGCGGGCAGTTCGTATTCTTCGTCCATTCCCCGGTGCTGGTTCACGAAATCCGGATGAAACAGCAGCGCGCAAGCCCCGTCCGGGACAAAACCTGTCTGATTCAGAAATCTGTCCGCGCCCCGGTCTGCATCCTCGCGCTCGAAGCCCAACATTTGCATCCAGATAAATACTTTACCGTTTTTCAGCTTCTCCAAAATGTCTCACTCCTTGTCTCACACTCAGTCCTGTTCAGCGAAAATTATAAGCAGGGAGCTGCGGCCCGACCACTTTCCATATTCGTCATCAGCTATCTTTTGTCCACCTGTCGCTCGCCGCTGCAGCCAAGTGGCGAAAAGATAGTCCAAATGGTCAACGGACAGTAGCGTTCCGTGGGACGATCCCTTATAATTTTGAAAACAACTCGGGTGGGCAGCGGGGTGGGCGCGTGAGAGCATTCAAGTATCCGAACATTTTCGTTAGAATCGTGGTTCTATTTCTTCTGCTTATTATTCCTCTCTATTTGCTCGTGTTTATCATCAACCATACGAGCGGCGGCATTCTGCGGAAGGAGATCGCCGGCTCCATGGCATCGCGCATCGGCTCCTACTCCGCGTTGATCGATTCGGAGATCAACCATATCGAACAGATGAAGACGGATTTTCTGAACGACGAGGATCTCCAGAAACTGAGCACGGTCTCGATCACGCTGAGCGATTATGAGAGACTGACGGCGGTTAACCGGTTGAAAAAGAAGCTGAATTCGTTCAAGGATTCCGCGCGCCTGATCAAGGACATCCAGGTGTACATCCCCAATCTCGAGAAAACAATCCGTGTCTCGACCTATTCGGACCCGATGAGCGAGCCCGAGATGAAGATGATCCGCGATTCCAACACGCTCCGGAGTCCGAGAATCATTCCTTGGAACGGCGAGTTGATCTTGGCTTTGTATGACCCTCCGCATTCCGGCGCGAGAACGAACTTTTACATGAAAATCGTGCTGTCCAGAGAGGCGATGATGACGACGCTGCAGCAAGTCACCGCCAAAGAGGACGGCAAATTCTATATGACCAATCTCGAACGTTCGTGGATGCTGTCCAATTCACATCCTCAGGCGACGGTCGAAGGCGTACCGGCAAGCCTGGAAAACCTGCTCAAAGAGGGGGCGGGGCGTTCCGACAGCGGGTTCGGGAGCTTGAAGCTGGACGGGCAACCGTTCTTCGGCGCATACCAGAGCTCGAAATATTTGAATACGGTGCTGCTGGTCGCTGTCCCGGAGAACCGGATTTTCGGCATGCTGGACCGGTACAATCTGCTGCTCTGGCTGCTGTCGGCGGCGACTGTCGTCATTGTGATCGTGTTCTCGTACCGGATGTACAAAATCATCCATCGCCCGCTGCAGGTGATGGTGCGCGCGCTGCGGAAAGTGGAGGACGGCGATCTGAATATTGCGCTCAGCCACGGCAAGCACGACGAATTCAAATATTTGTTCGGGCAGTTCAACGTGATGGTTAGCCGGCTGCGTGTCCTGATCCGCGAAGTGTATGAGGAGCGCATCCATTCCCAGCAGGCGCAGCTCAAGCAGCTTCAGTCGCAGATTAATCCCCATTTTCTGTACAACACGATTTTCGTGCTGCATCGAATGGCGTCGTCTTACGGCCTGCCAGATGTGACGCGTTTTACCGATTTTCTCGGCAAATACTTTCTGTTCCTGACCCGCACGGGCGCGGACGCTGTAACGCTGGCAGAGGAGTGGAACCACGCGGTTATCTACACGGAAATACAAAAAGTCCGGTTCGCCGACCGGATCGAGGTGGAGTGGCCTGAGTTTCCGTCCTGCCACAAGGAGCTTCGCGTCCCGCGAATGATCATCCAACCAATTCTTGAGAACGCTTACAAATATGGGCTGGAGAAAAAAGTCCGCGGCGGCAGGCTGCGAATTGCGGCGGAAGAAATCGAGGGCGGCGTAAACGACGGGGGAGGCGTAATGATCGTCATTGAGGACAATGGCGATCATCTGGACGACGAGACGCTAAGCGGGTTAAACCGTTCGCTGTGCGGCGACGAGATCGGTCAGGAAATCACCGGCTTGCTGAACGTGCATCGACGCTTGCAGCTATACTACGGGGCCGGATCCGAAGCCGGACTGCAATTCGGCAGAAGCGAACTGGGCGGGCTGCTCGTCGCCGTCAAAATTCCGTATCGGGGAGGAATGAAGCATGCATCGCGTATTGATCGTGGATGACGAGCCGCTGATCGTTCACGGGCTCGTCGACTTTCTGGCGCAGCAGGAACACTGGGCGCTGGAAGTGTATGGCGCGTTATCCGCCGAAGAGGCGCTGGCGCTGCTCGGCAAGCATCGGATGGACATCGTCGTCTCGGATATCGGCATGCCGGAGATGGACGGACTGGAGCTGCAGAAGCGGATCATCCGGCAGTGGCCGAAGTGTAAGGTCATTTTCCTGACCGGGTTCAACGATTTCGATTATGTCCAAGAGGCGATGCGCCACCAGGGTGTCGACTATGTGCTGAAGGCGGAAGGGGACGACGCGGTCGTTCGGGCGCTGGAGAAAGCGATCGAGCAGATCGGGGAAGAGATCCGCAAGGAGGAGCTTGTCGCCCAAGCGGACAAACAGCTGAAGCTGGCGCTTCCGTCGCTGCAGAGAGAATTGCTAAGCCATATTCTGCAAGGGGATCAACATGCTATCACCAAGCTTGAGAAGCTGTTCGCGGAACTGAACGTACCGCTCGCAGCGGACGCTCCGGTCCTGATGGCGATGGTCCGGGTCGATCATTTCGGACGGTTCCACAGCATCTACGACCGCAGCCTGCTGATCTACAGCATCCGAAATATCGCGCAGGAGATTTTGACGAGTTCGGTCAGGCTGGTTTCCGTGGAGCTGGACCGTTCCCGAACGATGTGGCTGATGCAGCTGGCGGGAACGGACGAAATCGGCGGCCTGCGGGAGAACATTCCGCAGTACATCGGGGGCTGTCTCGAGCTGATTCAGATGACGTGCAGGGATCTGCTGGATACGCCGCTTTCTTTTATTATGAAGAGGACGTCCGTTCGATGGGAGCGGTCCGCCGATCTCTATGAAGAATACAACCGGCTGCTGTCGCGGGGGCTGGGCATGGGCTCGGAATTTCTGTGGGTCTATGACGAGGGCTCGTCGGAAGCGGCGAGCGGGAGCGCGCGTGCGCCGTTCAACTCCGGACAGCTTCGCAGCCGAATCGACCTGATGACGCTGTATTTGCAGAACGGACAGAAGGAGGCGTTCGACGGCGCGCTGGCGGAGGTGATCCGCGACGGCGACCGGTACGAGGGCGATCCGGCGATCCGTCAGGAAATCTATTATTCGCTCGTGCCCATGTATCTGACGCAGCTGAACCGGCTGTCGGGCGAGGAGCGCGAGCGGCTGTTCGATATCGACAGACTGACGGGGCTGGGCGCGCACGTTTCCTGGAAGGAGGCGATGGCCTACTTGCAGGAGCTGTCGGGAGCGATATTCGCGGAAAGCCGCGGCGGCATGGAACAGGAGGAAAATGTCGTCGTACAGAAGGTTCAACGCTACGTCCGGGAACATCTGGGAGACGATCTTTCGCTTGTGGCCATTGGGGACGTCATCGGCCACAATTCGAAATATTTGTCCCGGCTATACAAGAAGGCGACGGGAGAGGACTTGTCGAGCTATATTAGCGGCATGAAGCTGAAGAAGGCACAGGAGATGCTGAAGGACACGCAGATGAAGATTTATGAGGTGTCCGCTGCGATCGGGTTTCTGTCGGAACCGTATTTTTATCGGTATTTCCGCAAGGCGACGGGTATGACCCCGCAAGAGTATCGGGATCTCCATGGAGGCGACAAAGATTGAGTATCTATGAACGACTAGGTGCGGCCGTCTAAAGCAACTGGTGGATAGAAGATAGAGGAAGTGGACATCGGAAAGTATTCGCCTGACGACTGCCCTCCTTATAATGGGACTATTCAAGGAGCCCGCATTTGCGGGCTTCCCATAAAGCGAGGGAAACGAATTGCGGACAACAACGAAAAACTATGAGAGCTGGATATGGATCGAGCTGATCGGATTCGATCATACGCAGGCGGATTATGGCGTGGCAGAATACCTGGATACGGTGGGATTCGCACCGGAAGCCGTTTCTCTTCTGTTCTTCACCCCCGATTTCGTGCATGGTCATGCCGGAATGGAGTTCGAATGGACGCTGCCTCCCGAAATGTGCTCTTATGCGGCCCGTCCATTCGGCAAACGAAACGACCGGCAGCCCTGGACCAACTTCCAGCTCAGGGGGCTCGTCAAGGAGCTGCAGTCGCATGGCGTCGCCGTCTACTGCAGCTTTTTCAATTTGTTCCTGTACCGGCTGGAAGGCAAGCCGCAGGCAAGTCGATGGTGCTCGGAGCATTCCGAACTTTATGAGATGCGCGCCAGCGGGGAACCGCTGCAAGTCATTCACCCGCTCAAGCGGTTCAAGGACGGCTCCTACTACGAAGACTTGTTCCTTCGCGATCTGATGACGGTGATGCGGGAATTTGGCTTCGATGGTTTCCATGGCGCCGACGGTTATACGAGCTCGCGTTTAAGCCTCGCGGAATCCGATTATTCCGACGATATGGTTGAGCAATTCGTCCGGCATGCGGGGACGGAAACGGTCGCGGGAATTTCTCTTCATTGCGATGGGGATTCCGGAAGCATGAAGGAGCGGGCGGATTGGATCTGGACAAACAGACGCATGGAATGGATACGCTTTCACGCGGAGCGTTGGGGAAGCCTCTGGGACAAAATCGTAGCTGCGCTCCATCGGGAAGGCAAGAAGGTCGTATTTAACTCAGCTTGGACCCGGGATCCGTTCGAGGCGTTGCATCGATACGGCGTCGATTATCGCCGGATTGCGGAGTCGGGCGTCGACGGGATCATCGTGGAGTCCGTCGGGGCGTCCCTGTCGGCGGGCGCTGACGAGACGGAATACGAGCCGGGCTCGGAATTCATGGCGATGGTCATGACTCTGAAAGCTTACGTGCCCGGCACGAAGCTGATCTGCCTGAATGCGATTCAGGATACGAACGAGCAGTGGGATTCGCTGCGGCATGCTCCGACCGTACTGGAGCGGGATATTTTCTCCTTCTCTAACGTCTATTCGAGGCAGTCGGACGGTGCCGTGCGCTGCGCTTCGGGGTTTATGGCCTGCCTGGGAGACGGAATCGACCGCGACGGCTGGAAATGGCTGACTTCGAGATGGGATCTCGGCTTTGGCGGCGAGCCAAGCAACGTATTGGGCGCCTGTCTGGTATGGTCCGACCGACTGCTCCACCGAAATCTGGAGACGTATGGCCGGACGCGGGAGTGGCATCCGCACAAATTCGCCCACGAACTGATCGAACGCGGCGCGCTTCTGCACGGCACGGTTAATGTCGGCCATCTGAAAAATACGAGCGGAGCGATCGTCGCCGTGAACGTTCATCTGCTCCCCGACGACGAGCTGCAGGAAGTGCTGGACTATCGGAACGGCCGGGTGATGATCATCGGTGCATGCGACGATCGGATTCTCCGCATCGCGGAGGAAGCCGGGTGGAAGCTCGAGTGCGAAGCGGGAGACATGTTCTGGGCGCAAGCGGAACGGACCGGCGGCGGAAATCCGGTGGTGCGGTCAGCAAGCGCAGGGTCGGAAAGAAAACAGGAGGAAGCGGGCGAAGCGCCGAATGACGCGATTTCCTGGCTGCATAGCCTGACGTATCGTCACATGCCCGAAGAACTGCTTGAAGCTTGCGTCCGATGGACCGCTGAAGATGAAGGAGGGGCTCCGAGGGCGCTGCGGAATCAGGAGTACATCCGGATCGCCGTATTGGAGATGGAGCCGAACCGGTGGCGGCTTCTGCTGCGGAACCTTCATATGAATTACAAGACGGCACAGATCGAGATCGGCCGCACGATCTCTTCGGTTCAGGTGCTGACGGACTTTCCGGGCATCCCGGTATTTCCGGATCAATCCCGCTTTCGGCTCTATGTGCCCGGCAGAGGGATGGTGATCGTCGACATTCGGTTCTGAAAGTTAGTGGAGAAAAGATAGAGAAAGTGGAATATGGCAAGTGGTTGCCCATTTGCAGTCAACTTATAATAAAAATCGTTAAACAAAACCATTTATGATTCCATTAAGGGGGAAGAGCATGAAAAGAAATTTATTGCTGCTAATGTGTTTTGTATTTGTAGGTTCTATCTTGCTTACAGCGTGTTCGAAATCCAACAATTCCGCTTCACCGGGCGCTTCATCAAGCGCCGCTTCCAGTGCGCCATCTTCCGCATCTTCGGAGCCTAGCGGAGAAGCAACGCCTGATCCGAGTGCAAAGTATGATCCGCCGATTACGGTAACAACGGTTAGGGCAATCACTGCAGATATGAAGCTTCCCGAAGGTCAAACTTATGAAGACAATGTATGGACGCGTACATTACGCGATGAGTACGGAATTGATACAAAAGTGCTGTGGGCTGTCGATAGCGGACAGTATGACAGCAAACTAAACATGTCCATCGCTTCCGGCGAATTGCCCGATCTGATGAAGGTTTCTCCTGCGCAATTCAAGCAACTCCTGGAATCGGACAGTTTGGCGGATTTAACGGAGGTGTACGAGAAATACGCTTCGGAGGAAATGAAGAAGCAGCACGCTATTGGCGACGGCATCGCGCTGAAATCAGGAATGGTCGGCGATAAGCTGTATGCTCTTCCTGATGCGGCCTCAGCTATTGGCGGGGCGCCAAGCACTTTGATCTGGATTCGTACCGATTGGCTGAAGAAGCTCGGCCTGCAGGAGCCAAAATCGCTTGAAGATGTGTTCGCCATCGCTCGAGCGTTCACCAAGAACGATCCTGACGGAAATCATAAAGCAGATACGACAGGAATTGTATTCGAAAAAGATTTCTTAGGCAGCGCTCTCGGCAATCGCGGCTTGTTTAACTCTTTCGATGCTTTCCCGAAATCCTGGATAGCGGATAAAACCGGAAATCTCGTCTATGGCAGCATTCAACCGGAAGTAAAAACAGCACTGCAGGCTTTACAAAATCTGTACAAGGAAGGACTAATTGATAAGGAATTCATCGTCAAGGACGCTGGAAAAGTGATTGAGACGCTGGTAGCCAACAAGGCCGGAATCGCCATTGGACCGCATTACTTCGGACAATTTATTCATCAAACGAAGGTTAAGCACCCGGAAGTGGAATGGAAACCATTCCCGCTGATGAGATTGGACGGCAGCCAGGCGAAGGTCTCGCTGAATTCGCCGACGTTGGGACAATACGTTGTGCGCAAAGGCTATTCTCATCCTGAGGTTATCGTGAAGATGATGAATATGGCTTTCGATATCACCGTTGGCGATAGAGCGACGAAAGAAAATTATGATAAATACATGTACGATCCGAAAGACGGAACGATTCAAATCTGGAAATTTGCTCCCGTCTTCTCCAATGATTCCACGGATGTGTTATTCCAGCAAATCATTGATGCGACGGATGCGAATGATCCGTCTCTAGCGACGGATGCAACGGCCAAGCTTGTGATTGAAAACGCGAAGAAAGCGCGAGATGGCGAGAATTCCTTATACGGTTGGACGCTATACTCCGATGCTTGGAAAATTTATTTTGACCTGATGAAGAAAGGCTTGTATGTAAACAACGGTTTCTACGGCGTTCCGACACCGACAATGACGGATAAACAAGCGACGCTTGACCAACTTGAGCTGGAGACGTTCTCCAAGATCATTATGAATGCTGCGCCAATCGACGACTTTGATAAATTCGTGGAAAATTGGAAAAAGCTTGGCGGAGACCAGATTACGAAAGAAGTAAATGAATGGAAACAAACCATGAAGTAAATCAAGATGCCTGATCATGAGTCGGTTGCTTCCATGGAGCAAGCCGACTCATGTTGGCAATGGAGGAGCCTGTATATGCCAGCTCGCAAATGGAGGAAAGAAGGGCCTCTTCATCTCATGCTGCTGCCCTCGCTTGTGCTGTTGTTGATGTTCAGCTACTTGCCGATGGCTGGAATTGTCATTGCGTTTCAGAAGTTTAATGCGGGTCTAGGCGTATGGCGTTCGAAATGGATCGGATGGGATAACTTCACCTATTTATTCATGCTGCCTAACTTCAATCAAGTTCTTATCAATACCGTCGTTATTGCAGGGATGAAAATCATTGTCGGGATTCTGTTGCCTTTAATCGTTTCCATCATGCTTAATGAAGTGCGCCACAAGCTGTTGAAATCAGGGATTCAGACGATTATTTATCTGCCCCACTTTTTATCATGGGTCATACTGGCGGGAATATTGATCGATCTCTTGTCAATGAAGGGCTTGGTTAACGCGTTTTTGACCCGCATATTCGATATTTCACCGATCTTTTTTCTGGGTGACAATAGCTGGTTTCGAATAATACTTGTGCTCTCCGACGCCTGGAAGGAATTCGGATTCAGCACAATTGTCTATCTTGCCGCCATTACGAGCATCAATCCGGCCCTTTACGAATCTGCCACAGTAGACGGCGCGGGCCGTTGGAAAAAGACATTAAACGTGACGATTCCCGGGATCATCCCGATTATCGTGCTCCTGACGACTTTAAGTCTTGGCAACGTGCTCAACGCAGGCTTTGATCAAGTATTTAACTTGTACAATACGGCCGTCTACGAGACCGGTGATATTATCGATACGCTCATTTATCGTACCGGCTTGGTGGAATTCAAGTATGGCCTGGCGACTGCCGTAGGCGTTTTTAAGTCGGTCATCTCATTCATCATGATCTCCATATCTTATTGGCTTGCTTATCGGCTAGCAAACTATCGGATTTTCTAGAAGGAGCGCTATCGCAATGAAATATGCACAGCGACCTATGGAACGAGCCGGCATTTGGCTGATTTATCTCGTTCTTATTGTCCTCTCGATCTTATGCATTCTGCCCATGATCCACGTATTGGCGGTTTCATTATCCGGCTCAGCCCCCGCCACCGCCGGTCAGGTTAACTTCTGGCCGATCGATTGGACGTGGGAGTCCTATCGCTATGTATTCGGCAAAGCCCAATTTATTAAAGCGATGGGTGTCTCTGTGGAGCGGGTTGTGCTTGGTGTAACCATTAGCATGCTATTGACCGTGCTTGCTGCGTATCCGTTGTCCAAAGAGCAGAGCGAATTTCGCTTCCGAACCGTGTATGCCTGGGTTTTCGTAGCGACGATCTTATTTTCAGGCGGACTCGTTCCCTGGTATATGACTATACGAACATTTCACATGCTTAATACGATTTGGGCGCTTGTCCTTCCGGGGGCTGTTGCGGTATTCAACACCATCGTGCTGCTTAATTTTTTTCGCGGCTTGCCGCGAGAACTGGAGGAAGCGGCGTTTATCGATGGCGCCCGGCATGGAACTGTTCTATTTCGGCTGTTCGTACCGATGTCGCTGCCAGCGATAGCAACGCTTACGTTGTTCAGTATTGTGGGGCATTGGAATTCCTGGTTCGATGGGTTGATTCTGATGAATAGCCCATCCAATTATCCGCTTAGCAGCTATTTGCAAACGGTAATCATTGGACGTGAAATGACACAACTGTCTCCTAATGACACCGTCCTTTTGTCGCGAATTTCGGAACAGACATTGAAAGCGGCGCAAATCTTTGCAGCATCGCTGCCTGTGCTGATCGTCTATCCGTTCCTGCAGCGTTTCTTTGTTAAAGGCATTGTGTTGGGCAGCGTTAAAGGATAAATTCGTCAAATCAGACAATAGAGCAAGCGACTTCGGCGTTGCGGCTTACTTGGATATGGTCGTAACAGTTCCGGACGGCATTTCCTTGCTTTTTTTGTTATTCAGAATTTATAAGTTTCACGCTTATCCACTTCTGAATAACCTCCGCAAAGCTTCTCCAGCGCCGGAAGGACGCTGAAGGCGTTTTTGCTTGCTGATCTCGTTTACCGCAAGGCATCGACTGGTTTCATCCAACGATTTTTGGTGTGACTTTGTAGACTAATAAACAATTGGTGTAAGTATTTTTGATCCCAAAAAAATGAAGGGGTTGTGATACTGTGAAATATATGAAGATATTGGGTATTATCTTATTTGTTATTATGTCCGTCGTTCCACAATCAGTTGCAGCAAGGGCTTATGCAGAAGAGTCTGATCCATTACCCGTGATCATCTCGGACACCTTCTCGATTGATGGGGTCAATCGCACGGTCGGCAGTCAATTAAACGGTAGTCAAACAGAGGTTGGGTATGTGAATTGGACGACTAAAAGTGGTCAATGGGCTTACCCTAATGCATATGTTTTCGCAGAGACAGCAGGAGAACAGTATATTAAGCCAAGTGCTTCGGACTCTCTTCAAGCAAATGTGCCCTTTGAACCACAACAGAATTCACAAATGAGTGTAGAGGCGGATCTATGGCCGGACAGCAACGGAACGGGGTTCATGGCAATCGGGTTTAATAAGGGAGAATCTGAATTTTGGTATGACGGCCAAATTTGGATGAATATCAGAGGCAATGGGGCTTACGAAATTTATGCGAATGGGACGGCTATTCCCATTGGACAAGGAACATCCACAGCTTTCATTCCGAATCAAATGAACAAATTGAAAGTGAGCTATGACTCATCTTTGAAAACGGTAACAGCATGGGTAAACAATGAACAAGTAGTCGATCATTTTAGTCTCGGCAGTTTTACACCGGATATCCAATATACAGGATTTATGGTTACTTCGGGAGATGTAAATGTCCAAAGGATTGATAATTTCGTCGTTAGAGGTGTACGGGTTCCATTGCCGGAACCAACATTACCAGTGGTCATTTCGGACACCTTCTCGATTGATGGGGTCAATCGCACGGTCGGCAGTCAATTAAACGGTAGTCAAACAGAGGTTGGGTATGTGAATTGGACGACTAAAAGTG
>NZ_JBHSMI010000023.1:231176-476719 GCF_042655525.1 Cohnella soli
AGCTGCATATGTTTTCGCAGAGACAGCAGGAGAACAGTATATTAAGCCGAATGCTTCGGACTCTCTTCAAGCAAATGTGCCCTTTGAACCGCAACAGAATTCACAAATGAGCGTAGAGGCGGATCTATGGCCGGACAGCAACGGAACGGGGTTCATGGCAATCGGGTTTAATAAGGGAGAATCTGAATTTTGGTATGACGGCCAAATTTGGATGAATATCAGAGGCAATGGGGCTTACGAAATTTATGCGAATGGGACGGCTATTCCCATTGGACAAGGAACATCCACAGCTTTCATTCCGAATCAAATGAACAAATTGAAAGTGAGCTATGACTCATCTTTGAAAACGGTAACAGCATGGGTAAACAATGAACAAGTAGTCGATCATTTTAGTCTCGGTAGCTTTACACCGGATATCCAATATGCAGGATTTATGGTTACCTCGGGAGATGTAAATGTCCAAAGGATTGATAATTTCGCTGTAAAGGGAGTGCGGATACCACAACCTGATACGGAGTTGCCGGTGGCTATATCCGACACCTTCCAACAGACGGACATAGATCGAGTTCAGGGATTTCCATTGATCGGAACAGCAACAGAAGTTGGAGGCCGGAGATGGATTGGAAACGAATCGATAGTGTTTGCAGGTAGTGGCGCAGATGCTAATGTGTCAAGTCATTCGAATTGGGGTCATAATCTGGCTATTGTGCCCTATGTTCCTTCGGGTCCAAGTATGAGTGTCGAAGCGGATGTATCAGTGACAAATATGACAAGCTGGATGGCTATTGGCTTCTCTAAAGGTACCCGAGAATTTTGGTATGATGGTCAAGTCTGGATGAACTTGCGTTCAAACGGCAACCTTGAAGTCTATGTAAACGGGGCAAAAAATCCTGTTTTTCAAGGCCATGCAACCGCCTTTAATGAAAGCGGATACAACAAAGTGAAAGTGGAATATAATGCCGCCAATCATACAGTAACAGCTTGGGTGAATACGGAGAAAGTCGTTGATCACTATGATATCAGCGGGATTGCAGGGTTTACTCCGGATATAAGGTATGCAGGGTTTGTCTTTCAGGATCCGACGCCGTTAGGACAAAAGGTCAAGAATTTCATCGTGAAGGGCGAGATGCAACCCTTGCCGCCTCCGAAGCCGTTGCCTACAGACATTGTACCGTTGAAGAAAAGCGATTTTCCCATCGGGGTATTTGGGAATATGCCAACCGGAAATCGGGAATTATTTCAGAAAACGGTAGCCGATTTATATTCAAAAGGATTCGATTCCTATTATGCTGTTAATGGATCGCTAAACCAAGATGTATTAGATTTTGACATCGCAGATGCTTATGGTATGGGGCTTTACTATAATCCTATGATAAATCTTAGAAATTTTATACAAAAGACCTCTGCCCCGGACGATGCGCAGAAAGCACAGGATATCGCAAGGATGCTGAAAGCTCGACTTGAAGGACATTCCAGTGTCAGGAGCGTTATTCTCTCAGATGAACCTCGAATGGATACAATGGCCAAACATGTACTGATGACGGATGCGATTCATGCAGAGATGCCCGATATGAAAGTACTCTCACCTGTAATTGGGATTGGTACGGTGAGTGAGATGTATTCAGCGATTAATTTGGATGCCTTTATGATTGACGTGTATCCTTACTCAGTGAAAAATGCGTTCGGAGATATTACGATGAATGGTTATGGGTATACAGAATGGGATTTTATCAGCTATATCCGAAAAGTGACAGAAACGAAGCAGGCTGATCAACCTCTATGGGTTATATTGCAAGCCCATACCTTCGACAGTGGAGGACGATTCTCTCTCCGTTCACCTTTGCGTTCAGAATTGCGAATGCAGAATTGGATGTCCATCGGTGAAGGGGCAACGGGCATCTTCTGGTTTCTATATGAAACGCCGCCCAATGGAAATGTAACGGGGTTCCAGGATCACCCGGAATTATATGACGAAGCGAGCCAACTGGCTAACCGGGTCAAACCTCTGCGGGATAAGTTGCTTGCAGCAAAGAAGGACAAAGATCGTTTCACTGCTAGTGCGTCGGGAAATGTTAAGCCCTATACAAGCACGTTGGTAAGCAAAGACGGTACGAAAACGTATGTGGTAGCGGTTAATATGGATGCTGAACATCCGCAGAGTTTAACTGTTCAGTCGACACAATATGAAGGAACTTTAAAAGATTTGGAGACAGGTCAGGAATACACGCTGGGCAGTTCGGCAATTCCTTTTGTAGCAGGAGATGGCAAGCTGTTTGAACTCATCCCGTCGCAGAACCACAACGAACCTGTTGTCGTCTTGACCTCGCCTAGCCAAGACGCCGTTTATTCAGGAGCGAGCCCGACGGTTCACTTGACGGCCGATGTCGGGACTGGAATCAGTCGTGTTGAATTTTTTGCAAACGGTAAAAAAGTGGGCACTGCGTTGCAAGCTCCATACCAAGCGACTTGGCTGCATGCTCCATCGGGTGGTTATACGATTACGGCAGTTGCAACGGATAGCAGAGGAACGAGCAACAGTTCTGCATCTGTTAGCATTACGGTACAAGGCACAGACAATCTGCTGAAGAACGGTTCTTTTGAAGTAGAGAATGGCGATTGGACAGAAGGATTGCTGAGCCAAAGCGCAAGTCTTGATTATGATTCAACGGTTGCCCGTACGGGCGGTAAGTCGATCAAAATGACGGGCATCGCAGCCCAGAGTGTATTAAGTCAGGGGGTTGCTCTTCAACCCAATACGGATTATGAGCTCAGTGCGTGGGTCAAAACAAATCAAATAAGAGGTTCGGGCATATCGATACAGTGTATACAATCCGGGATAACAACAATGATGGATTACGCCCCATTTCCGGTATTTGGGACGAAGGATTGGACACGAATAGAGGTGAGCTTTACAACGCCAGCAGTCGTGTCACCAAGTAAGGTAGAAATTTACATGAATTCCTTGATGGATGGCGGTACGGCATGGATAGACGATATCAGTCTCATTGAAACAGGTAAGAAAGCCAACAACGATGGATTGGAAGCGCATTGGGCTTTCGATGAGGGTAATGGGCAAATCACTTTAGACTCCGCATCGAAATCGAGCCCGCAAAAGGTGGGGACCATTGTTGGCGGTATATGGGTTCCCGCAAGTTTGACTGGTAAATTCGGTACCAATTCCATTTTTATGTATGGTGGATCACAGTACATCGAAACACCTGCGATTGATTTGACGAATTGGACGGGTTTCACGATATCTTCATGGATCGAATTGGAAAGTGTGGAAAAACGGCAGATTATTTATGCCAACGGAGGTATCGTTCTTGAAGTGGCAGCAGGAGGACGGTTTGATGCTAAAATGCGGACTGGAGATCCTGAGGTGCCGTGGACTACCATTCAAGGAGGGCAACTTAAAGCAGGAAAATGGGTTCATGTAGCTGTTACCTATGGAAGTTCTGGAGGGATTCAGCTTTATATTGACGGCGTTCAAGTCGGACAGCATAATCCGGTAATTTATTTGCATGATGGCAGCTTAAGTGATTACATCGGGGGTGCCGCAAACGAGACAGGGGCAAGCTTGCATGGTCTAATAGACGATGTGAGGGTCTATAGCCGTACGCTCAGCGAAGTGGAATTAAAGCAATTGGCTCATATAGCAACTCAAGCGACTCCTCATACCGATTTAAGCGAATTGACGGTCAGTACAGGCAGTCTGAATCCGGTGTTTGATCCGAAGGTCACATCCTATTCTGTAAAAGTTGGTCATGAGACTGCAAGCCTGACTATTACACCTACGACTAGCTTCCCTTCATCAACGATCACGGTACTGGGTCAAGTTTACGGAAGCGGTACGCCAATTGAGGTGAAATTGAGTGTAGGGATCAACACGGTACCGTTATTAATTACGGACTTAAATGGAGCTATGAAGACTTATACGGTCGTTATTCAACGGGCGGCATCCGGGAACGGTAATGGCAATGGCAATGGTAATGGTTCGGATAACAACGAATCAGGCAATAACAATCCTGGTCAATCGAGTTCGAATGTTAAAATAACGGATATTGTGAAGCATTGGGCACAGGAGTCCATCGAGCGGGCAATTGCTGATGGGTGGGTGAAAGGCTATGAGGATCAAACCTTCCGACCTAATCAAGGGACGACGCGCGCGGAGTTTATTTCCCTGTTATTCCGGGTACTGCGACCGAATGATACGGTGATAGGAGATGTATTAAATGGTTTTCCCGATGGTAATAAAGTCGGAACGTGGGCACGTGATGCGATCGCGTATGCGATCAATGCCGGTTGGATCGTCGGCGATTCAGGCAATAATATTCAACCAAACCGCATGATTACCCGCGCTGAGATGGCAGTCATATTGGCACGTGTGCTCAACCTGCCACGAGTGGGTGGAGATGTTTCCGTAAGTGCCGATGACAGTCAAATTCCGAAGTGGGCCAAGGATCAAGTTTATGCTTTGATACAAGCGGGTCTCATAGTAGGCACGGGTAAAGGCTCATTCGCACCATTCAAGCAATTGTCCCGGGCGGAAGCTGTAGTTGTCCTACTCCGTATGCAGGAATGGCTTGCTGCCAAAAACTAATCTAATCTCGTGAAAAATTGCCGCTGCATGTCTGGGTTGTTATAACCGCATGCAGCGGTAGTTTGTTATATCTTCCGTTTCACAAAATCCCCAATCCACCTGCGACTGTTCACTCGGGAGTGTATCGAATCTATTAAATTTCGGGCAGTCTGGTGCTGCTAGTCTTCCGATTCCGTCAGGCGTATCCTTCACTTAAAACGTTCCATTTGCAAGCGACCATTATCGAGATATAGATGAGGAGCCTTACACCATGAACTGCCGACGGACGTTGCTGCCGTCGGCAGTTCGCGTTTCCACCCCCTCATTTTACATAGTCGTGGACAAAAGATAGGGAAAGTGGAGATCGGAAAGTAGTTGGTCCATATCCCTCTTTGTATAATTAAGCTGATTTTCACCAGGAGGTAAAGCGAATGCAAAGTCTGAGTGACATGCTTGGAAGTGCGGATAAGGCATTCATTGTCTGCATGGGAGATTCGATCACGGAGCAAAACGAACATACGCATGGCAAGCTGAACTACGCGGGCCAGTTCCAAGAAAAACTGCTCAAAAAGTTCGGCCGGCGGCAATTGGTGTTGAATGCCGGTGTAAGCGACGATACGACGAGGGGGATTTTGGAACGGTTGGATCGAGATGCGCTAAGGTTTCGTCCTAATGTCGTAACTTTGATGATCGGTATGAACGACTCCTTATGGGGAGCAGGAGAAGTGCAGCAGTTCAAGGCCAATCTGATCTCTATTGCAGAAAAAGTCAGATCCGCAGGCAGCACTCTTATTTTGTTGACGCCTAATACGATCGATATCCGCTTGGAGGAAAATCACATTCGCAACAGCTATCCTCTCTATATTCAAGCCATGAGAGAATTCTCGATCACGGAACAAGTTCCATTATGCGATGTCTATCGGGCTTTCGGGGATCGAAGCGAGAAGGAACCGAACAGTCGAGGGACGTTGATGAACGATTGCATCCATCCGAATGAATACGGTCACGATCTGATGGCGGAAACCTTGTTTCGATTTCTTGATTTAACGGCTTGAGTACGGAAATTGAATGTTATGTAACGGGATAAGGGAGGAGGTCGTCAAATGTCCGTCATAACGGTAACAGGCAGGATGGAGACGGAAAACCTGGGCTGGGTTCTGCCGCATGAGCATGCGTTCATCGATCTGCGCCCACTGGTGCCTGAACCCCAGGCGATCGGGGCGAAGTCGTTGGCGGCGGAAAAAGTGAGTCTCGCCAATTTCGGGGTATTGACCCGTAACCCATATGCGGTGCTGGATAACGCCGTCATCGACGAGGAAGACGTCGTGAAGGCAGAATTGATAGCGTTCAAGCGGGCAGGAGGCGGCGCATTCGTCGACCTGACGCTGAGGGATATCGGACGCGATCCGGCGCTGTTGGCGGGCGTGTCGCGTGAGGTCGGCATTCCGATCATTGCGGGGTGCGGGTATTACATTCATGCCTCCCATCCAAGGGATATGGACGACAAGACTGTGGACGACATCGCCGAGGAAATTCATCGCGACGTGACGTACGGCATGGACGGGACGAACATTCGTGCCGGCGTCATCGGGGAGATCGGGACGAGCGCGGTTATCCATCCGAACGAACGCAAAACGCTGATCGCGGCGGCGATGGTGCAGCAGCAGACCGGTCTCGGGCTGCATGTGCACACCGATTTGTGGGCGAGGCGCGGGTTGGAGGTAATCGATATTCTGACAGCCCATGGCGCCGCCGCAGATAAAATCTGCATCAACCACGTGGATGTCGATATTGTCCCGGACTATTTGAAGGCTCTGCTTGACCGCGGAGCATATATCGAGTTCGACAATTTCGGCAAGGAGTTCTATTCCGACCGGCGGCACAAAAGCGTGCTGAGAGGATTGTTCGCGCGGGATATCGAGCGGGTTCGCACGATCAGGGAACTGATCGGCTGCGGTTATCTTCGCCAAATCCTCGTGTCCAACGACGTCTGCCTGAAAATCGGCCTGCACCGCTACGGCGGTTGGGGTTATGACCATATTCTGACGAACATCGTGCCGATGATGGAGGACGAAGGAATCGAGCCGGAGCAAGTTCGGGAATTGATGTGCGGCAATCCGGCGCGGTTTCTGGACAATGATTGCCAATAAAGCCGCTTGCACCGCGTATAGGGAGGGACTCACATGAAAATCGTCGATTTCAGCTGCGCGATCGGCTACAAAACGTTGAATTATGAAGTTGTGAACCATGAGCATTTGCTTGTCCGCGAGAAGGTGAAGCAGGCGCGCGGCGCAGAGGAACTGCTCGCCGAGCTGGATTTCTGCGGCATCTCCCAAGCGGTCGTCAGCCATAACGCGATGGCGGACGTCGATCCCGATTATGGCAATCGGCTTGTGGTAGAGGAAACTGCGAAAGCGCCGGACCGGCTGCTGCCGACCTGGACGATTCTGCCTCCCATCACAGAACGGCAGTATGCGCCGGAGCGGCTGTTTCCGGCGATGAAAGAGAACGGCGTGAAGTTGCTCCGCGCCTACCCGGAACGCAACCGCTACATGCTGAATCGGGTGGCGATGGGCGAGCTGCTGTCGGCCATCTCCGACGCGCGCATTCCGCTGTTTCTCTCTCCGAGCGAAGGTTGGGAGCCCGTCTACAACGTGCTGCAGGAGTTCCCGGATCTCACCGTCATTTTGTGCAACTACGGGTTGTGGAGCCATGCCCGGCTGACGTTCCCGCTGCTGCGCAGCTATAAGAACTTCTACATCGAGACGGGGGATATGCAGACGGCGGGGGAGATCAAGGAAATCTGCGGCAAATTCGGTTCGGAACGGCTGCTGTTCGGTTCCGAATTTCCGAGCAACGCGATCGGCGGGCCGCTGGCTTGCTTGCTCGGTTCGGGCATCAAGCAAGACGAACTGGAGAACATCGCTTACAAAAATGCGGAAAGACTGCTGGGCGAGGTGAGCTTATGAGCAGAGTGCCGATGACCAATCCGTCGCTGCTGGCGCGCGAATTCGCGGAAACCGGCAGGCTGTCTAGCCTGTCCTACATCGACATGCATACGCATATGGGACCGTTCTACGGAACGTATTTGCCGGAAGCCGATCTGGAGGCGATGATCGCGGCGATGGACCGGGAGAACATCGAATGGATTATTTCCGCGCCGCACAGCGCTTTGTTCGATCCGATCGGGCGTAATTCGGAGATTCGGGCGGCGATGGCGAAGTATCCTACCAGGATCAAAGGTTATTTTGTCGTGAATCCGCACTATATCGAAAGTTTGGAAGAGGAACTGGCCGACTACGACGCGGTCGAGGGTTATGTCGGCTTCAAGGTGCTCCCGGACTATCACAAGTATCCGCTGACCGGAGAGAAGTTCCGTCGAATGTACGAGTTCGCGAACGAGCGGGGGCTGCTGCTGCTATCCCACACCTGGGGCCATAGCCCGTACAATTCGCCTCAAATGATCGGAGAGCTGGCGCGCCAATATCCGAACATCAAGTTTTTGATGGGACACTCCGCGCCGGGGGAGACGGATGTCGCAATCGAACTGGCGAAGGCGTTGCCCAATGCTTATCTGGAGTTGTGCGATACGGGGCGACTGAACGGCATGATCGGCAAAATGGTGCGCGAGGCCGGTTCGGAGAAGGTGCTGTTCGGGACTGATTTTCCGTGGTATGACCCCAATTACATGCTGGGCAGCGTGCTGTTCTCCGGCATTGGCGACGACGATATCGTCAACATCATCCGGAACAACGCCATTCGGCTCGTGTCTGGCATCCGGGGCGGGCGCTGAGGGGCGAACTTCTAAGTGCAGAAAGTGCAATTAGTTTCGGTATTTGGCGTGTTCTGCGTTACTTAGGTGTAAAAAGCGCAGTTAGTTTCAGATGAAATCGCGTGCTGCCGCGAAATGCGGGGAACTAAATGTCGTTTTTACACGCAGTTTGTCCGATGCGCCGGATTATGCCGAACTAGATGCTGTATTTACACTTAGTTTCACCGTGCTGGATATACGTGCAGGATGCGCACCGGATTTGTACCGGATGTGGACTTAGGACTTTTGGCGGGGACAGGAGCGCCATTCTTATTGAAAAGGAGCATAAATCATGCATGAAATTATCGAATCATTTGAAACCGCGAAAGGCAGCGTGTTCGGCGACCTGTTGACGAATCGGGCGGACAACCGGCCGCTTAAGATCGGGCTACTGACGCTCGGGTTTTTCGAATATTGGCGGATGTTCCCGGGCAGCCTGCACGCGAATGTCACATCGGATATGACGGTCGTATATGAACGGTTGAATTGGGCGCTGCCGGGTGACATCGTTATCTGGCCGGGACTGGTCGACACGCTGGACGCGGCGGATGCGGCGGGACGAAAGCTGGCGGAGGAAGGGGTCGACCTGATCATCTACGTCGCCGGAACTTACTGTCCCGATTATATGGCGATTCAGGCGCTGGAGAACTTGCGCCATCTGCCGCTGTTGATGTTCAACACGCAAGGCAAGGGCGAGATCAACCTGAAGACCGATTATGAAAATATTTTGCGCAACAGCGCTTTGATCGCCAACCTGCAGCTCGCCGCGACATTCCGCAAAATGGGCTGGTTCGGCGGATTGAAGGTGGTCGTCGGCGCGATTGAAGACGGGGACGCTTATGCGGAGATAGGCCGTTACGTGAGGGCTTATCGGGCGTATGTCCGTCTGCGCAGCGTCAATATCGGCGTGATCGGCCACGTGTTCAGAGGCATGTACGATTTCGAGTACGACAAAACGATGATCAAAGGAACGCTCGGGCCGAACCTGATATCCATTCAGCTGCATCATCTGCTGGAGCGGTTCGAAGCCGCATCCGAGCAGGAGGTTGCGGACGGCGTGGCGCTGGCTCGCGAGAGCTTCAATATCGTCGGTCTGGAAGAGGATGATATTCGCAAAGCTTCGCGCTTATATGTTGCGCTGCGCGGCACGCTGGAGCGGTTCCGGCTGGATGCGCTCACGTTGCTCGGGCAGCATTACGTGGAGCAGAAGACGGGAACGACGCCGTATTTAGCCAATACGTTGCTGAGCGAGGAAGGCAGATATGTCGTCAACACCGAAGGCGACGTGCACGGCTTGATCATGATGACGCTGATGCGGGAACTGGGCGGACAGGTGCCGGCGTTCGCCGAATGGGGCGAGTACGATGAGCGGCTGAATGCCCTGCTGATGGTGCATCATGGCTACGCGAATCCGGCTTATGCGCGGGACCGGAGTACAGTGAAGGTGAATCGCTCTCCCGAGCAATGGGGATTGCAGGGGGCCGGCTTCGGCTTCGAATATACGCTGAAACCGGGCGTCGTGACGATCGGGCATCTGATCATCGACGCCGAAGGGTACAAAATGCTGATCATCCGGGGCGAGGCGCTCGACATCGGACACAACATCCCGTGCGAGGAGATTACCGCCGTCGTGAAATTCCCGGTACCGATCAAATCGTTTCTCGCGGAATTGATTAAGGAAGGCTTCGCGCACCACTGCATCATCGCTTATGGGGATTTGACGGAAGAACTGTCGCATGTCGCCGATTTTATGGGAATTCGCAAAGTGACGTATTTGTAAAATTGGCCGGATATTGGACGGCAACGACATCCATGCGGAATGGAACAGAGAGGAGCGGACGGGAATGAACGGAATACCGGCGGAGGAGTTCCGCGTCAGAGCCGACAGGCTGCGCGGATTGATGAAGGAGAAGGGATTACAAGCCTGCCTGATCTACGGGGATGAATATCGCAAAGAAAACTTGCGTTACATGTGCAATTACTGGCCGCTGTTCGAGCGAGGGGCGGTGCTGGTGCCGCTGATCGGCGAGCCGATCGTCATCGCAGCTCCGGAAGGGGAGCTGATGTGCCGCGAGATGGCTGCATGGCCCGACGTGCGGCTGCTGCCCCAGTTTACCTGCGTGACGGTACCGGATGAGATCGAGTACCCGCAGGCGAATTATACGAGCCTGAAAGCGATTCTCGCCGAGCTGCATGCGGTAAATCCGTTGCAAGCGATCGGCATTGCCGGTTTGGATGCGATGTCCGCCTCGCTGCTGGCGACGATCGAGGGCAGCGCGGAAGGCGTGGAATGGATCGATGCGGGAGATTTGCTGTTCCGGCTGCGGATGACGAAGACGGAGCACGAAATCGCTTGCCTGAAGGAAGCGGCGCGCATCGCGGATGAGGGCTACAAGGCGATGATCTTGAATGTCCGGCCGGGAATGACCGAGCTGGAGCTATCCGCTTACGCCTACATGGCATGCACGAAGGCGGGCGCGGAGTTCGTGCCCTTCGTAGTCATGACAAGCGGCGAGCGGGTGAACACGATTATCGGCAGGCCGACCCGCAAGGTGATTGAGGACGGCGATATGATCATGACGGCGATCGCCGTTCAATATGAGGGTTACGTGGCTACCGTGGGATTCCCGTTCGTCGCCGGCCGGATGAGCGAGGAGCAGAAGGCGTTCATTTCGTTGCTCGTCGAGGCTGAAGATATCGCTTTGTCGCGGCTTGCTCCCGGTAACGATATGAGCGGTCTCGTTGCTGCCGTTAAATCCTATTTTGCCGATAAGGGCGTCACCGCCTACGATCTGTACCCGCCTCTTCACGGCTGCGGACTTGCCGAAGCGGAATCGCCTTATCCCGACGAGAACAGCACGGCCCGGTTCGAAGTCGGCATGACGGTCAACACCGACATCAGCCTGTTCGGACATCCGCATGGCTCGAACCGGGTCGAAGAGAGCCTCGTCGTGACCGAGAACGGCTACGAGTCGATGTCGGCGCTTGTCCGGCAGCTTAGCCGGACGTGGAAGGAACGCGGCGTCGTGGCGTTGGCTCCCGAGGATGGAGGAACGGCATGAGCGGACAAGGTGCAAAAAACTGGTATATTGTCGACGGATATTTGCCGTACAAGGGCAAGGTGGACGGGGAGCCTTTCGAAGGGCATGAGGCGGTGATGATCCTTAACTGCCAAAGCGAAGACGCCGAGGTGCGGATGGATATCTTCTACGAGGACCGCGAGCCCGATCGGGACATTTTCATCCCCGTCAAGGCGGAGCGGGTCCGCTGTCTTCGCATGGATCATCCTGAGGACATCGGCGGCATCGTCCTGGACCGGCAATTGCAATACTCTCTGCGGTTCCGCAGCGACAAGAACGTCATCATCCAGTACGGCAGAATGGATATCGCGCAGCCGAATCTGGCTTACATCGGGATGATGGGCTACTCGGAGTAGGCGGCGATTGGTAGCAAAAGCATCACTTATCGCGTAGCACGCCACACTTCACTTTCCTGGTACAGGGAAGTGAAGTGTGGCGTGCTTTTTCATTCGGGTCAAGCTCGACTGCGAACAATCCGTTTGCTTTTTGACGATGGTACGCCTTCGCTTTAGGCAAGGATCGACCGATCGACATTTTGCTCAGGAGACATCGGCATCATGAAGCTTCATCGTGGTCGAAGGACAGTAGCGCACCATCGGTACAATTCCGTATAATTTGATGAACGACTTGGACGAGCAAGGAGTATCGGGACCATGGGAGGCGACAATGAGTGAATATATATGAACGGCTGGGTGTGAGGACTCTTGTTAATGCGGCAGACTCCTACACGATAATCGGCGGCTCCCGGATGCCAGCAGAAGTGATCGAAGCGATGGCGGAGGCCGCGGAAGCTTTTGTCTACATAGACGATCTGCACGATGCCGTCGGGCGACGGCTGGCACAGTTGACCCGCAACGAGGCAGCGATGGTGACAAGCGGCGCGGCTGCTGCGTTGGCAATCACGGCTGCTGCTTGCATGGCGGGCGCGGACGAGGAGTTGGGCGCGCGACTGCCTTGCGCCGATGTGCCCAGGGACGAGGTCATTCTGTACGGCTGCCAGCAAAACGGATTTGTGCAAGCCGTCCGCATGACAGGAGCCAGAGTCGTCGAGCTAGCCGACCGGAACGCCGAATCCGCGCGCGAGTTGCGGGCTGCCGTCACGGCCCGAACGGCGTGTTTGCTTTATTTCGTGTCCCCGCAGTTTGAACGCCATGCACTGCCGCTTAAAGAAGCCATCGCGATCTGCCATGAGCTTGGCGTACCCCTGGTTGTGGACGCGGCGGCGCAGTTGCCGCCCGTCTCCAATCTATGGGCGTACACGGAGATGGGCGCCGACCTGGTCATCTTCTCCGGTGGCAAGACGCTGCGCGGTCCGCAGAATACCGGGCTGATCGTCGGCAGGGCGGAACTGGTGGCGGCGTGCCGCGTCCACTCCGGCCCGCGCTCGTCGATCGGTCGGCCGATGAAGGTGAGCAAGGAAGCGATGGCCGGGTTGCTGGCGGCGGTTGAGCGTTACGTTGGCCTGGATCACGAGGCGCTCAACAGGCAGCATGAGCAGGCTGTCGTGAAGATCTGCGCTCATGCCGGGCGTCTCGGCTTCCGGGCCGAACGGGCATATCCGGGACCGACGGGGCAGAGCTACTCACGCGCCGCGCTATATCCCGAGCCTGCGCTCGGACGGACGGCGGTGCAGCTTCAGGCCGAACTGCGACACGGGGAACCTTCGATCTGGGTCACCTTGTCCGAAGACGGCACGGCACTGCTTGTTAATCCGCTGCATTTGCGGGAGGACGAGGTCGGACTGATATGTGACCGCCTGACGAAACTGGTAGACAGAAGATAGCTGGAGTGATCATTTATCGCGAAGCACGCCTCACTTTACTTTCCTGGTACAGGGAAGGAGGAGGGCGTGCTTTTTCGTTCAGGCTTAAGCTCGACTGCGAAAAATCCGTTTGCTTTTTGACGATGGTACGCCTACGCTTTAGGCAAGGATCGCCGTATCGACATTTTGCTCAGGGGGCATCAGCCGCGATGAGCGAACGCGAGCTGGCTGCAAGATTATAAGTAAACAGAAGCCTCGCCTACCGTGCGGGGCTGCTTCGCTACCCATTCGTAATTTTTTGTGCCGCCCACTTGGGACAGGCTTCTCCTCCCGCGGGCCGCCAAGCAACATTACAGTCTCTACAGCCTCAGCTTTCGACGAAAGCGGCGAGATTGCCGAGCGAGGAGTTGAGACCCATGTCGTGATCCTCCTTGCGGATACCCGACGGCACGTTCTCGCAAATAATCGTGACTTCGGTGCCTCCAGAGGCGGCGGCGAGCGCCCACGTCATGGTCATAATGCCGGCAAAAGCAGGGTCGTCGGATTCGAACTCCACTTGCTGCACAATGCGTTCATTCGGGATCAGCTTCAGGAACGTTCCTTGCACGACGTCGGTATTCTCGGAAAATTTGCCGGAGGATGCGTGTCCGGGATCGAGATACGTGAGCGACATCCGGTAAGTTCCGCCGTCCCGGGCGTCGAATGCGTCAATTCGTCCGCTCATACCCGAAGGAGGAAGCCATGAGATCAGCGCTTCGGGGTCGACGAATGCTTGATAGATTTCGTGTGGGGATGCTTTGATCACGCGCGAGGCGGTGTCGGTTCTTCCGGAGCCGGACTGGTTGGGCATGGGATAGGACCTCCTTTTTCCATATTATACGACGTGTTGTCCTTGGCTCGCCATGAGGGGACGAACGACGCGCATCGTTGGTAATTCTGGTGTCATGTATGCACCGCCGCGCTCGTACAATAGAGCGATGAAGCTCGTACGATGGCGTAGGAACGCCGCGGGAAGGATGGCGCTCATGAAAATTACGTCCGGAGGTTTCGAGGCCGTGTACCACGGCAAAGTGTTCGCATACGGGATGAGCCCGATCGAGATCGTTCTGTCTGAGGAGCGCGATCCGCTCACCTTCGTTTTCTGCATCGAGCGGCAGCCGGAGAGGGACGAGTTCGCCACCGACATCGAACTCGTCCGCTATAACGAAGTGCGCATCTCCTGCGTCAATTTTCCGCGGGGCAAACCGGTCGGCAACGAGGAGATGATTCACCTCGGCGTGCTGAACAATCGCAAGCTGTCGCTCCGGTACGAGGTGACGATCAGCTTCGATGCCGCTTCTTGGGCGTTGACGTATACGTTTTATGCGGGTGAGGGGGTTCCTCCGGACCATGAATAAAATCGAAATCCAGGACCCGAAGGTTGCCAGCAAAATGATTGCGGCCAATGCCGAGAACGAGAAACGCAAGGCGGAGCTGGGGTTTCTTGGGCGTTTTTTTGGGTCGGGGGACAATGTGCGGCTGTATATCGTCGGCACGATCGCGCTCGGTGTTCTGCTCATCGCGCTCATTTACACGCTCACACCCGAGAAGTTCCGTTCGGCCGACTTCGGCCTCAAGGAGATGTGGACGCTTGTCGTGTTACCCGTGGAATCGACAATCGTCGGCTATCTGATCGGATCGCGCTCGAAAGACAGCGGGTAGCGAGCGGGAAGAATGTGCCGAGCCGACCATAGCCCGACTCGACGGCTCGGATCGGTACATTTTGTGCGTCATTTGCATGTTTTGCGGACATAGTTACTTTAGATCGTCAACCACCAAACCCCCGCACATTCCGGTAATTCGCTCAGTTGTTCGCGGGCGACGCGGTCCGCAAGCTCGTCGCCGAAGAAGAAGCGGGAGAGTCTTTCGGCTTGCTCGGCGTTATCGAAACAGTAGTCGGTGCGAATCCACTTATGAGAGAAGTCGTACTTGGCAGTTAACGCTTCGTAATACGGAAGCAGAAATTCCGGCGGATTCGGTGTCTCGAGGCCGGTTCCCATCGTCTCGAACAGGATGATCGTGCCGCCCGGACGCAGCACTCTGTGCATCTCGGCGAGCACTTGAGCGAGATTGCTCTCCCACTCAGGGAGGTTCGAGCTTGTTAAGTAGCAGACGCTCCAGCCGGACACGATCAAGTCTGCGCTATCGTCCGGCAGCGGCAGCTTTCGGTGGTCGGCGACGACCGTCCTCCAGTTACGGGCACTAGTCGCTGCCAGCCGCTGGGCGTTCTCGATCAGCATCGCTTCCGAAGCATCAAGCGCGACGAGGGAGCGGGCTTCCGGCGCCAGATCGACGGACAGTCTGCCCGTGCCTGCACCCATATCCACGATGTCGAGGCCGGCGAACGGGCGAATGCTTCGAATGATGTCGGCGAGCGGAGGCTGTTTCGAGATCATCTCGTGGTAACTTGGCGCTTCTTCGGCGTAAATTCGATCGTGGTCAGGCATCTTCGATATCGACTCCTTCGACGGCAATTAAGATGGACAGCGTATCGTTCACGCGATGTACCTGAGGGCGGAAGTTATGTTTGATTAGCCACAGGGCAAGACGCTGCTGTTCGTCTTCGTCGAGCCGGTCGCCGATGCATAGGCGACCGCCCGGCTTCAACACACGCAGCATTTCTTCCAGCGCGAGCAGGTGCTGCTCTGCAGTCAGATGACGGAAGGCGAAGCTTGTGACGACGAAATCGAACTGCTTCTCCAAGTAGGGCAAGGCGAGGAAGTTGCCGACTTTCGTCTCGATGTCGGGATGTTTGCTTCTGCATCGCTTAAGCATCTCCCTGGACTGATCGACACCAGACATCCGGCAGCCGGCTTCGAGGAATCGGGCTGCTAGGTTGCCTGTTCCGATCCCGATGTCGAGGCCATGCTCATCTTCGACAGGCAACGTATATGTAAAGATGCAGTCGAGCAGTTCTTCGTAGTCTTCGTAACCGTCGAGACGAGCTTTCACTCGTTCGTCGTGCGTCGGCGCAAGCTGATCGAATCCCCACTTGTCGGTCCATTTTCCCCTCTGCCGTTTCCATCTCCGCGATTGTTCTGCAAGTTCGAATATGCGTTCCAGAGGCAGCGATTGCTCAGCTTCGAGCGTCGCGATCATCCCTTCGGTCGTCTCGATCACTTGCTTCAGCTCGAGCCATTGCTCCACCAGGGACGCGCGCTGCAGTTCGAGTGAATGACGGAGTTCTTCCGCTTCGCTCCTCTCCCATTGCGCCAAGGCGTGACCGATGTCCGCCAAGTTCATTCCTGCTTCCCGCAAAGACAAAATCGCTTGAATGCGCCAGACGTCCTGTTCCGTGAATTCCCGATAGCGGTTCGTTCGCGACTTGGCGGGCGACAAAAGCCCTTTCTCTTCATACAGGCGAATCGTTCTTGTCGTCGTGTTCAATCGATCCGCGACCTCTTTAATTCTCATGCCGGTCTCGCACCTCCGTAGAGACATTGTAAACGTTCACGCTGCGTGAATGTAAAGCGAAAAAACAACTAGTCGATTCAAATGGTTGTTTACAATGCTTTTTATTTAGGATAAAAATGAATTTCCGGGATATTGGACGATGGGTCATTTTTCTTTGCGCAATGCGTTCAATAGCTCCAGTCCCGCGTTCAACCGGCGGCTCAAAATAGGGATTATGGGACTTCAATCGAGGGAAATTAGAATAGGTTTTGTTTTTTGAAATCGTTAAACCGCTCGTTACTGACACTTCCTTTACATTTCGCAATGGTCTCGGCGAGGCGGCTCGCCGTACGATAAGCATGAGCTTCTTCTTCGCAAGAAGCATGCTTTGTCAGAACGCCTATATATAAGGAGGATGTTGAATTTGAACCAAAGGGGAAAAACCTGGCAACAAAATAGCGCCATACGGCGCAAAGGCTCCGCCGCTCTGCTCTCCGTGATGGCCTTCATGCTCGTCTTCGCGACCGCGTGCTCCAGCGAGAATAACGAATCGTCCGGCAGCACCGCCGCTTCTTCCGATTCTCCGAGTTCGTCGGCATCGGCATCGGCGCCGGCGTCCGAAAAACCGGCCGAACCGCCCGTGGAGTTGAAAGCGTTCTTCCCGGGCGACAAGCCGACCGACTTCGAGACGGTCATGGACGCAGTGAACAAAAAACTCGTTGCCGACGGCATCGGCGCGACGCTTAACATTCAATTCATCGGCTGGAACGACTACGGCAACACAACGACGCTAAAGACGTCCGCGGGCGAGGAATTCGATATGTTCCTTGACGCCCCTTGGCTGCACATCTCGCAAATGATTTCCAGCAATGCCATCATTCCTTTGGATGATCTGGTTGCCAAGGCGCCCGAGCTGCAAAGCTCCATTCCGCAGCCCATGTGGGATTCCAACAAGTTTGGCGGCAAAATTTACGGTATCCCGCTCGGCATATCCCAAGGCATCATCGGCGGGTTCCTGATCCGCAAAGACTTGCGCGAGAAGTACGGTCTGCCTCCGATTACGAACGTGGACGAATTGGAGACGTTCCTCTATAAAGTAAAGGAAAAAGAAAAAGGCATCGTGCCTTTCGCTACGGACGGCCGTTATGCCGACGGCCTGGTCGGCCTGTTCAATTCCAAGACAAACGGCGACAACCAGGCGCTGACGATGGGCATGGACGTCTTTTACAATGGTGATAAGAACGGCAACATTTATCCGATCTACGAACGTCCCGGATTCGAAGAAACGTTGAAAAAGCTGAACCGCTTCTTTAAAGACGGCATTCTCGAGAAAAACTTGGCCCAGCAGGAAAATTCCACGGCGCTGTTCAACCAAGGCAAAGTCGCTTCCATCCCGTATTCCGGTGACGGCGTAGAAGGCCTGAAGTTCGCCGACGCGCTCAAAGTTTCGGGCGTACAGCTCGAAGTCGCCATCATGAACGAAAATCAGACCCACTACTCGGACTTCAAACAATGGAATTTCCTGTGCGTGCCGTCCGCGTCCAAGCACGCGGACAAAGTCATCGCGGTGATGAACTGGCTTTCCATCCGGGAAAACCATGACTTGCTCGAATACGGCATCGAAGGCAAGCATTGGACTCCGATCGGCGACGATCAATACAAAGTGGTGGAAGGCAGCCAGTACTCGTTCCCGGGTTACGTGCTGACATGGCGTCCGAACTTGGTCCGCACGCCGGACAATATGATTCCGGACGACTTGAAGTGGTTCAAGTTTACGCGCGACTCGAACAACTTCCAGCTGTCGCCGTTCGCCGGATTCACGCCGAATACGGATGCGTTCAAAACCGAGTACGCGCAGATCAGCCCAATCAAGGACGAGGTGCTCAAACCGCTCGGCGCCGGCGTTCTGAACGCGGACAAAGGCTTGAACGAGCTGAAAGACCGCTTCAAGAAAGCGGGGAACGACAAGATCTTGCCGGAGCTGCAAAAGCAATTTGCCGATTTCAAAGCCGGTAAGTAACAAAAAAGAGGGCGTTCCTCAGGCCGCGTTATGCGACCGGGGAACGTCCTTTTTTGCCAGGAATTATAACATTTGAGGGTGAGGACGGGCTTCACCCTATTTACGTTATTTGGTAAATTAAGCTCTTGTTCCCCCAATGCCCCGAACCCAATGCCCCGAAATAATCCCTTTAGCACGAAATCCCCTTCGCTCAGGGACTGATTATCACATGGATAAAATTTGCATTTCCACTTGAAACGAGAACAAATATTTGATAAAATTTTAAATGAGAACAAATGTTCTGATAGGGGGGGTTGCATGGATGGGGAATGTTTCTTTCGAGACTTTCTGTGACCAGTTTGCTACGGAGACCGACTGCATTTCCGCCTTATTTGCAGCCAAATGGCCGGACGGCTTTCGCTGCCCTCGTTGCGGACACTCGCAGGCTTATCTCATCCAAACGCGCCGTCTCCCTCTCTATGAATGCCGCTCTTGTAAAGCGCAGCCTTCCTTGACTTCGGGTACCGTTTTGGAGCGCACACGCACATCGCTCCGCTTATGGTTTCAGGCCATCTATCTTCATGCGCGCCCGAACGGAATCAATGCATTGCAGCTCTCTCGCATCATCGGCGTTTCCTATAAAACAGCTTGGCTCATCTGCCACAAACTGCGCCATGCCATGTCGCAAGCGGAGGCAGAGGTGTTGCTCAGCGGACTCGTCAGAGTGACCGATGCGGTACTTAACCCCCGGATTCCGTTGGCAAGCGGAGAGTGGCATAAGAAGGAGCAAGCGCTACTGGCCGGCGCTTCGGAAGAAGGGAGTGGAGAGTCGCCCCGCGTTATCCTCAAATGGTATGACAAGAACACGCTTCCGGACAGACGCAGCTCGCCGGATGTATCGCCATTTATCGCGCAATTTGTGGATCCTGCGGCAACGACGGTCGTTGCTCGTCGCTATGATAAAAGAGCGAACCGAACCCTCGGACATCCTTTGCGCGAAATATGCAGAGCGGCAGGGTGGTGGCTTGCTTGGAAGTTCGGGGGTATCGGCGCGAAGCATTTGCAGGTGTATCTTGATCATTACTGCTATATGCATAACCGCGAAGGGAAGGGTATCTTTCAAATGCTACTGCAGGATTGCGCGACCCGACCGACGATAACGTACCCGGAACTGACCGTAACCGCTACCTGTCGATCCTATCGCCTTCCTCGACCAGCGGTCTATGGTCGTGCCGTGGCCAGCTAAACGATGGTCGCGGAGGAGAAGCGTTTGTTGAATCCTCATATGGAGGGAAATCGGATCGTTCGCTGATATGCGCTCATATGGAGGGAAATCGGATCGTACGCTGATATGCGTTCATATGGAGGGAAACCGGATCGTACGCCGATACACGTTGTCGAAGAGGCAAATAGACTCTCCTGAGCGAAGGGGATTTCGAGGTAAAGGGATTTTGGAGTCTACTTTGCTCATCGGCCTTTCATACAATACACACCTGAGTGACGGGGATTGATGAGTTCCGTGCGTAGTTGTCGGCGGATGTCGTGCGCAAAACGCCGAGAGCGTGTTAAACGTGCACGGTCGCTCGCCGGTTACGCTTATCGTTGTCATGCTTCCGCCGCAACGAAGAGGGCATCCCTTAAGCCAACCTATCGGCTCAGGGACGCCCTCTATGTCGTTAACCTCGCTTCAAGTTCAGCCGTTCAGCCGCTTAACCGTTCACCGTCACGTATAAGTTCTCGTCCGGGCTCAGCGTAAGCCGGATGACGTTGCCTTCCGTCTCGAGCGTCGTCGTTACGCTGTCGGGCGCCCGTCCGCAGCTCGCGGTACGCACGGTTACTTGGTCCGCGATACGGAGCTCGAATGATTTGCTTTCCTGTTCCGGATTATAAACGATAAAGGCCAATCTCATGCCGGATACGGCGTCCGGGTCGACCCGTTTGTCGTCGTTGACGTTCAGCACCATCACGTCGCGGTCGGAGGACTTCCCGAACGCTTCCCACATCAGGTATGCCGCGAACACCTGCCCCGCGCCGTATATTTCCTGTCCGATCCACCCGGTTTTTTCGTCTTCCAGCAGCCCCAGATTCTCGAACGGAATATGCAGCAGGTTCGAACGGTGTTTGTTGTCGGGCAAGCATTCCGGGAACAGGTAGAAATTGTTCTTGCGCGCGTGGTTAAAGATTCGCAGCAATCCGACATGCGGCGCGTGAACGTCCAGCGTGACGGCGATCCGGGCGAGCACTTCGACGTTTTCGAAAAACGCGGGATAAATAATCGGCGTGCAAGCCTGGAACATCGCGAAAATATTGTAGTCCTTGTATTCGTCCTTCGTGTTGTCGTCGAACCAGTACATCATCCGCAAGTTTTGCGCGAGCAAGTAGTCGTAGACGTTCCGATAATGCTCGTCCCCGGTTTCTTGATAGATCAGCGAAGCGGCCTGCACGCCCATCGCCAGCAGGAACACCTCCTGGGACAAGCTGTTGATCGGCATCTGGTACAGGGGCCGCAAACCGCGCAACGCTTCGTCGAAGTACGCTCGGGAGCCGGTCTTCTTGTACAGGTTAAACATGAACAATGCGTACAAACCGCCTACCGGATAGTTGTCGCCGTTGCCGTGCTTGGCCATCGTCTCCGTGTTGAAGCTAAGCGGGAACAAATAGTCGACGTTCCGGCTGAACGGAATGAGGAAGTTATGAACCTCGTTCATGACGTAACGGTCGATGCGCTCATCCTTGTTTAGTTGGGCGACAAGCCAAAGCTGTTCCAGAATGTAAATATACTGCCACGTTCCCACGACCTCGCCGCCCGGTTTCACGGGCGCGTCTTCTTTGCGTTCGACGTACGCGCGGATGAATTTCAGTAGCCGCCGGAGCAGATCGCCGTAGCGTTCGTCCGTCTTGACCGCGTTCACGATGGACAGCGGGAAACCGATGAACGCGGCGGAATCGATGCACGGCGAATGTTTGAAGTCGATCGGCAGCTGCTTGGCGGCGAACGCTTCCTGCCAGGCGGGGGAATAGCCGTTTACATAGTTCAAAATAAAGTCGTCGTAATCTTCGTTGCTGCCCCAGCACTGTTCGTCGTCCATCAGCTCGTCGGCGCAGCGCTCCGCGAAATCCTGCCAATCCGTCGCCTTGGCCGGCCACACCGCACGGGCAGGCACAAGCTCGAGACAATGGCGCACAAGCTCCGCCATCGCGGTTTGCTCGGTCGGCGGCGCAACCCGGCTTCGCGCTTTCAAGTAATATTCGAACGTTTGCTTTCCCTTAGGGAATGTTTTTCCGGAAAAACCGTCTGCATACAGACCCAGCTCATAGGAAGGGGACGGCTTGTAGCTCCGGCGGAAGCCGCAGCGATAGTTCAAGAACCGGGCGACGTTGTCCCGGTTCATCCAGTTCATCGCGGTCATGTCGAAGAACATCATCGTTTCGAACTGGTGATAGGCGTCGAAATAATACATCGCGGGAAAATCGTTGCCGTACGCTTCGTCGTTCCATTTCGTCGGATTGTTGATATTTGTTTTGAACCAGACGTGGTCTCCGCGGTCGTACGGCGGCATCTGCCCCATCCGGATCGTGATTTCCGGTTCGACGCCGTCGATCATCCGCAGGCCGATATCTTCCGGCGCATGCACCTCTAGCCGAAAGCGTATCCAGCCGTTCCGCTTGTCCGCACGGATCGTGCCGTGCCATGAATAGACGCCCGCATTGCCGCCTGTCGACACATACGTGCGAGTCCCGGCGACGAGCAACTCCCCTTGTTCTCCTTCCGCGATTGTCTCGGGATACAGATCAAAGCTTAGACCGCGCACGAGAGGATTGCCTGCATCCGATATGCGTTGCCATTGCTCCTGTTTATTTCTGACGTAAACCGCATATCCGTATCCTTGAAGAAGCGGGTCGAATTCGAATACGAGCTTCTGCTCGCCAGTGGCAAGTTCATAGGTTGTTAAAAGCGCTTCGGACATCGTTCATCCCACGATCCTTTCGTTCGTTTGTTTCATCGATCACGCGAAATGCCAGATTGGCTCTGCGCTCTTCCCACGCCCCGAATCGGATCGCGGTTCCGGCATCCCGGCTGTCGGCAAGCGAGGCGGCCGGCGGCGAGGTGAACATCTCGAGACCGATATTGTAGTGACAGCCGTAATAAGGACCGCCCTTGTCGGCTCCGAAGTCCCTCCAGAACCAGAGGTACGGCCATGTTTCTAAATCCCATTGCACTTGCGCGCCCAGCCCGTCCGGACGGATAAGCCGATACAAGCCTTCGGACAGATCGTCCAGCACGTCGAACCCGCCCGGCGCTCCCCGCTCGGGCATGACGATCGTGCCGTTCGTCCTCGGCAGCTCCACGACGACGCCGGGCTGCAGATAAGGCGTCCCGAACGTAATGTGGTGGCCCCAGTCCGCATATACCGTTGCGGGAGATTCGTTCGCAATCGACTCGCTTACCCGGAAGCCCGGCTCCCCGGCCCGCATCGCGATCGTCTTCTTTATGCGAAACGGCATCGCGCGCAGCTTATACTCGAACCGTACCGCAATATCTACCTCGTCATCGCAGACGACGGCATAATCCCACTCCGCCAGCCAGGCTTCGCCGTAAGTGGCCAGCTTCGTGCCTTCGTACACATGCTCGCCGCTAAGCGAAGGGAAAATCTCCTGCCAGCCGCCTTCGTAGCGGCTCTGGAAGTCGGCGAACGCAGTCTCCGCCCGGCGCAGCCCGAGCTGCGTCAGCCAGGCGAAATCCATGTCCGCCGGCTTATATAGCAGCTCGATGACATCGGTTCCTTTGCCGGGCAGCACCGACAGCCGGAACAGCTCGTTTTCCATTACGATCATGGCGTAGCCCTTGTATTGCAGATCCGTTTTGATCCGGCAGCCGTAATTGCGGTCCGCTCTCAATCTCGCGCCTCCGCCGTCGCCAGGCAGGTGTAATACTCGCTTCCGCCGTAATAGAGCCACCACTTGCCGTCATGCTTCGTCAGGCCGGTGAAGAAGATCGTGTCGCGGAAACTGGAGATGATCCGATCCGGATCGTCCGCGCTGCGGCAGTCTTCCCAAGGATACTTCTCCTCCGCGTGTAGAATCGGTTTCGGCAGCCAGCCGAGCGCCTTCTCCGGATTGTCTTTGCGGAGCAGCACTTCGCCGACCGCGTAGAAGTGGCCAGTGTGGTGCCCGCCCGTGAACAGCACGACGGCGTCCGGATCCGCCGCCGAATATTCGGCGAGGGCGAAGCAGCCTTCGCCGCCAGGCCAATAGGCGTCCAGCTTCTTCGATTCCCAGTGCAGCAGATCGTCGGAATAGGCGACAATCCCGTCGTTCAAATACATGACGAACTTCCCGCCCGCCCGAACCGCTTCGTTATGCGGATTTTGCAGGACGCACGGATTGCGGTGAATGGTCGCCGCATTCGGGAAAGCGAGTCCGCGCTTCTCCCAATGCAGCAAATCTTTCGATACGGAGATGAACACGCCGTTTTTCTTCGGATCGGTGAAATTCTTCCAATCCCACTGGTTGCAAAATAAATAATAGGAGTCCTCATGCCGGACGACGCAGACGTCCTCGTAACTATACTTGGCGTCTTCGCCATGCCGGAATAAAGGGCTAATCTCCTTCAGCCTCGTAAAGCGGACGCCATCCTCGCTAACCGCGATACCGATATCGCAGATATAATCGATTTCGCCGAATTCCGTCGACTGAACGTTGGTCCCGCTCCAGTAATCGTCAGGAAGCGGAAACTCCCCCCGGTAGATGTAGTAAAACTTGCCGTCCTTGCGCACGACGGCCCCGTTGTGTACGCCGCCCGAGAACCTGCCGCAGTCCCAGCCCTCTTCGTCCGGTGCGAAGATCGGGTTGCCTTCGTACTTCTCGAACGGCCCTACCGCCCAACCGGGCAGCTCCCCGTCTGCCGAATCGTCCGTCTCCTCGGGAAAACCGCCCCAGTACTTCTCTTTGTTAAACGGCGTTTCTTCGTACATCTTCTTGTAGTGGTCCTTGCCGGCGAACTGCCACTCGAAAAAGCCGTTTCCGAAAAAAGATTTGCCCTGCTCGCTCATAGCCGCTTCCTCCCCGCACGTATCTGCAGTTTACTAGTCCCGCTAGTTCTATCATAATAGCGGTACACGGATCAAAAATACCGAGAGCATGCTTAAAAATAAAACATATTTGTCATGAGAGGAGCGGTGACGGCATGACTAACGTCATCTTCGAAGAGCTTGCCCGCGACGAGGGCTTCCACTGCCACGAGACGGATTACTCGGGCGGGGCATGGGAAGTCGCCCCCCACTGGCATTACTATATTGAGATGGTGTATATCAAATCCGGGAAGGCCCAGGCGTACGTGAACGACGAAATGTATTTGCTGAACGAAGGGGATTTCGTCTTCATCGATTCCTTGATGATTCATTCCTTCTTCGGCGAAAGCGACTGGAATACGCGCATCGTAGTCGTCAAGTTTAATAAACAACTCATCCTGCCGTCGTCGCAGTTTTCCGAGCCGCTTTTTTTGCAGCTAATGGCGGCGGATCACCGCCTGTTCCGGTTCGGCCTTCATTTTCAGCGGCAGGAGACGAACGGGTCGGACATCGCGGGCTTGTTCCCGAGGCTTGCGGCGGAAATCGCTCAAACGAGGTTCGGTTACGAGTTGGCTATTCGCACGATGATCGGGCAGCTGTTTCTATGGGTCATCCGGGAGCGCGAGGAGCAGTACGAGAAGCTGAGCGGTCTATTCCGGGATACCGAGCCATTCTACAAGCCGATTCAGCGGATGATGGAACATATAGCAGCGCATTATCAGGAGCCTCTCGACGCCAGGAAAGCCGCGAAGATGTGCAACATGAGCTATAGCTACTTCTCCAGGAAGTTCAAGCTCGTCGCCGGCCGAACATTTTCCGAGCACTTGAACCTGATTCGGATCATGGAGGCGGAAAAGCTGCTGATCGGTTCCGATTTGTCCGTGACCGATATCGCGATGCAAGCGGGCTACGCGAATACGAGCTACTTCATCAAGCAGTTCCAGCGGGTCCGCTCGATCTCGCCGATGCAGTACCGCAAAAAATTGCTGCGCGGCAGTGCGGCGGACGCGCCGGCGAATCGGCCTGCCCGGTAACGCGCCTTCAACAGGCGATTAGATCATAAAGAAAGCCCTTGTCCGCACGTCCGGACAAGGGCTTTCCTTCGTCATTTCTGATGGTTTTTTCGATATTGGATCGGCGTCACGCCGAATTTTTTCTTGAATGCGATGTAAAACGAATTGATCGCCGGAAATCCCATTTGCGTGGATATCTCTTCGACAGTCCGGTCAGTCTCGACAAGCAGGCGAACGACTTGCTCCAGCCGCTTCTCCGCAATGTAATCCGCGAGCGGTTGACCGACTTCATCCTTAAACAAGGTGCGAATGTAATTAAGCGACATTTTCATCCGGTCGGCGATCCACTTGGAAGACAAATTCGGATCCGTCAGCTGCGCGCCGATTAGATCCATCATCTCCTGTACCGTCTGCTCGGTGCGGTTCGTCCGGTTGGCTGCCGACCTCTGACGCTCCAGGAAGCCGCGGATTTGCGTCTCGATCCATGCCGTGACCGCCTCCGCCGTCTCCAGGCGATCCATCGTTCCTTGAATCGACCGAAGGTTCCACGGCTGTTCGTCTCCTTCCGCAGAACGGATTTGCTGCATCGTCTTTCCGATGTTCAGAATCAGGTGAGTGAGAGACAGCCGACCTTCGGACACCGTCGTGCCAGTCGCTTCTTCGACGAAGGCGCGCAGATGGCGGATTGCCTCATCTTCGTGGCCGAGTTTGACGGCATTGAGGATTTTGCGTTCCTTTTCCTCAGGATACTTGTAGGCCGCCGTTGTCTCCATCGATGCCGCGGGCGCGAAAGAGATTTGCCCGTGGCCGAGAAAGAACCGTTCTTCGGACTGCAGCAGCGTCGCCTTGTACGAATCGTGCAGGTCGATATAGGATTCGATCACCGGGCTGACGGTCAGGCTGATCCGGACGCCAAGGTAATCTTTGATTTGCGATTGACAGACGCGCAGGTCGTCCGCCAATTCCGCATCTCCGAACGCTTCCTCCGCCCCTATGATGACAGCGAACCGGTCATGGCCCAAGTCGACTGTATCCAAGGCGTACCCGGCCAGCGTCTCTTCGACGATGTTGGTCATCGCGTAACGAAGCAACCGGATGTCGGCCTCGGAATATTTTTGCGCCAGACTGTCATACCGGTCGATCCGGCCTATTGCCAGCTGCAGCGACTGCAGCGGAATGCGAAGTCCCAGGTCGGCGAACCGCTTGGCCATCATCTGCACGGGTTCGTTCGATTTGGCCGCGAGCAGGCCGCGCAGCAGCTCGTTCCGCGTATCGTTTTTGTAGTTGCGCCACGTATCGGACAGCCGATCGATGCGTGTCTGCTGCTTTCGGTAAAATTCGGACAGCACGGACAACTCGCTCTCGGCTTCCGCGCGGTCGTAAGTCGTTTCGTCCACCGGCACGTCCTCGAGCAGCCGCCGGATCGGGAAATAGATTTTTTTGGCGAGCAGCCAGACGACGAACAACGTTGCCAACACGACGGGAATATAGAACAGCAAAGTCCAATTCCGCAATGCTTGCACATTCCCGAGCAATTGGTCTTCCGGAATGAGCGACGCGATCCGCCAACGCTCGTGGCCCGCGAACGAGAGGTCCGCGTAGACGAGCAGGGACTTGCCGCCCGCCGCGGCCGTCTCCACCCACCCGCTGGACGGCTTATGGCCGATAATATCGGCATAGAACGGCGATTTTTGCAAAAACAAACCCGGATCCTGCGACGCCATGATCGTTCCCGTCTCATCGAGAAGCATATAGCTGCTGGCCGATTCCGAGAAGTTTTTCCCGAACAGATCGATCAAGCTTTGCTCTTCGAAGTTAATGACCAGCGACGATGAAGATTGGTTCGGCTCGTACGGAAACACGAACGAAAGCAAATGAACGCTGATCGGACGGATGTCGTTGAGCTTACCCTCCATCGTCCGCGGAATGAGCGAATGAATATTTCGGAGGCTCTGCGGCTGCAGGAGCTTCAGCATCTCTTTGTCGTAAAATTCGTCCGTCGCGTAGACGCCGCTGCGCGTGTCGACAACCGTATTCGTATACCCGTTGACCAAATAGATCGACTCGATCAGCGGGTTGTTCGTCTGGATTTTGCGCAGCGTTTGCCATGCTTTGAAATCCTCGTAATGATCCTCTTGATTGCTTAAGGCATAAGACACGAGGGAAGAATCCCTGCTCCACCGCTGCGCGTAAGAGAGCGACCAGTTCATCATATAGGATGTGTTGTAGGCCGCCTTCTGCATGGAATCCTCCATATGGCTGCCGATGCCGTCGACGATCGTGCGCGACGACAATTTGTACAGGAACAAGGTGCTTAATGACAGAACGGTTACGCTGGCGACTATAAAATAGGTCAATATACGTAAAAAGGTTTTCCTGCGCTTCAGCTTGGATCTGAACCGGACGAGCAGCTTCAAGGCCATTCCCCTCGCTTCGCCTGTAGAAGGCATTTTCTATGTCTGGTCGTGCGTGTGAACCCCATTATAGAATCGAAAGCCGTTTGAGAACAGCGCAAGCGCGTTTTTCGAACGGATCGTTGCTTTTTGAAGTCGCCGATCATCGCTTTTTGACGGCTCTGGCCTTTTTCTTCATAGCATTCGAATTTCGATATTCGTTACAATGCGGTCAGGAACATCGAAGGAGGCATTAACGTGAGAAAGCGAACCTTGCTGCGCGACATCGGGCGCAACCCTTTCCTTTACTTGCTGGCGTTGCCCGGCATCGTATTCGTATTCGTGTTCAGCTACGTCCCCATGTACGGACTGCTGATCGCGTTCAAAGACTTTAATATCCGCAAAGGCATTTTGGGAAGCAAATGGGTCGGCTTCAGCAACTTCAAGTTTTTCATTACGACCGACAAGCTGGCGCTTGTCCTTCGCAACACCGTCTATCTGAACGCTTTATTTATTCTGGCTACGACGTTCTTTGCGGTGCTTCTCGCCTTGCTGCTGAACGAGGTGCAGCGCAAATGGATCAAGCGCAGCGCCCAATCGATCATTTTCCTTCCCTACTTTATGTCCTGGATCGTCATCGGTATGTTGGTCCAATCGTTCCTTGGCGGCATGCATCCGACCGTCGATGGCTGGCTGAACGCGCTCGGCATCGAACCGCTGAACTGGTACTTCGAGGCGCACCTCTGGCCATGGATTTTAACATGCATTAAAGTGTGGCAGGGCGCAGGGTATATGTCCATTATCTTCTTGGCGGCGATCACGAGCTTTCCCGACGAAATCTACGAAGCGGCCCGCATTGACGGCGCCTCCAAGTTTCAGATGATGACGCGGATTACGGTGCCGCTGCTTATCCCGACCATCTCGATCTTGACGATTCTGGCCGTCGGCAAAATATTCAACGGCGACTTCGCCATGATCTACGCGATCGTCGGCGACAATTCCATGCTGTTCCCGACAACGGACGTTATCGATACGTATGTCTTCCGCTCGATGCGCGTGCTGAACGATTTTGGCATGGCGGCTGCAGTAGGCTTGTTCCAATCGGTCATGGGCTTCATTTTCGTCGTTGCCGTTAATACGCTCGTCAAGCGATTCTCGCGGGATTCCGCTCTCTTCTAAAAGGAGGATTGGCTTTACTATGATAACGACTCGCTCCGACAGGCTGACGACAGCGTTCGCTTACGGCTTCGTGCTCGCGTTTGCCGCTTTCTGCCTGTTCCCTTTCCTGCTGATGGTATCCGGCTCGCTCACCTCGGAGGATTGGCTGATCTCGAACGGATACAGTCTCCTGCCGGTAGGGCTGAACTTCGACGCGTACGCCATCCTGCTGAAATCCGGCATGCTCGTCCGCAGCTACGGGGTAACGCTGTTTATTACGCTGGCCGGCACGCTGCTTGGCTTGACCGTCAGTTCTAGCCTCGCCTATTCGATCGCGAATCGTCGCAATCGGCTGCGCAACGCCATTTCGTTCTATGTTTATTTTACGATGCTTTTTAACGGCGGCATGGTTCCGTTCTATATTCTCATTTCCAAGTGGCTCCATCTGTCGAACACATTGTCCGCCCTGATTCTGCCGCTGGCCGTGCAGCCGTTTCTCGTGTTTTTGCTCGTCAGCTTCTTCCGTACCGTGCCGGAGGAGCTCGAAGAGGCAGGCCGCATCGACGGCGCGAGCGAGTTCCGCATATTCGCGCAGCTAGTACTGCCCATCTCCAAGCCGATACTGGCGACGGTCGGATTGTTTTACGCCTTGATTTATTGGAACGATTGGTTTATGGGCGTATTGTTCATGAGCGACGAGAACAAGTTCCCGCTTCAAATGATTTTGCGCCGGATGGTGTCGAACCTCGAAGCGGCCAAAACGCTCATTCCGTCGGGAGCCGGCATCGCTTTGAAAGCGCCGACGTATCAGATCCGAATGGCGACGACGCTCGTCACGATCGGTCCGATCATCCTGCTGTATCCGATTCTGCAACGGTATTTCGTCAAAGGACTGACGATCGGATCGGTGAAAGGCTAAAGAAATTATCAAGAGCCGACCAAAGCTAGAAAAGCAGATAAGGAGATGCAGGATGACCATTCGAAGATCCGATATGAATCCGATCATGGCGCCGAATCAAGTTGTCGCTTCCAATCCGGATTGGGAAGTGATAGGCGTGTTTAACGCCGGCGTCGCCAAGTACAAGGATGAAGTGATTTTGCTGCTGCGCGTCGCGGAAAGACCGCTGAATGACGATCCGACCGTCTATTTGACGCCGCTATACGACGCCGCGTCCGACCGGATGACCGTACGCTCGATTCCTAGAACCGACGACATCGATTTCTCGGACGTCAGGGTCATTAAGACGCCTGCCCAAAATTACTTAACGTCGATCTCTCACTTCAGGGTTGCCCGCAGCAAAGACGGCATTCGTTTTGAAATCGATGACAAGCCGACGATTCTCCCGGGCTCGATGTACGAAAGCTACGGCATCGAAGACCCGCGAATGACGCAAATCGGAGATATTTATTACATTACCTACTCGGCCATCTCGGAATACGGGATTTGCACGGCCATGATGACGACCGGGGATTTCGTCTCTTTTGAGCGGCAAGGCAACGTATTTCACCCGGATAATAAAGACGTCGTCATCTTTCCCGAACCGATAGGCGGCAAGTATTATTCGCTTCATCGTCCTTCATGCTCGCATTACGGTCAGCCGGTCATGTGGATCGCCGAGTCGAGCGACTTGCTTCAATGGGGCAATCATCGCTTTATCGCCGGCGTGCGCGACGGTCTCTGGGATGAAGGAAGGATCGGGGCGAGCGCGGTTCCTTTCTTAATCGAGGAAGGCTGGCTTGAAATTTATCATGGCGCGGACAAGAACAACCGTTATTGCGTCGGAGCGATGCTGCTCAAGAAGGACGAACCTTGGAAGGTGATCGCAAGAAGCGAACTGCCGTTTATGCAGCCGGAGCAGCGATTCGAAGTCGACGGCTTTTTCGGCAATGTCGTTTTCCCATGCGGCGCGCTTGTCGAGGGCAATATCGTGAAGCTCTATTACGGAGCCAGCGATACCTATGTCGGCTATGCAGAGGTTCCTCTCGACCTCATTAAAGCGAGTTTGAAGAAGGAGGATTGACATGCCGGGACTGCAAGCCGGGTATCGGACCTGCGCGGAATTATTGGAGGAATATGCGGGGAGAACGAAAGCGTCCGACGGAAGACGCATTCGCTTTACGGGCGTAGGGGACAAGGACGTTTACAATATTACGGCTCCTTTTACCGATCGGGGAGAGTCTATCATCGCGGGGCGGGTAGAGGGGCGGGATTCGGAAGTTTCTCAGGTCGTCTTTTTCCGGCAGGAGGGCGAGGCTTGGGCGCCTCACCCTGATTATCCTGTCTATGATCTGCAGGATCCGTTCTTTACCCGCATCGGCGGAGAGCTCGTCTTCGGAGGCGTAAGGGTCATCAGCGATCCGCTCCATCCGGATAACATCGTGGCGTGGGCGACCGAATTTTATCGCGGCAAAGATATTGCCAGCCTGCGGCCGTTTTTTATGGGCCCTTATCATATGAAAGATTTACGGCTCGTCGAATTGGCGACCGGCGAGATCGGGGTGTTGACGAGACCGCAGGGCTACTATGGCGGAAGGGGGAAAATCGGTTTTTACAAAGTCGGCTCATTGGAACAATTGAAGGTCAAAGATGTTGCTCTTGCGCCTTTGTTCGAGGAGCAGTTCGCCGGAGAGGAATGGGGAGGGGCTAACGAGCCGCAGCTGCTGTCGAATGGATTTATCGGCGTGCTGGGCCATATCGCTTCCTTCGACGAGAACGGGATTCGCCATTATTATGCCGTTGTCTTCGCGGTGAATCCGGATACGTTGGAAAGAACGCCGATGAAGATCATTGCGCGCAGGAGCGATTTTCCCGCCGGCGAGGCGAAGAGGCAGGATCTGAGCGACGTCATCTTCAGCGGAGGACTTGTGCGCAAAGCAGGGGGCATGGCGGAGCTATACGTCGGAGCAAGCGATGCGGAAGCGTTTGCGATCGAGATCGAAGACCCGTTCTTGGAATTTGAAGCGTTGTAAACGGGGCAAATCGGCAAATCGAAGGAAAATCGGATCAGAAGCCGGATTGGGGGATTTCTCGTGAAAAAGCTATTGTCATTGTTGTTATCCTTAACGCTCGTCATCCCTGCTTGGACATTTTCTGCAAGCGCTTCCGATGGGGATACGATTCAGGTTGATTACGCATGGGAGAATGCAGATTTCAGCGAAGGGTTAACCGGTTGGGACAATAATAACTCGAACGGCGCGACCGATAAAATCAGGGCCGAGCAGGTTCTCGTTCTGGAGCCCGGAGCGGCCGTCTGGCAGCCGATCGACATCGGCAATGGCGGGCCGAGCGTTGGCGACACTGTCTACGCGAAGGTTCGCGCGACGTTAAGCAGCGACGTCACGCGGGACGACAACGTGCTCGTCCGGTTGGTTGCCGGAAGCGAGCTGGCCGAGGTTAACAGCTTGGCCGGCGTACAGCGGGAGGTTCCGGTAGAAGTCACTTCGTCGGTGAAGCAATCGGGAGGCAAGATTCCGGCAGGCCAGCAGAAGCTGTGGATCGAGATGCACAACGATACGCAGGGAACGATCGAGGTTTCGCGCGTCGAAGCATGGGGCATCGATGCCGATAACAACGTGAAGTCTTATACGGTGTCCAACGGAGATTTCTCTCAGCCCCTGAACGGCAATTGGGAGCATAACGACAAAGTCGGCTTAAGCAGCTACGCCATTCTCGAACCGGGGGCGGCGGCTTGGCGGAGCCTTCCGGTCGGGAACGTGCCGGCCTCTCCGCAAGCCGGGGACAAGGTCGGCGTCAAAGCGAGCTTGTTCGTTCCGTCGGCGGTGAACCGGACGGACAGCGTATTCGTCCGCGTGAACGACGGGCATAACACGCTGCGGGACGTAGACAACATTGCCGATACTCCTCGCGGGAAATGGTTCTCCGCCGAAGGGCGGATCATTAGCGCGGGCGGCACGATCGGCGCGGATTCGACGGAGCTCTGGATCGAGCTGCACAACGATACGAATGTCCCCGTCCGCCTGAAGGGACTCGCTCTGACTGCGGAGAGATCGGCCGCGTCGATCTATGATTTGAATCGAGACGGCGTAGTGGACGAGGCGGACGCGGCCTGGTTGAGCGAGCGAATCGCCGGCGGGACGTTCGACCCTCGCGGGGACTTCGACGGGGACGGTCAATTGACCGCGAAGGATCTCGTTTATTTCAAGAAATACGGCCTCCGCCAAACGAATGTGTTCTATTTGAATTTGAATCATTTTAATTTCATGAACGAGAACGTGACGATCGACGGCGAGCCGATGATGATCACCCACCTCTATTCCGAGCCGATCGACCGAAGCGATCCGTCCAAAGGCTACGCTTGGGTGGGTGACCCTCAGGAAGGCATAGCGGCGGTAGATGACGTTTCGCGGGCGGTTATCGCGTACGCGGAGCATTACCGCTTGTACGGAGACGCGAATAGCTACGACAAAATCAAGCGTGGACTGGCGTTTCTCATGTGGATGCAGCACGCGGACGGAGATTTCGATAACTTCGTCGCCGAGGAACCTGACGGTACGATTCATCCGAAGGACAGCGCCTCTTCGCAGAAGAGTTTTAGCTGGTGGGCGGTGCGCTCCTACGAAGCTTTCGCTATGGCGCTGCCGCTGCTAAAGGCGGATGACGACGCGCTGGCCGGACGGGTGAAGGACCGTCTCGCCCTCTGCCTCAAGCGTCTGAAGGAGAAAACGGACCCGAATTATGGCCAATACGTTGAAGTGAATGGCATCAAGACGGCCAAGTGGTTGCTGTACGGCGATACCTGGCTAACCTCTTTGGCGATCGATGCGTTGGCCGTGCATTACAAGATCGCGGGCAGCGACTCGGCGAAAGCCGACATCCGGGAATCTGTTCGCAGGCTGGGCGAGGCCGTGTCGATGGCCAAGTTCGGCGACTACCGGGATTTCCCTTACGGGGGCTATATGCATCTCTACGCCGGCGCTCCGGGCATTTACAATTGGGACGAGTGGAGCAGCATCCAGGTGAGGGCGATGGCTTATGCGGGGCGGATCGCCGGCCAACCGGCCTGGATCGAAGCGGCCGAGCACGCGGCGGACAGTTTCCTGTCCGACTTGCTGATCTCGGGCAGAGCAGAGACGATGCACCCGAACAAGAAGCCGTATCCGCAGATCAATTACGGAACGGCAAGCTACGTTGACAATTTGCTCGCGTTATATGAAGTCACGGGCAAGGCGAAATATGCCGAGCTTGCCGGGATTGCGGCGTCCTGGTGGACGGGAAACAACGCGATCGGCTTGCCGATGTTCAACGAATCGCAGGGCTACGCGTACGACGGCTTGTTCGAAACTGAGGCCAACATCAACAGCGGCGCCGAATCGGTAGACGAAGCCATTCGCGTTCTGTCTCGAGTGCTCGACAACCCGATTGCCAGTAAGAACTTGTATGCCCGGACGGCCGCGGCCAAACCGGCGATGACGGTGGAGGCCGAAGCGCTCTACCAAAGGGCCGCGCCTCCGGACGAGAGAATGTCGTTCCCTAACGGGGACCTGAACAATCCGAATGCCGCTCTCGTTAAACAGGGCGCGGACTCGGGCACGGACGAAGCGAAGATCTACGAGGACGCCCAAGCGCTGACGGGAGAGCGGGAAGTATATTCCGGCTGGACGGGATCGAAAGCGTTGTTTGTTGCAGCGACCGGCTATAACAACATTCGCCTCTTCAACGGAAGCTGGATCAAGACCGAACTGCCGGTGGGCGGAGATAATGGCAATTTCAAAGCCGGAGACTCGGTGAAACTGGAATTCGCGGCGAGGGTGGAGTTCGACACGTCGTTGAAAGCCGAAGTATACGCCGTTTTGGACAATGGAAGCCGGGTACGGGTGGCGGACGCGAACGGTATGAAGTATCACCCACGTACCTGGTACGCCGGCGCGAGCTCGGTGAAGTCGACCCCTGTTGCAAAAATTCCGGAAGGGACGACGAAGTTGGAAATCCGGTTCGATGTCGTCTCCTCGAAAAACCCGCCGCAGGAAGGCTATGCCATGGTTACGGAAGGGAAACTCTACAAGATGAGCGTCCCGGAGATCCGGTACTCGAACACCGACCTGTCCGGATCGAGCTACGTGCAGATGCCTCCAGGACAGAAAAAGGATTTCGACATCCAAGTGCGCGAAGCGGGTACGTACGATGTCATGCTCAGTTATATCGCGAATCCGCAGGCGAAGGTCAACATCGGATTCGGCTCGCTGGCATCGAAGACGGTCTCGCTGAAGGGTTCCACTAGCGACGCCGTGCAAATCGCCCGCGTGGATACGGTGGAGTTGCCGGCAGGAACCGTATCGCTGCATTTGGAAAACCCGGATGCCGCCGTGCCTGCGGATATTGATGCTCTTATTCTGTATCCGTTGAGTTCGTACGCGACGTACACGTTGCCTGGAGGGGAGGCAGTAAAGGTACTTCGGGACAGCTTGACCGGAACGCTCGCGGTCGGAACGGCCGGGCAAGTGGACGATAGGCATACGATCCGGCTGGAGCCGCATTCGGCGGCCGCTGCGGCGGGTTCCGCCTTGAACGTGTCCGGCGATGTCCGGAAAGCGGATGGAACTCCCGCCGTTAACGAGAACGTAACGGTATCCGCATTTGGAGGGAATGTTGTCGCGAAGACGAATGCCGAAGGGCGGTTCGCGGCCTCGCTCGACATCCCGTCACAGACGGAAGCCGGGGCGTACAGGCTGAAAGTCTCGACGGCGCTTGGAGAAGCGAGTACCGGAATCGCGGTCGTTCGACCATCAGACGGCGGCTCCGGAGAAGGGACACAAGCGACGGGGAATCCGGACCTGGAAGGCGTTCTCGAGGTGACGAAAGCTCATCTTCATTCCCGGGAGAAAGGCGGTCTCCTGATCGCGATTCCCGAAAGCGCGAATGTTATCCGGATTCCGCAAGCCATTTTTGAGGATATTCAGTCAGACCCGGTCGAGCTGTCAGGAGCGGAATTCGGCCTAACGATCCCTCCCGAAGTTCTGGCCGATCTCGCCAAGAAGGCTACGGCCGCCGGAATGAAGAATTGGTCGGTATCCTTCGAAATCGTGAAAATCGAGGAGCCGGCCGCGAACGATCTGCTGGCTAAGCTGGATCCGTCCGTTCAAGTGAAACTGACGCTCGGAAACTCCTTGTACGAGTTCAAGCTCTCGATCGCACAGCCGAACGGGAAGTCGCTGGAAGCCGGATTGTTCGCCAAGCCCATAACCTTAAGCCTCAAGCTCGGCGGCAACGTGAACCCGGCTTGGTCCGGCATATACTATTTCGGAGATCAAGGCTTGGAATACGTGAAAGGCAAATCAAGCTCCGGCTTTATGACGGCGAGCGTAAGTCACTTCAGCAAATACGGCGTGCTGGAATACGTGAAAACGTTCCTCGACGTTCCTTCCTCTCATTGGGCGTATGATCAGGTTACCGCGCTCGCGGCCCGACATATCGTGAACGGGAAATCGGAACGGCTCTTCGGCAAGGACGCGCCGGTTACGCGGGCGGAGATGGCTTCCCTGCTGGTCAGGGCGTTCGGGATCGAGGGCGCCGGAGCGATGGAGAAAACTTTCTCCGACGTGAACGCGGGGAGCTGGTATGCGACAGATGTCGCCGCCGCGGCGGCAGCTGGCATCGTAACGGGCAGAACGCTGGAGCGTTTTGATCCGGGATCGGCCATTACCCGCGCTGAAGCTGCAGCCATGCTTATGCGTGCCGCGGACCGGCAAGCGGTTAAGCTGCCGTCTGGAGCGGCGGCACTAAATCAATTCGCGGACGAAGCAAAAATTCCGGCGTTATTCACCGACGCGCTGGAAAGAAGCGTCGGAGCGGGATTGTTGAAGGGAGACGCGAGTCAGCGCCTTCGTCCGAACGACGCCCTGACCCGCGCCGAAGCGGCGGTCGTCCTGGCGAGACTGCTGAAGATGTCTGAGACGGAATAGCGGGATTGAATGCAACGGTCTGTGAATCTGTAAACTCCGTCATGGAGTCACAGATCGCAGGCCGTTGCTTTTTTGGGAATACTGCATCGCCGTAAGGAGTATTGGCGTTGTCTTGGTATTCGTCGATAGCTATAGATTGGTTGCGTCGAGCAAAATAAAAAATACATCGCCCGGGCATACGACCCTATGGCGATGTATTCAACAATAAATGATTGTTATAAGTTCTGTAAAACTTCATCCCGGCGGCAGAATTATTTCACTGCTGAAGAGGAAGCTTGCCCGGAGGCGATCAGTTCGTTCACCGTTACGAATTCGTAGCCTTTGGCTTGCAAATCTTTAATGATAGCGGGAAGCAGTGCTACTGTATGATCGATGGCGTGCTTGCGGCCTCCGAAGGAGTGCATCAGGATGATGCCGCCTTTGTGCGTGTGGCTCATTACGTTTTTGTACATGTTGGCGACCGATGTGCCCGCCCAATCTTTCGTATCGACGGTCCAGAACACGTGTGTCATTTCCTGCTTATGAATTTCATTAAGCACACTGTCATTGTATGCGCCGTACGGCGTTCTCATCAGATCGGACGTCACGCCCGTCGCCTTGAAAATCGCAGCCTGTGTCTTGTTTAGCTGATCTTGCAGCGCCTGCGCCGAAAGTTTAGTCAGATCGGCGTGAGACCAGGAGTGGTTACCGATGTCGTGGCCTTCGGTCACGATCCGCTTGGCGACGCCGGGATATTTCGCAACTTGCGTTCCTACGAGGAAAAATGTCGCTTTAACATGTTTCTCCTTCAGGATGTCAAGGATTTCGCCTGTGTACTTACCATCCGGCCCGTCGTCGAACGTCAGCGCCACAAGTTTGCGGTTCGGGAACTGATCTTTGCCCGGGGAGACGGGCCGAACGTTGTTCCCCGGAAGCGGCGTCTGCGTTGCCGGAGGCTTCTCGGGTTTCGTCGGCGGTTTCTCCGCTGGATCAGGAGATTCCGGGGGAGGTGACTCGAATTCGTCCGGGCCAGGTTCCTCGCCTGATCCCGGATTGACGATCGTTGTTCCATCCCCGTCCGGACTGCCGGTTACGCCGGTAGCGACCGGAGTCTCCGTATCGGCGTAACTGGTGCTGATCCAATTACCGTGCTTTAGTTCCCATGCTCCGAACGCCGCAAATACGACGGTCGCGAGCAGCATCAAACCTGTAATGCGTCGCCAGGCGCGCCTTCTCGATAGTCTTGTTCCCCGCATGGCCTGTGCCTCCACGATTTCTAATTGCCAGTCAGAAACGAGAAGCCGATTGGGGATGATCCGGACGGAAGGGATCCCCATCCCCGTCCATCAGGACCGATTCGCTTTCTGTTCTTGTTGGTTACCTATTAGACGGAGGAAGGGGGAATAAAGTTCGAGAAAATGGCGTCGATTTTAGAAAATTATTGTCGGCGGAAAAACAATCCTTTTTTCTTGGCGGGAGGCGGTGAAGGGGGCAGAGGGGAGAATTGGAAACCAGCTTGCGCGGTGGCATTGGAAGTCGTCGGCTGCAGCTTGTCCAATGCGGAGGCAAGTTGCGCAACCATCTGACGCAGCTCGTCGATCTCGGTCCGGTGCTGAAGCACTTGCGCTGAGACGACCTCGTCGGCTTTCTGTCGAACGGAGCGTTCGACTTCGTCTAGGCGGAACAGCAGCGCGTTCGTGTCGGGGAACAGCGGCGGAGGCTCCGCGGAGCTCGGAGCTTCCATGGCGTGGCGGCTGGGCAAGGAAATCTGCTCGAGCGTCTTGCCTAGCTCGATCTGGTCTTTGATGTGGAACAGTAGTTCCATGTCGACGGAGTTAAACGTGTAATGTCCGAGCGGGTCTTTGCGGAATGTAGCAGCATACTGGGAGGCCCATCTTTTGACTGTCGTTTGGCTGACGCCGAGCAGCAGGGCGGCGTCTTTTGTTTTTAACATTTTCATCGCAACCACTCCTACATCATGCTTATGATACCTAGATTCGAGGCTTGTGCCTGGCTCCCTGCAAGGACGACAAAGGTAGTGTCTGTTCGTCAAACAAAGTGGGATTTCGCGCGGTGGACAGGCAAGCTTCGGGAAGGTATCGTTAGGAGGACGATATGTTGACGGAGGGAACGTTCATGAAACTGAAAATAGCGACGACGCAATACGGGTTGAACGATGTGGGATCAGAGGATCTGTTCTGGGCGAGAATCGAGGAGAAAACGAAAGCGGCGGCCGATGCGGGTGCAGGGCTGATCGTTTTTCCCGAATATATGACTGCGCATTTGTTGAGCCTGACGCCGCCGATGGCGCATGCGGAGGCTTGCGGGTATTTGGCCGATCGAACGGAAAGGTATGAGAAATTTTTCGGGGAGCTTAGCCGGGAGGCGGATATCGCAATATTGGCGGGTACGCACGTGGCGCGCGCGGAGAAAGGGTATGCGAACAGAGCTTATTTGTTTTTCCCGGACGGGCGGGTTGAGAAGCAGGACAAGGTGCATTTGACGCCGGAGGAACAGAAAGAGTGGCCGCTGACTGCAGGCGAGTCGCTAAAAGTATTCGAGACGGCATGGGGGAAAACGGCGTTGCTGACCTGTTACGACATCGAGTTTCCGGAGCTGGCGAGAGCGGCGGCCGCGCGTGGGGCAGTTTTGCTGCTTTGCCCTTCTTATACGGAGACCGCATTCGGCTATTATCGGGTGAGGTACTGTGCGCAGGCGCGGGCGGTGGAAAACCAATTGTTCGTGGCGCTAAGCGGACTGACGGGCGAACTGGCGGAGGAGCGTCCGCAGATCGATCGGGCGCACTGCGTAGCGGGCGTCTTCGCGCCTTGCGATTACCCATTCGTTCCGGACGGCGTGTTGGCGTTGGGCGAATCAAGCGAGGACGCGACCGTATTGGCGACGCTGGATTTCGAGTCGCTTCGCGAGAATCGCGAGCGCGGAGCCGTCGCGCCATTCTATGACCGGCGTCCGGAGCTGTATGCCCGGGAGATGGGGGGATAATTTAGTCAACAGCCTTGGAGGAAGGTTGATCTTTCTCCTTGGCATTATCGAGTTTCCTTCGTATCCGTGCGATGATTTGATCGTGCTCAAGCAGTTTCGCTCCATCGGCAATCTGTTTTTCCGCGACCAATAACTTTGATTGTAGTTCATTGGTAATGAACTCAGCTTTATTTGAATTAGGCATAATCCGATACCAATATCTATAGGCTTCCGAGTAACCAAGCTTGGAGTAGAGACGCATAGCGGGTGCGTTGTCCGCAACGACAGCAAGGTAACTGTACTTTGCGCCGTTCTTTTTACCCCATTCAAGCAGGTTTAAAATCATCTGCTCTCCGAATCCCCGATTTCGGCTCCCGGCATCCGTTACGATATCATACAATCCGATATATTCGCGCTCAACGACCCCGAACCCGACAGCAACGACCTGATCCCTTTCGTAGAAAGAAATGAATGCGATCGGAGTGCTGATCAGCGAGATCATGCGCTCCATCGTAACTCTAACCTCACTCTTGATTTGGTTAAGTCTGCAATAGTCATCCAACCATTCAGAGTCGACAGCTTCTACGATTCTAACGGATCGGATTTGCGGCTCGCGTATGTTTGCCAATTCCAGTGTCTGGACGCTCGTCTGATCGACGAGTGAATAGCCTCTGGCAGCGAGAATGTCGTCTAGGTTGGCAGGATGTACGAAGGGGGTAATCTTGAACGTTGCGGGCAGGCGGTGGGTTGCATATACGCTTTCGCAGTGTGCGATCTTGTCGTTGGTGTCGAAGGTAGTTCCATAGAGGGCGCTGACCGAATTGGCTCGTTTCGTGTAGCCTTCGGCTAATCGTAACACCCAACCATCGCACAGCAAGGTTGTCAGAGCAGGCCAGTGGTTCAACGATAACTCTTCGATAAATTTGTAGTTCACGAGGATGTGGCCTCCGTTAGGGATTATTCGAATAAATATACAATAACACTCATAATAATTCAACGGTGATAGCGTAAAGCATCCGATTTGGATCGGTTAGAGTTGCTTGCGAGACAACCAACTGGCTGCTCGAGGTGCGTCAGCGTGCTGTAGTTGCTTGTGAGACAAACTAACTGGCTGCTCAAAGTAACTTCCGCCCGCCACACATCACTCGTCTTCAAGATCGGCGTCCTTCGGAGGGAACCAGATTGTGCGCAGGTTGACCCAGCCTTGGGAATTGAATGTGACGCCGCGAACGGATGGAAGATAGGCGGTGGGCAAAGGTTTTTCCGACAAAATGTAGAGCTGGCGTTCTTTAATCAACAATTGCTCGACTTTGCTTAGCTCGAAGGAGCGAATGGCAGGGTCGGCCTCTTTGTCGATGCGTCGAAGCGCGGTTTCGATATCGATTCGGGTGTGTGCGTCGACGTGTTCCGCGATCGTCAAATATAGGTCGTAAAGCCGAAGTTGCTCATCCTGATCTCGCAAAGAGGAAAACAAAATCAGGTCGGATGCAAGACGTACGTCACCCTTGAACTCTTCGGGCGGCACAGAGACGACGCGGCAATCGTACCCGTGTCCGGCCAGCTTCGCAGCAAGCGCTGCGGCTTCCGCACGATACGGCGTAATCGTGGCAAGCTGCAGAAAAACAGAGTCACCGGTCGACGCGCTTGCACCCTTCGTTTTTTTGCCGATGCTGGCGAACAGCCGCTTTCGCTCGGCCGGATCCGATAAAGGGCCGGCTTTCTTGGTGTTGCAAGTAACGAACTTGCGAACAGTCGTATCGGAGTGGATGTGGCTCCAGCCGCTTTCTGCGGACGACGGACTATGGATGACGTGAAACGGGGACAACGTCTCCGAGCCCGCACCGCCCCCACCCTCATTCGCATTGCCCGGACTTGCTACCGTGCTCGTACCTGTCGCTCTCGCCTCCATCGCATCGCCTTCTCCGTGCGATTTTTTTGCTGCGCCCGAGGCGACAGCCTCCCACGGCACATGCACAACCTCAACCCGATCAAGATGCGCCCGCCCCAGAAAATGCGCCGAAAATGCCTCCAGCACACATATACTCTCGTTCATCTCCGTCACTTTGAACGGCCCCGTTCCGAGCGGGGCCTGTCCGAACCGCAAACTGCCGAGCTGGTTCAAATCTTTCGGCACGATCGCAGCGCGGCTTGTGCACAGGAACGGGAGAAACAGCTCGTTCGGTTCCTCCAGTGTGAAACGCACCGTGTTTGCGTCGAGCGCCCGCACGGAGGCGATTCCCTTGTAAATATGGCCGTACAGCGTCCGGCGCGTCGAACGAATGAGCCTCTCGAATGTGTAAACGACGTCGTCGGCCGTCAGCACTTTGCCGTGATGAAATAGAACCTCCTTACGAAGGTGAAATGTCCAGCGCGTGCGTCCGGCGTCGACATCCCAGGCATGTGCGATGCCGGGGGCGATTTCCTCTCGTCGTGCGGTTCGCCGGACGAGTCCGTCGAAGACATTGCTCGCCACGAACGACTCCGCCAGCAAGTTCATGTATAGCGGGTCGACGGTGCGGAGCGGCTGGCGGATCGGAAGGCGGAACGTATCGTAGCGGCGATCGCTGCGTATTTCGGCGTGATGTCCGAAGTAAGAGAGCAGCCAGCCTTGCAGGTGCTCGTGAAGCGAAGCGGAGCGATAGTCGCGCAGGTCGCCTATTGCTTGCGTCATGTCTTTACGGTTCATCGCGGCCATCATCGCTTGCGCCGCAATCTCCTCCGGTTGCGCGAGGAAATGCAAGATGGACCGCTTCCCTCGTCCGCGGCTCGCCTCCCAAGAGATCCAGCCGCATCTGCTCATCTCCCGTACGATATTCGTCGCGTTCCGCGGCGTGCAGTCGAGCAGTCGCCCGAGCTCCTCGAGTGTAGTCGAGCTCTCAGCGCCTCCGCCGTAAGTGGCGTGAAGCCGTAAATATTGCCGGTGAAGCTTCATCGGTCCGCCAACCTCCGTCCGTCGACTAAAATAGGAAATTCCGCATGAAATTCTTTCTCTTTATTTTCCTATTTTAACATCTACAATGGGCATTAGAAAATCCATATCGGAGGGTTGCACGTGAGCATGAGTCCGAATCACGGCAGCATGGCGACAAGACGTTCGATCACGGCGTTGGCGGGAGCTTTCGCGCTTGCTTTTGCTAATCAGTATTTGTTTTACGGTCACGTCTTCGGCGTAGCTTATTCCATCTTCATGCTGCTGTTGTACGCGTACGTGTTCCATGACAGAAGGGATCGTTGGCGCGAGGCGAACGGTTTCGGCTTGTTCTTGTTCGTCGTCGTTATGCTGCTGTCGTTCACTTACGCGTTGTTCGATAACCCGGCGTTCCAGGCGCTCGACTTTCTTGCCGTACCGACGTTGTTTTTCCTGCACATCGCTTACGCAAGAGGAGCGGGAAGAGCTGCTTGGTGGGACGTTCGACTGATTGAGGACGCGCTGAAACACTTCGTTGCGCGGAGCCTGCGGCATGTGCCGACGGCGTTCCGGATCATGAAGCTGTCGACATCGCGCAAAAATGGACTGTCAAACAACAAAACGGCGTTAAAAGTCGCGGTGGGGCTCGCGCTTTCGCTGCCGTTGCTGCTTGTCATCGTATCGTTGCTGGCGAGCGCAGATGGGGTGTTCGAGAAGGCTTTGTCGTCAGTACCGTCCTGGTGGAGCAACCTCCCGGTTGGGGAAACATTCGGGCGCCTAGTCTGGATTTTCGTCGCGGGGATCTTGTTCTTCTGCTACTTCTGGGGGTTCGTGAAACCCGGTCATCGGAAAATGGCGACAGTGCCGGAAGCGGGGGCAGACGACGAGGAGCAACGAGCTGTCGGCTTGCGCATCGACCCGATCATCATGATGACGCTGCTCGTTTCGGTGAACATTGTATACGTCTTGTTCGTCGTTCTTCAATTCACGTACTTGTTCGGAGCTTGGCAAGGGGAACTGCCGGATGGCAAGACGTACGCCGAATACGCGAGAAGCGGATTTCTGGAGCTTGTCGCCGTAACGCTCATCAACTTCGCCTTGCTTATGCTCGCTTTGACGGCACTCGGCGAGATGACAACTGCCCGTCTGCGGCGCGCGATTTCGTCGTTGCTGTATGTGCTTGTTGGCTGCTCGGGCGTCATGCTGTACTCCGCTTACTCGCGCCTTATTTTATACGAAGACATGTACGGCTACACGTATATCCGCTTTCTTGTCCATGCATTCATGATTTATTTGGCGATCATGCTGATCATTGCGGCTGTCCGCATCCGTACCTCCGCTATTCCATTGGTGAAATGCTATATCGTTGTAAGTCTGATCGCCTATGTATTCGTCAATTACGTCGGGATGGACCGCATCATCGCGGAGAAAAACATCGAGCGTTACCGGGAAAGCGGCAAAATTGATCCGGCTTATTTATTGGAGCTTTCGGCCGATGCAGTTCCGACGCTAGCGAAGTTCGCGAAGAACGAGTATCCGAATCTGAAGCCTAACCTGGACCTGAAAAGGCAGACGCTCTCGTACAAGGAGCGAGGCTGGCAATCGTTCAACTGGGCGCGCCATGCGGCGATGAAGGAATTGGATCAGTTGCTCGACAAGTAAAAAGAAAAGGAGATCGTTCGATGGGCTACGTGGATGAGTTACGGAAATTGGTCGGAAACAGGCCGCTCGTTCTGGTCAGACCGACGGCGGGCATCGTCAACGAACGCGGCCAGCTTTTGCTTACGAGAGATATGGACGGCAAATGGTCTGTTCCGGGCGGGTTTATGGAACCCGGGGAAACGACCGAACAATGCGTGCGGCGGGAAATCCGGGAAGAGATTGGACTTGGACTCGGAGAGTTGCAATTGCTTGGCGTCTTCTCGGGACCAGAGCTTCGGACGAAGCTGTTGAACGGGCATGAATACGACCAAGTCGTCATCGCCTACGTGTGCACCGATTACGAAGGTGAAATCGAGCCGGATCGGGTCGAAGTGGAGGAAGCGAGATTTTTCGACTTGTACGAATTGCCGGAGGGAACCGACCCTTACGTGAGAGAGCAATTGGAACGATGGGGGCCGCGTTTGTTGGAGTTGCTGAAGCTGTCTAGTTAAGCGATATAGAAGGGGATGAATGGAGAGATGGGATATATTTCGGATCTGCGCTCACTCGTCGGCACAAGACCGCTTATCATGGCGGGAGCGTGCGTGCTCGTCTTCGATAAGGAGCGGCGATTGTTGCTTCAACGTCGAACGGACAGCGGAGATTGGGGCACGATCGGCGGGGCGATGGAGCCCGGAGAATCTTTGGAGCAAACGGCAGCTAGGGAGTTATATGAAGAGGCGGGTTTGCGGGCAAAATCGTTTGCATTCGTGGCCGTCTATTCCGGGGCGGATATGTATTACAAATACCCGCACGGCGACGAAGTCTACAATGTGATGGCCGTCTATGAGGCGGAAGGCGTGGAAGGCGTTCCATCCGTGAACGATGACGAAGGGCTTGAGCTGCGCTACTTTCCGCTGGATCGACCGATTAAGGGGCTGAATCCCTTTTCCGAGCATGTGCTGCGCAAAGCGGGTTACATTTACAGTGAAAGTTCAAGTACCGTGTAACATTTGAGATTCGACGTCGAATCAACTTCCTGGTGTATAATGGTGACAGCGATGCAGACTGGCGAGAAGCCCCAGGAAGGAAGATCAATGATGTTAGCGGTGTTGGAATATAGCGTAGAACTAGTGAAGGATCCTTTTCAGATTTTGGCGGGGAAGCGGTATGAGTTTCTGATCGATCTCGACCTCGATCTCGAGGAGGGCGACGAACTTTATACCGAAAAAGGCGTGTACGTCAAAGCGGTGTACAAAGTCGACGGCGAGCAAGGAAGCGTCGTCAGCTACAGTTTACGAGAGCGAGTGACTGACCGTTCGCTTGATTTCGATCTGGAAGAAGAGGAAGAAGTCGCTCTGGCGGCGTTCTGTAAGGAACATTACGCGGAAGCGGAAGAATAGACGCAACATGAGAAGCCCTTCGGCAGCGCGAATAAACGCGGGATCGGAGGGCTTTGCGGCATTTTGTGTCTTTAGCGATTTTTTACACTGTGTTCGCGTAGACGGCGAACAGTCTCAAGGTTAAGATCATAGCAGACTCTCATATTAATGGAAGAGGTGGAAGCAAGCTTGTCATTCGTTATCCGTCTCAAATGGTTTTTCAAAGAGCGTTGGGCCAGCTATGCGGCTGCGATAGGACTTATGGCGACGGTTACCTTGTTGTCGATGATACCGCCCAAGCTGATCGGCAACACGGTGGATACGTTAAAGAACGGTACGCTGACGTCCGATGAACTTCAGCGAACGGTATTGGTGCTCGTCGGGTTGGCATTGCTTGTCTATATCATGGTGTACATATGGATCACAACTTTGTTCGGCAATTCGATTCTGATCGAGAAGCTGCTTCGTTCGAGGCTGTTGCGCCATCTGTCGCGAATGACACCGACGTTCTTCCAACGCAACAGCACGGGGCAGTTGATGGCGCTGGCCACGAACGATATTACCGCCATCGGCAATACGGCCGGTTACGGTGTCATGACGCTCGTCAATACGCTCGTAGGCGTGTCGGTCGTCGTTGCGATGATGCTGTCGTTTATCAGCGCCAAATTGATGATTGCCGCGCTTGTTCCGTTGCCCTTGCTTGTCGTTGTCATCAGCAAACTAGGTGGCAAAGTAAGGAACAGATTTATCGCGGCGCAGGAATCTTTCGGACGAATGAACGATCACGTGCTCGAGTCGATCTCCGGCATTCGGGTCATACGTTCTTACGTGCAGGAGAACGACGACTTGCGCGCTTTCGACCGAATGACGACCGAGGTGCTGGACAAGAACCGGCGGGTATCCGCCCTGAACGCCTTGTTCCAGCCGTTGATTTCGTTTATCGTCGGCACGAGCTTTACGATCGGTATTGGTTATGGTTCTTATCTGGTCATTCATAACGAGATTACATTGGGACAACTCATCTCGTTCAATATTTATTTGGGTATGCTCATCTGGCCGATGATCTCGTTCGGCGAGTTTATCAATGTGCTGCAACGGGGAAGCGCATCGGCGGAAAGGCTGCAGGAAGCGTTGGCTCAGCAGTCCGATGTGCAGGATGCCGTGGAGCCGGTTGAGCTCGATACGCCTTCATCGATAGAGATGAAGAATCTGACATTCGTCTACCCGAGTTCGGTGACGCCAAGTCTCGACGGGGTTTCCTTCAGATTAGAACGGGGAGAGACGCTGGGCATCGTCGGCAAAACAGGCAGCGGCAAAAGTACATTGCTAAAACAATTGCTACGCCAGTACCCGGTCGAGCAGGGCGCTTTATTTATCTCCGACGTACCGGTAGAACAGCTATGGCTTGAACAGTTGAAAAGTTGGATCGCATACGTGCCGCAGGAGCATTTTTTGCTGTCCAAGTCGATCCGTGACAATATCGCGCTTGGCAAGCCTGATGCGACAGCTGAAGAGATCGATCGTGCAGTCGAGATGGCCTCATTCGCGCAAGATGTCGCCCAGATGCCGGAAGGACTGAACACAATCGTTGGCGAGCACGGCGTTATGCTGTCCGGAGGCCAGAAGCAGCGGCTTGCCATTGCGCGCGCGTTGCTGGTCGACGCGGAAATACTGCTTCTCGACGATTCATTGTCCGCCGTAGATGCAAGAACGGAGAGTAGGATCATCACCCGTCTGCGTCAGGAACGCGACGGAAGAACAACGCTAATAACGACACACCGCTTGTCCGCCGTAAGCCACGCGAACTGGATTCTCGTGCTCGACGAAGGCAAGGTGCGGGAAGAAGGGACTCATGACCAGCTCATGCTGCGCGGCGGCTGGTATAAGGAGCAATGGGAGCGTCAGCAGATGGAGGCGAGCTTGGAGGAATGAATACATCCACCTTATTCGAGGAGATGCCGAACAAATCCGGGCGCTCCACGGCCCGCAGGTTGCTCGATTATGCGCTTAAGTACAAATACCGGATCGCCGGGGCGATCGCCATTCTGATTTGCGCTGTCGGAGCGGACTTGGCGGGGCCGTACATCATCAAAACGATTATCGACGATCATCTTTCCGGCGGCGAAGGCAAGCTTGGACCGATTTTGGCGCTGCTGGCTGCGGCGCTTGGGCTTAATGTGTTATCCGGATTGTGCACCTTCGTGCAGTCGTACTCGTTGCAATCGACCGCACTCCGCATTATTAAGAACATGCGCATGGATCTAATGAGGCACATCCAGCGGATCCAGCTTCGCTACTTCGACAATACGCCGATCGGTCAGGTTGTTTCTCGTGTTGCCAACGATACTGAGGCGATCCGTGATTTGTTCATGAGCTTCATGGCAACGTTCGTCGTCAGCTTCGTCCAACTGGTCGGCATCTATGTCGCTTTGTTTCTGTTGAATACACAGCTAGCTTTGTTTACGCTGCTGCTGCCGCCGCTATTTGCATTCATCATGTACGTACATCTCAAATATTCGAAGAAATATATCGCGATTATGCGTGCGCGTCTGAGCGATATGAACGCGATGATCAACGAATCGATTTCCGTCATGCCGATCATCCAGGCTTTTCGCAGGGAGAAGCGGACGCTTGAGGAGTTCGAGACGCTGAACGAAGATCGTTACGTGAACCAGGTTAAGCAATTTCGCGTTTTCTCGCTTTCTTCCCGGAATATCGTCGGCACGATTGGCAGTCTCGTTACCGCGTTCGTCATCTGGTATTTCGGACGCGACTCAATCGGCGGAGGTGCCATTACGGTCGGCGTGCTGTATGCATTCATCGATTATTTGGGACGTGTGTTTAACCCGATTATCGGGATTTTCGACCAACTGACGAACGCGCAGCGGGCGTTCGTATCCGCAGAGAAAGTGTTCGCCATTCTCGATATGGAAGGCAAAGACGTCGAAGAAGCAGCGAACGCCCCACGTCCGCAGGGCGTCGTGAAATTCGAAAACGTAACGTTCGCGTATAACGAAGGAACGGATGTGCTGAAGGGGATTTCCTTCGAGGCGCGTAAGGGGGAGACCGTGGCGCTCGTCGGGCACACCGGTTCGGGCAAAAGCTCGATCATTAACCTGCTGCTCGGTTTCTATGAACCGCGCGCGGGAAGGATTACGATTGACGGCGAGATTACCTCGGCTATGTCCAAGCAAGCGCTCCGCAAACATATGGGCATCGTACTGCAAGACCCGTATTTGTTCGCGGGCGATATCAAATTTAATGTGAGTCTTTACAACAAGGAAATTACGCTTGAACGGGTGAAGAAGGCGCTGGCGGACGTCGGCGCGGCTTCTTTCGTCGAGCAATTGCCGCAAGGCTACGACGAGCCTGTCGTGGAACGGGGCAGTACGCTATCCTCGGGCCAGCGACAGTTGATTTCCTTCGCGCGAGCGCTTGCTTTCGATCCGTCGATTCTTATTCTGGATGAAGCGACGTCCAGCATTGACAGCGAGACGGAGTCGCTCATTCAGCGGGCGCTTAAAGTGGTCAGCGCCGGACGAACGACACTCGTCATCGCTCATCGGCTGTCCACGATCCGTGAGGCCGAACAGATTCTCGTGTTACATCGCGGAGAGATCGTCGAACGGGGCAATCACGACGAGTTGATGGCGCTCGAAGGGCGTTATTTCAAAATGTACCAACTGCAGAAAGGCGAGAAAGCTTCGTTGGCGGTGTAAGGCCGGCCCGCTCCATTGGGGGGCGGGCTTTCTTGCTTAAAACGTGCTAGTTAGTGGACAATAATGGTACACTAGGGAAAGTAAGCGACCATAGCAGCAGGAGGGACAAGGAGCATGAACGCATTCGAGTTATATAACCCGACCAAGCTTGTTTTCGGAGCGGGGAAAGTGAATCGGTTGGGCGAGCTGGTAAAACCTTATGGCAGTAGGGTACTGCTGGTCTACGGCGGTGGCAGCATCAAACGGTCGGGCTTGTACGACGACGTCATGTTCCAACTGTCGGAGATCCGCGCGACCGTTCATGAGTTGCCCGGCATCGAGCCAAACCCTCGGCTGACGACGGTGAACAAAGGGATCGACATTTGCCGTAAGGAGAAAATCGAATTCATACTCGCGGTCGGCGGCGGCAGTGTCATTGATGCCGCGAAAGCAGTGGCGGCAGGTGCGCTGTACGACGGGGATATGTGGGATTTTACGATTCGCCGGGCTACGGTCCAGGCCGCGCTTCCGCTCGGCACAGTGCTGACTTTGGCGGCGACAGGTTCGGAGATGAACGGCAACTCGGTCATCTCTAATTGGGAGGCAAAGGAGAAGCGCGCATTCGGCAGCAAGCTCGTATATCCGAAGTTCTCTATTCTTGATCCGAAGCTGACCTATACGGTTCCTCGCGATCAGACGGTCAACGGCATCGTCGATATTATGTCGCACGTGTTCGAGCAGTACTTTACGCTGACGACGGACATTCCGCTTCAGGAAAGATTCGCCGAATCGATTTTGCAGACGGTAATCGAGAACGGAGAAAAAGCGCTTGAGGACGGCAGCGATTTCGACGCGAGGGCGAATCTGATGCTCGCCGGCACGTATGCGCTGAACGGAACTTTGCCGAACGGGGTTTCGACCGATTGGGCAACGCACGGCATCGAGCACGAAGTGAGCGCGATTTACGATATTGCTCATGGCGCGGGTCTGGCGATTCTTTTCCCGAACTGGATGAAGTATGTCTATAAGGAACGGGTCGGCAAGTTTGCGCAATTCGCTGTCCGTGTATGGGGCATCGATCCGTCAGGTAAGAGCGAGGACGAGCTTGCACTTGAGGGCATCGCCGCGACGCGGGCTTACTTCACGCGCATCGGCGCGCCGGCTACGCTTGGAGAAGTTGGCGTCAAGGGCGATCAGATTGACCGCATGGCCCAGGAAGCGACGCGTTTCGGACCGATCGGTTCGTTTAAGCAGTTGGATATCGAAGACGTGAAGGCGATTCTGCAGAGTAGTTTGTAAGCTACAAAGAAACCTCATCTTTGTGAATGGATGCTCGGTACTTCCATTCTGCCAAAGAGAGGTTTCTTTGCGTTATGGCTTTATTTCTGCAGCTTGGTCGAATAATCGATGGATACGTACGCGTCCCCTTTGTGACCGAACGCCTTCGCGATCGTGAGCATGGCGGCGTAACTGGCCGTGTTGCCTTGGAACGTAATGACGCCGGAAGAGTCGCCCATGCTGAAGCTCAGTCCCGCGTTCGCCAAAATATCTTTGTACAGCTTCGTCGCATCTTCAACCGACATAGCCAGACGGAAATGGATGATGTAGTTGATGTCCGATTTCTTCGCTTCGATGTCCAGCGCGCCTTTGGCGATCGGGATTTCCGACGGGAATCCGGACGGGACCGCCGCTTCGCTGGCCGAATCCGTCGCCCCTGCGGTGGAAGATCCGGAGGAAGTCTGCTCGCTCGGAGGATCCGTCTTTCCCGCTGCCGTCTGCGATTTCCCGGAACTGCCGCAACCGGACATCACAATGATCGCCATTGCAACGGCAACGATGGTTAGCCATTTTCCTGCCGTTCTCATTTTCCCTTACCCCCTGCTCTGACGCATTATCATTTCTATTGAAATGTAGCACATCGACATTGGGAGTGATATTAGCCGAAAGGAGAAAAAAAGGAGTAGGCCCGCGGTCCCTCGTGTCCTACTTTCTATCCTTCACCGCCAGGAACTGCTGCGCCAGCACGGTTCTGTTTCTCACGCCGAGCTTGCGGTAGATGTGGCTTAAATGTTTCTTGACCGTAGCTTCGCTCACATACAAGGCGGCGGCCGTTTCTTGATTGGAGCGACCGTCCGCGACAAGCTCCGCTACCCGTTTCTCCATGGCGGTAAGCAGCTGAGCATTCGGTAAAGACTGCTTATCCGCCTCCACCTGAATGTCGAGCGTGGCAAGCACACGGTCCAAATACGCTGCAAGCTTGTCTCCCCTTCGATCCAGCACGAAGATCGGCGCGGAACGACTTTCGTCATAATCGCGGTGTTCGGCGCCCATTGCGATCTCGAGGCCGAGACCCAACATGACCGCGTTCGTGAAAGGATGAGGCGGCGGTGAGGCCACGCTGAAGTCCGCAGCGAACATATGCCGGATCAGCAACAGCCCTGCAAGCTGCAGCAGGACAGGGTCCGAGAAATCGTCGATATCGAGCGCTTTAATGAAGATACCCGCCTTGCGATCACCGGGGACGCGCAAGGCGTTCATTTCCGCCTCGGATAAACTTGCGAAATACGAGCGGGAAAGAGGGGTATCCGACAGATAACGCAAAGTATGTTCGTGAATGGGCACTGCGGCGAGCAAGCCCCGCACTTCGCCGGACCGATCGCGCACCAGCTTGACGATATCGGGTGATAGTTCGTACAATTCGCCCAAATCAAGATGCCGCAGCCCGTACAAACTTTCTTTCGCCGAGATCACATACTCGACTTTCTCATCCTGCTCGTATCCGGGATACGGGATTCTTAATTCTTTCGAATTCGTCCGGCGGTTCTCGATATAAGATTCGGCTTCGGTCCAATTGCCCGAATGCAGCGGCTCCAGCCCGTATTCGATCTGTTGATGGTAAAAAATCGACTGGAGAAGCTGGTCGCCGAAGTAGTAAACCCATTCGGCGTTCTCCCAGGCATTGGCCCGGCTGCGGGACGATGCGCGAATTTTGTGGCAATAGAATGCAATACAGCGGTTTCTTAGCCGTTCGAAACGCGCCGGAGACCGTAGTCGAAGCTCGTCGCGAATCGCGGTGCCAAGCAGGTCGTGCACATACCAGCCTCTGTCCCCTCGCTGCACGAACGACAAAGCTGCCAGTCGATTGAATTGCTCTGTAGGCACTTCCTTCTCCAGCACATAGGCGAGAAGCTCCTGGTTAAACAGCCTCAGCACCGCAGCGGCTTCAAGCGCTTCCTGCAAGCTTTCGGCGGGCGCTTCCCGAAGCCATATGTTGACGGCAAAGGCGAGCAGGTCGTGCGTCTCCGCCATCTCGCCCGTTTCAGTCTCCTGCAACGTCTTAACAAGCGTTGTCGATGTGAGCAGCGCCAACGTCAGCGGATGGCCGCGCGTCCGCAACCAGATCCGCCTCATTTTCTCCTCGTCGCGGATTCCGAGACGGGCGAGATAAAGGCAGACCGGCTCGTACTCGAGATCGGATAAGCGGATGCGGAATATCGTCCCCCGCCAGACAGGCGAGACGAGCCATAGTCCCTGCAACGGCACTCGCCCCGCAATCGCGAGGATGACGTGCAAATGACAGATCCTCTTGAAAAAGTGATCCCGCAGCCAGTTCTCCAGCTCGCCCGCTTCTTCGAACGTATCGAGCGCGATGACCAGCTTTCCCGACTTTTCAGTCGTCTCTCGGATGGCTTGCAGGCAAAGCTCCATTAATGCATGAACCGGAGCGCCAGGCTCCGGGAAAAGGCTCCGTCCCAGCAATTTAAGGAACTGATGACAGAAGTCCAGCGGATCATCCGACAGCATCCGGCAATCCATCATAATGAATGGCGCTCCCGCTTCCTCCGAAAGCTGTCGGTAGACGTCAAGCAAGCTGCTTTTGCCCACGCCTCCAGTTCCATAGACGTTAAACAGGCAGCCAGACGAATCGGGCGATGTCAGCTTTTCCCGGAATATACGGATTTCCTCGTCCCTGCCTACCAAATCAATCCGATTATCGTTGACGTTCATGATCCGTAATCCGCTCCGATCGTCCGAAAGTTCAACCTTCGGTGTGCATCTTCCTTTCGTTTTATTGTAGCATGCTGTACCCAGCTCGGGCATTTATGGATTCCGTTATTCCGTAATGCCAGTATTAAGAATCTCCAGGGACACACGTGTATCAAAGGAGACTCGAGGGTATTCTTTGTTCCAATTGATTTGTTTCCAGAAATCGGGGTAATAAGACATGAGCCGACGGGCGATACCGAAACCGTCATGGTTCGCTTGCTGCATCTTGTATATGACCTGTTCGGCTTTCTCGGTCAGTTCTTTAGAAAGCAACTTCTCCAATTGATGCATGACTTTCATTTTATATAAGTGATCGGACGGATCTTCGACGACGTATACTTTAAGTTTTAGTTGAAGCGTTGCTTTGATTCGATTTTGCGAAACCGATACGCGCAGCTTGCGATGGAATCGATGGACGGCAAAAGTGACAAAATCGTAGCTGCTGGCCTGCTCGCGATTGACCGACTTCAACGTTATCGTCAGGTTTTTGCTTTTGACGTCGGAAAGCAACAAATACAGCCGGGAATCGTCGATGTTTAACTTGCCCGTCATGGTAACGCCGCTGAAAAGAGCCAGCCCGTCGACGGTAGGAATGCCGTTGCTTGAGGTGAGATAGGGCAGACAAAAGTCGTAACCCCGATCAAGCGGATGTAAGGTCTGTAAATTCACGTTAGGGGTGATGTCCATGTCTTTGGTGCTTTTCAATAGTTGGTCGACAAATACGCCGATCGTTCGCGTACCGACCTTTTTCAGACGGATGAAGTTCTCCGCCGCTCCCTGCGTGACAGCGATTCTCGCACCGAGTGGACTTCTGGAATCTCGGTAGTACGCGTCCAAATAAGGCATGATGTCGTGATTTCTGACAAGATCTTCGCCGAATAGCAGCACGCGCATTTTGGCGGCCGAATAATTTCCGGCCACTTGGGCGTTAATGAGCTGTCTCGCGTTCTGGGTACTTCTTGCCACGACGGTATGGATTTCGTTTTTGTCCTCCACAGCCGTCTGTACGGCGAAATCGTCGCGGATGGAGACCGTCGCGCGGAGCATGCCGCTCTCGTCTTGGTCGAGCCCGCCGATGCTGATCGTCCTTTCTTCCTTCAGCAGCTGCTGGTCCCAGCAACCGGACAAGAAGACAAGCGCGAGTCCGAAGGGGAGCCAACGATACGGTTTCATGCGTCGGTTTGCTCCTTTCCTTTAATCCCCCGCACATAAGAGAGAAAGAGCATGAGCAGTGGGAGGAAAACGAAAGATACGCCGGCAAATACGTAAACGATGTTCTGCAGCCGATTGATCGCGTCCTGGTTGTGCGGGAATTCGGCGATAACGAGTATGAGCAGGGCGACGATCGGTATCGTTCCGCGGTGTCCTTTCTTGCCGAAGAGCGTGGAGACGGATTTCGCCGACATATATAAGTAGATAGCAACAGTGGAGAAGATGATAATCGCCCAGAAAGACAGAAAATACAAATCCGCACGTTCGATAATGGTTAACGACAATGCCTTAACCATATACAGTACGGGCTGCGGAATGATTTTGAGTTCCTCCGGACTAAAAACGACGAGACAAATGAATACAAGGAAGGTATACATGGCCGTCGAGAAAGTATTAGCGCTAAACAATGCCTTCAAAACGTCTTTACGGCTGCCTTGAACATACGGGAAGCAAAACAGCACAAGCTCAAATCCGTACAGGGAATAGGAGGCTTTAAGCGTGCCATGAGCGAGATTGGGTAACCCCGAGCGTGCCATCGGGAGAATATATAGGAGTTCGGCATTCTTGAACGCGTAGGCCGCGATGAAGATCAGTACGAATACCAATCCGAAAGTCATCACGCAGAAACGTGCAATTGTCCGGACATTCTCTCTAGCCAAATAGCCTGCTGTAGCCAGCATGAGCCCTAGAATGACCCATCGAGGCGTCTCGGAGAAGATCCAGTCGCGGGTTACGTCCGCGAAAAGAACCATGATCTGACCGGAGTTCAGAATGAACATACAGATGAAACATAAGTGAGCAATTTTCCCCGGTATCTTCCCTAACAGCAAGGGTAAATACTCGAGAAAGTTCGCCGCAGGAAATCTGCTCGCCAGTTTCCACATGACCCCTAGAATCACTGTCGTAGCCAAGCCTGCCAGTAGGACGCAGATCCACGCATCGTTCCGGGCAATCGTCTCAACCGAAGAAGGCAAGAACAATACGCTGATCCCAATTTGTGCCTGAATGACAAGGATCATGAATTGCCCCGGTGTGATTTTTTCCTTTGCGGCAATCATTCCTGGCGGCCCCCTTTCGCTTTTTTTTCTTGAACGAGCTTCTGCGGGCGTGCTGCAAGAGGGCGCTCGTTCAGCTTCCAGAAGGGCAGGCGGACAAACGCATCTTTCCAATCCAGAATACGCATGGGTGACATGGGGGCGAAGTAGGGCGTTCCGAACGACTCGAGTTTACAGAGGTGGATCAAAATCACTGTTAAGCTAAATACGATTCCGAAAAAACCAAGCAAGGATGCTGCAATCATCATTGGAAATCGGAGCAGGCGGACCGAGTAGCTCATTTCGTGCGAGGGGATGACAAACGATGCAATTGCAGTCAAAGCGACAACGATAATCATCGGGTACGAGACAAGACCGACGCGAACGACGGCGTCGCCGATGACCAGACCGCCGACGATGCCGATGGACTGCCCGAGAGGTCCTGGAAGCCGAATGCCTGCCTCCCGCAACAATTCGATCGTCAATTCCATGAAAAAAGCTTCCAGAATCGGCGGATAGGGTATTTTATCGATACTCCCTTTGATCTGGTAAAACACTTCGTTGGGAATGACTTCATAGTGGAACGACAGTACGGCGATATAAAACGCAGGCAACATAATGGCAATCATAAAGCTGAACAAGCGCAAGAGGCGGATGAACGATCCGGCAATCGACCGGCTGTTATAGTCGTCCGGGGACTGGTAGAAGGTGAAGAACGTAACAGGCATAATCAGCGCCGCCGGCGTATTATCCATTAGCAGGGCCACCCGCCCTTCCAGCAAGTTGCCGACGGCTCTGTCCGGTCTTTCCGTTTGCAGAATTTGCGGAAAAGGGGAATAAGATTGTTTTTCTATGTATTCGAGCACCAAGTAGCCGGACATAAGGTTGTCCGCGTCGATGGCTTTAAGTTTACTATCGATTTCTTCGACGAGAAGGGGATCGGCAAGATCTTTCAAATAGACGATGGATGCCCTCGTCTTGGTTAAGTTTCCAAGTGTATAGTGGCGCACGACAAGTCCGCGGTGGTGGATCTGCGAGCGGATGAGGTTTAAGTTGACGGGTAAGCTCTCAATGAATCCGTTGTGTGCGCCCTGAACCGCTTTTTCGTTCAGAGGCTCATTCACGCTGCGATTGTTGAAGCTGTTGACGAGAACCGCGTGGCAGTCCGCAGCGCCTTCAATAAATACGAGGGAGTGCCCGAGGAGCATAAGGTCGATCGCTTCCTCCAGGTCCGAAGGCTGAATGACGGAAGTCGCCGTCAAGACACGCATAAGGTCGTCCGATTGGGCGCGCGTAATCGGCTTGAGAATATCTTCGTGGATCTTATCGGAATCGCATGCGGTATCCATGTAGATCAGCAATCCATCGCGGTTCCCGAGCGAGATCGAACGGCTGACGATGTCTTCCGTTCCGGATAGCTTTTGTCTAACGAATCGTTCATTTTCTGAAAGTGCGGTGTAGAAGGCTGCCGCGTCGGCATGATGGGCCTCGTGCGGACTTCTTGAACGTTGACCTTGCTGCGACGTGGAGTTACTGTTGTTTCTTTTTTTGCCGCTCGTTCGCCGGTTGTTCATCAGCATATTTTTGAAAAAGCCCACGTTCTGCCGCGCCCCTCTCGTCCGAAATTACAGGGTATTGTTTCCAGAACGGAGGGGGGCTATTCGGCTAAACGGGGGATCGGACTTGTTACAGGCCCAGATGCAGCTTTCGCGTGTTTAGCATGCCTTCGAGGCCCGTCGGATCGTTTTGCGTTTTATGGGCGGTGAAAGCTTCGGCGGCTTCAGAAGTGCGCAGCCGAAGCGGCTTCTCTTCCCGCAGGACAACGTCGAACACGACTTCGGCTACGGAATCCGCGCTTTGCGGGACGGAGGCTCGCTTGGCGAAATTGCCTGCGTAAGTATCTATTAAAGATTTATATTCGTCATCAAGGATGCCGCCGGTCTCGCCCAAATTTTTATAAACAGTCTGGACGAAGTTTGTCGCGATTGCACCTGGCTCCACGAGCGTCACGTCGATGTTGAACAACGGCTTATAGTAGGTCGCCAAGCTTTCAAGCAGACCTTCGACGGCGAATTTGCTGGCGCAATAAATTTCGTTGAATGGCTGTCCAACCAGCCCGCCGACGCTTGAAGTAGCGAGAATGTGGCCTTTGCCGGCTTCGCACAGGAGGGGTAATCCGATTTTAATCGTGTTCATGACGCCGTAGACGTTCGTATCGAATACGCTTCTGATCTCGTCCATGGACGCTTGCCCGAGTGCTCTAAGGTAACCGAAGCCCGCATTGCAGAATAAGACGTCCAGCTTGCCGCCCGTCTTCCCGGCAATTGTTGCGAAAGCCTGCTGCAAGGAATCGGTGTCCGTCACATCCATCTTCAGCCAATGCAAATCGGGTTCGTTACCGTACGTGGCTTGCTCCCGTTCCAGATTCCGTGTGCCGGCGAATACCGTCCAGCCTTTTCTCGCAAATAACAAGGCGGTCGATAAGCCGATTCCGCTGGAGGCTCCTGTAATGGCGATTGTTTTGTTCATGAGGGTTCACTCCTGTTCAGAAATTAATTTGGATTTATAGTCTTCTCATCATAACAAATGCGGAGGTGAAGGAGGAGAAAGGTCGATCTGAAGAGAATGATTTGGGACCTGCATCTGCGGAAAGGAAGGGATGGCATGACGCTAACGATAGATGACGTAATGCTCCAGCTTAAGGAACTCGGAACGGAACAGACGAAGATGACGTTCATTCGCCATGGGGCTGGAGAGCCTTTATTCGGAGTGAAAGTCGGTGATTTGAAGAAACTCGTAAAAGAAGTCAAGAAGGATCAACAGTTGGCAAAAGCGCTATACGATACCGGTAATAGCGATGCGATGTACTTGGCGGGACTGACGGTGAACCCGAAGGCGGTCGATGCGGATATGCTGCGACGGTGGGCGCGGCAAGCCTATTGGTATATGCTCGCGGAGTATACGGTGGCAGGCGTTGCCGCCGAAAGCGAGCATGCGCTTGAGCTGGCGCAGGAGTGGATCGATTCTCCGGACGAGTTCGTAGCGGCTTGCGGCTGGAGCACATGGGCGAATTATATTTCCATTACGCCAGACGGAGAGCTCGACTTGGACAAGCTTCGTACACTGCTGCGACGCGTGGAACAGGAGATTCACGGGGAACGGAATCGTGTCCGTTACACGATGAACGGCTTCGTTATCGCTGTCGGCTCCTATGTGGCGCCGTTGACCGCGGAAGCGTCCGCAGTGGCCGAGGCGATCGGCAAAGTGCACGTCAACGTTGGCCAAACCGCCTGCAAAGTACCGCTCGCAACCGAGTACATCGGCAAAATAATCGACATGGACCGTGTCGGTCGCAAAAGAAAAACATGTATTTGCTGAGTTGCTTTCAGCGGAGCGGCGACGCAAGCGCCGGGAACGATTCCAACGCCAGTCCTTTTTCAGGGCTTGGCGTTTCTGTTCGCGCGCCTGGACTAGGTAGACACAACAGTGACAAAACCGGTTGAGATTCAAGCCAAGTCGCCTGGTTGCTGACGGGCAACTGGTGGAGAGATCCTGAGGTTGAAGCCTGCGACCGTAACATGAAGTGGATCCTGCCGTATCGTCAAAAGAACCCTATAAAGGCAAGAAAGAGCCGAGCCCTGGAATGCTGGGCAAAGACCATGTTTGCGTGAAGCTCAACCACTCCAATACGCACTTCCTTGCCGGCGAAGACGACCGTCAACTTCGATATGCAGCGGGCGCCGCGTCTTTTTGAACTCGAGAATGATGCTTTTGTCGTGAGATTTCGGAATCAGCATAGAAGGGTTCCGGAAAAATTAGGACACCCTTTTGAGGTGAAGTGTCGAGCATTGTTTCCGGCGTTTCGTCCTTCGCACGTTTCTTAAATCATAATTGCTTGCCATGCTTGCCGCAGCAGCCGAATGCCTTGTTCCATTTCTTCCCCGTTCAGACCTCCGTACCCGAGATATATTTCCGCTTCGTCTTGGTTGGCACGCTGCGTCGTATTCTGGTTGCCGTATACGAGCACCCCGACCTCTCTCGCCGATTGAATCAGCGATTCTGCACTTGCATCTGTCGCGATTGTCAAGGCCAAATGCAGGCCTGATCCACTGCTCGTAATTCGCACAGCGGCGGGCAATTCGCTGCGAATAAGCCGCACCAACTGCTCATGTTTGTCTCTGTACAGCCTGCGCAGCCGCCGCAAATGCCGATACCAATGCCCGCGTGCGATAAACAACTGCATCGCCCACTGGTCCATCCGCGAAGGAGAGGACAGCGTGCGTGCGAACGCCCGAAGCCTTTCGAGCAGATTCGGCGGCAAAATCATGTAGTTCAAGCGTAAAGCAGGCGTAAATACTTTCGAGAAGGTGCCAATATAGATGACGGCGCCTTTCTTGTCAAGTCCTTGCAGGGACGGAACGGGCTTACCGGACAGCCGCAGCTCGCCGTCGTAGTCGTCCTCGATTATGAAGCCTTCATGGTCATAAGCCCATTGCAGCAGCCGAAGACGTTCCGCATAAGGCATGGAAGCGCCGTCCGACCGATGCGAAGGCGTTGCGTACAGTAGCGGAGCGGGACGGTGGAGGCCGTCCGGCGAGGGCAAGTTATACGCTAGTCCCTGTTCGCTTACGGTGTAGGGTGCGATGTGAAAGTCGTTCTGTGTGAAAATCGGCCTGACTTGCGCTATGCCGGGATCTTCGATACCGATCGTGGCACCGTTGCCGAACAGCCGGGACAGCACTTGAACGCTGTAGCCAAAGCCGGAGCCAATGATCATCTGGTCTGGCGTGCATACGACGCCTCTGGAATGGCGCAAGAAAGCGGCAAGGCTTTCCCGAAGCGTCCATTCGCCGAAAGGATCGGAGTGATATTCGTGTAAGGAGCTGTTGTTCGCCGACAGCGCCTCCGCCATGGTCGATTTCCACAAGCGGAGTGGGAACGATTGCGGGTCGATGTTCAGAAGGCTGAAATCGATCATGCCGCTTGCCGGACGGGGGTTCGGCGCTTCCGGCAGTAGCGCGAGCCGGGCAGCTTGCTTCGGCGGCGCTCCGCTGGAAGCCGGACGAGTACGAATGTCGGGATTAATGACAATAATACCCGACCGTTCTTTGCTTCGTGCATAACCCTCCTCAACAAGCATTTGGTAGGCAGTTTCGATGGTCGTCTTGCTGACGTTAATTTGTTGGCGCAGCGAGCGGATCGAAGGCAACTTGACGCCATCCTGTACAATTCCGTCTTGGATTAATGTCCGAACATGGAGATAGAGCTGTTGATAGAGCGGCTTATCCGATTGGAAAGCAAGAGAAAGCTCGATGAGGCTCTCCTCCTAATCTGTACTCTAAATATATTGAAAATCTGCACCTTATTTAAGGGTCAATTTAATTATAAACTTGGAGCAGGCTATCAGCAACAGAGGTTATTTCTTAGAGGGACTGTGAGAAACAATGAGAATGGCGTTTATTTTATTCGATGACATGACGATGCTGGACTTTTCCGGCTTTCACAACGCCGTTACATGGCTGAAAAAGTGTGGAGTCATGGACGATCTGACATGGGATTATTGCTCTGGCTCATCAACGGTTCGGGATGATCGGGGCATGGTCGTGCAAGCGGATGCAGTCTATCCCGATCTATCCACGTACGATTTGATTTTTATTCCCGGTGGCATTGGGACGCGGACCCTTATTCACGATCAAGCTTTTATAGAGTGGATTCGGGCCGCGAAGGATGTTCCGTATAAATTTTCCGTCTGTACCGGAGCTCTCGTGCTCGGAGCTGCAGGTTTCACCAAGGACAGGACGATTACGACGAACCCGCTGTCCCTTGAGTTGCTGGAGCCTTATTGCAAGGAGGTGGTGAAAGCTAGGGCAATGCGGGACGGAGATGTTTTTACTGGAGGCGGCATTACGGCATCGATCGATCTTGGCTTATTTTTTATTGAAACGATTACGAATCGAGCGATTATGCAAGAAATTCAACTTCGTATGGATTACCCCTACTACAAATCGAAGGAGGAACAGACATGTCTGAAATCGTGAAAAGATTAAACGCATTAGGTATTACTCTGCCGGAGGCCAGTGACCCTGCCGCCCAATATGCGAACTATGTAAGGGTGCAAAATCTGTTATTTGTTTCTGGTAAAGGTCCGGTGGGCCATCCGAAAGGCAAGCTGGGCAGCGAGTTTACGACTACAGAAGGATATCAATATGCAAGAGAGGCTGGAATCGAGGTGCTCGCCGTCGTTCAGTCTGCTTTGGGCTCATTGGACAAGGTCAGGCGCGTCGTCAAAATCCAAGGATTCGTTAACGCGACTGCCCAATTCGAAGAGCATCATAAGGTGCTTAACGGCTGTTCCGATTTAATGCGGGAGGCGTTTGGCGAACGGGGAACGCATGCACGATCGGTATTCGGCGCTGCGTCGGTGCGCGATAACCTGCCGATAATTATCGATTCTATTTTTGAAGTTGAGGAGTAGAGAGCACTGCAACAGGTGAAAAGCGCAGCAAAGGAGTGAATTAAATGAGATGAAATATATGCAAATTGTATCGCTATTTAGTCTGACCGTTTTGCCGCAATGCCAAGTGACGCTGCGAAATGAGCTGAAGCAGCTTTATTTATTCGAAGGTTCCGCTGCAGTGGAGGTCACCTGGAAAGGTAAATCTACCGTAGCGAATCAAGAGGATATTGTAGTCGGAGAAACGTTTCAAATTAAGAACACGAGCGCAATCGCCGTGAAGCTGAAGGGCATTGCGCTCAGAACGACTCATTTCAAGTTGCCAAGTAAAACGATTGTGTTGGATCGTGAATCCGCGCCGCACATCGCTTGTCTCATTCACTCGAACGAAGAGACGGTCGAACGTCTTCTAACCGAAGCCGAAAATCAAATTGCGCAGTTGTGCGAAGCATCGGTCGAGCAGGTAAACGGTAGACCCGGTTCCAGAGAGGCAACCGATTCGTTGCGAAAGCAGACGGGGAGAATCGATAATCGGCTCATTGTTGCCAACCGACATATCCGGAGGCATTACGATCAGCCGCTTACTTTGCAGGTACTCGCTGATTTGATTTGCTGTAATCCGGTTTATTTTTGTAACACGTATTCGAAAGTGTTCAAAATATCGCCGATGAAAGAATTACAGACGATTCGAATGAATAAAGCGGCAGAATTGCTGCGTTCGACGCACAAGAGCATTAAAGAAATAGCGGCCAATCTTTGTTATGTATCCAGCTCCCAGTTTTCAATGAAGTTCAAGGAATATTACAATTGCACTCCTAACGAGTACCGAAGAGCCACGAGCCTTCAACGTAGCAACGAGGACGCGCGGGATACAGTCAGCTTGTAGGAAAATACGGAAGAGGCCTAGGGAACACTCTCAAGATGGTAGAACTCGAGTACTCGAGTCTGCAGGGGGCGTAGGAACATTCCCGTCTGTAGCACCTAATGGCATTTTCCCAAGGACAGCCCAAGATGGTAAATACCTAAATCTTCGTCCTCCGGGCCGCTCCCGCGCTTCGCTTGGGCTACGTCCTCCACCGGGACAATTACATTCAGTTTTCAAGGAACAAAATCAGAAGAGCAACACCTTAACCAGGAGCTGCTCTTAGCATACAAGGGGATATAAGATGCCAAATAGAGAATATTCGGAAGGTCAGCATAGATGCTCACCGGCAAGTTGGGCTAGCTGTACTTCCCATTCCGTACGAGATCGGCGATGTCCTTGGCATCTTTGTAATCGTTCTTGGTCGGTGAATTTATCCTCTAGCTCCTTGCTTTTGCATACGTTATGCGGGAAACAATAACGAGCCTGGCATAGATTGTTCTTAAACTCCATTTGAACACTCCAATGCTTGTTGCTAAAAAAGTCTATTTTCTTTAGTATATACTAAGGCATTGCTGGATGATAATTCCTTCCATTTAATTGTTTTGCTGTTCAATGATTATATGGAAAATTGAGAATTTACAGGGAAAATCAGTGTAACTCAAGTGATTCATTTCAGAAATTTTTTTGAGGGGGTTAAAAACCAGTAGAGTAATACCACTGAGAAGGTTATCTGGTATGTACTCAATATTGTAAACAAGGAATAAAACAGGTTTTCTAGAAAGAGAAAAATGCCAATTTATTATTTAGGATGTGAGTTAATATGATGAAATCTCTCAAAATTGATTATTATCATGATGCATATAGTACAGAAGCAGTAAATTGTATTGACCAGCCAATTGCCGGTGCGGCAGGAAATTTTAATTATCATAATTTTTTTTATTATTGCTTCTACTTGACTCTGCATAAGAACTGGGGGTTTGCACAAAACAAAGACTTTGTAGAAACTAGAAATCAAATTCTAAATAAAATGGGATTAACATTAAAATATTGTTTAATTGAAGACCCTAATGAACTTCTATCATCAATACATAATTTATTGGACAATAACTGCCCTGTAGTTATTGTTCCAAAAAGGAGAACTTTACCATATGATTATACATATGGGGATTTAAATGTAAATATAATGCATGGGGTTTTATTTACTGATTATGATTTAAATAGATCCGTATTTGTTGTAAGAGATGTTGCGCATATTGAATTGAGTGGAGCCAAATATGCAGGTACTGGGTATGGACTTTTTAAACTTTGGTTAAGCGAGGAAATAGTAAGAGATATTTGGTTGAAAACAAATGAAATTTATAGGAAAGAGGATTTATATTTTCTAAATAAAATTCTTTTTATTGAAAAAAATCGCAGCTCAAAAATTAATAGTTTTTCTGAATTGATTGAGGATTTTATTGAAAATTTTAATTTTAGCCATAATAATTTTGCCAATGCTATTGCTGATTGTAGTGTTGAGGACTTTTTGGATAATGGATTCGTCGCAAACTTACGGAACACTTACCAGCTATCTATGACTGTAGTTTTTGATGTACTTGAAAAATCATTCGAGTCGTTAAGTCAAAATATTGAGGAAAGAAAAACTTTTCATGAATTTAAGGATAAGTATTTAAGGTCAAGATACTTATTGATCTCTAAGCTTCATGCTGCGGCGTTAAGGAATAAATTTATTGAATCCGACGAGAAGAAGAAAATTATTAATGAGATACTTAAAAATGACAATGAATTATATTTACTAATAAACGAACTTTATATTAGAGATAAAAAGAAAATTCAAGGTGACTAACTTGTTAATTTCTCGAATTTTTCAACTGTAGTTGCTGATAGCGAAAATGTAAATCACCCGGCTTTTTTTGCTACTAACGGAAATCTTGATACTATCTGGGTAATTAGCACATTTGACACACATTGGTTAATCCTATGTTTAAAATCATGAGAATTTCCCCAAAAAAATCGCGATGATCTTAGGATGAGAATTTCCAGTACAGTAGACATGGTTTACATGGAGTGGCGGGCATGATAGGCTCAATAGCCTCTGCGAAGCTCGTGGCTTCGCCCTTCGCAGTGAATCATGCTCGTAGAGGCTCCATGTCAACCATGTCGTCAATTTCCAGCTACATACGATTTTTATGGGGAATCTCAGTTGATCAAAGTGGGGAAATTGTCGGGATTAAATACAATCCTAGACTTAGGGCAAGGAAAGATAGGCGACGGCCTGTGCCAGTTGTGCTTTGCGTGATGAGTTTTGCTCTTCGGTAGCTGCGAGCAACCGGGATGCATCCGCCGGCATTTTTCCAAAATGCTCCGGTAGTGGTGGCCGCTTACCGGCTCTTTCCCCAATAACGAGCTCACGAACGCGCCATGCTAAGGTGAAGGACTGAAATAAATTCAGCCCCTCTTCATCCCTCTACAGATTTCCGATGTTCGTCATTCATGTGCATGCGATTACCAAAGCGTTTTTAGTCCGTTACATTTGGCTTAACCACTTAACCTCATGCTCAAAACTGCGCCAGTTACTTCGCTGGCGCTTCTTCGCGTACCACTTCATAAGCCGAGTTCGGATAACCAGTCTAACCGCACCGTCTACGCCTGCCGCAAGGATGAACAGCGTGCTTCGGAAACATTCGAGAAGGAGCATCGCTGCGGGTTTCATACTGTGCAGAAAGTCATTGTCGAAGAGAGAGTCAGCAAGGCAACCCCACCGGGTGAGACCGCCCGTCAAAGGATGCCCGGCATCGAGTAGTTAGACGATCTATCGCTTGCACATCGAGATCGTGGCTCCGAGCGAAGAAGCGCTAGCCCACTTTCGTCACTAGGAGTCGGCATTTGATCTGATGACCGACTTTCGCGACGACCAGCGACTGCCTGACGTACAAGTGTTGCAGCTTTACAAGGAACAGCATGAGGTAGAGGGGCTCCTGAGGAGGCACTATGACCAAATATCGTTAATCCTGCGGTTGTATAGTCAGGGAATCAGCCAACGTAGCATCGCCCCCAGGTACTCCTTCCTACGCAATTCCGTTTCCAATATCATTCAAAAGGTAGCAGAAATTAAGCATCGCCTGGCCGTTAGTAAAAGGAAAAGGAGGGCTCGCGCCTTCCAATGAAATTTCAATTCACTACTCTACTGTGAGGCTTTTAGCTGGCAAAAGCGGGCTCGACTTCGTTCTTAACGAGCGAATAATATTCAGATTCATTGGAGAGTAGTTCATCATGTGTGCCGCTCTCAATAATCGTTCCTTTCCGCAAGATGAAGATACGATCGGCATCTTGTATGGTAGATAAACGATGGGCTATGACGATTATTGTCCGGGTTTTGCGAAGCAGGTCCAGTTCCTGTTGAACTTTTCTTTCGGTTACCAGATCGAGAGCTGAGATCGCTTCGTCCCAAATAAGCAACTCCGTATCCTTCAACAGCGCCCTCGCAAGAGCGATTCGCTACCTTTGCCCGCCCGAAAGCGTAACGCCGCGTTCACCAATGACGGTGTCGTATCCGAGCTGCATGGCTCAACGCCCAACTCGGTTATGACAGTTTCAATCTTTATACTAAAACCCATGGTCGGCCGCCATCGCCTTCTGAGCTATCCAAAATCGTTCTTTTTTTGCGCTTTCACGGCTGGCACGAGCAGATTGCTGGTCGAAAAAACGATTAGTATTGACGAGTACCTAAGATGATGGGATACGAGGTGGATAGGCTTCACGACATTAATCCGATGGATGGCAATGTGCCTGGGTGAAGGCGCATGAGGAGCGAACTGCCCGCAAAGGCTAGTGCCATGTCATGTACTATGTGCTGCCACCTTGACCGCTCCTTCCATCCGCGCTACAATTAAAGACAACTCGAGTCCATAATAACAGGAGGCCTCCCATCATGAAATACTCCAGTGCGACGAATTACGCCCTTCATACGATCGTTTATTTGGTGATCGCGCCTGCGGGCAAGTCGCTTGGGGTGAAACCTCTCGCCGACAAGCAGAATCTATCGCAAGCTTATCTTTCCAAAATTATGGCGAAGCTCGTCAAAGCCGGTTTCGTCGAATCGACGGTTGGTGTCAACGGAGGTTACCGACTGACAAGGCCGCCGGAGAGTATCAGTTTCATGGAAGTTATCGAAGCGATCGAGGGAGAAGAGGCTTTGTTTGCATGTGGCGATACCCACGAGCATGCGATTCGCGTCTCGGGTTGCTTGATTCAAGGCGTCATGGATGAAGCGGAACGCGCGATGGAGCAAGTGCTTCGCGAGCGAACGATTGCGCAAGTCGCCCAGCGGATGGGGGAAGAATGCCGGGCGTTCGTGAGGAGAGAGGCGCAATAATTTTTTTTGTCGGAATTAAAGACAAGTTGAGTCCATAATAGGTAAACATACAAAGGAGATGAACGAGATGTTGGATTGCGCAATTATCGGCGGAGGGCCGGCTGGTTTAAGCGCCGCTCTTGTGCTTGGAAGATCGAGAAGGAATGTCGTTCTGTTCGACGATAATCAGGCACGCAACAAGGTGACGCATGAGTCGCACGGCTTTCTGACACGTGACGGTGTGAAGCCGAGCGAACTGAGAGAAATCGCGCGCCGGGATTTGGCGAAATATCCGTCGGTCGAGCTGCGGGATGTGTCGATCGCGCAAGCGTCCAGGCAAGCGGACGGGACGTTCCTGTTGACGACAAGACAGAACGAACATGTGCGCGCCCGCAAAATCATTCTCGCGACAGGACTGAAGGACATACTGCCCGACATCGCGGGACTCAAAGCATTTTATGGCCAAACGTTGTTCAGTTGTCCGTATTGCGACGGTTGGGAAATAAGAGATCAACCTTTGGTCGTGATTTCTGAGCAGCCGCACGCGTACCATATGGCCATCACGGCGAGCAACTGGAGCATGGATCTTGCCGTGTGCACGAACGGCGTGGATGCGCTGACAGCAGAGCAGATCGCGAAGCTGGCAAGCAAAGGCATCCGCACTTACAGTCAGCGCATCGCCGAACTGCAAGGACGGGAAGGCAAGCTGGAAAACATCGTCTTCGCGGATGGAACGGCGCTGCCGCGAGCGGCGGGTTTCGTCGGCGGTCAGCTTGCGCATGCGGCACCCATCCCCGAGATGCTGGGTTGCGCGATAAATGGAAAAGGCGGCATTGTTGTCGACGAACTAGGCAAATCCAGCGTTGAAGGGGTATATGCGGCTGGAGATAACGCGATCGTGTCGCCGTCGCAGATTGTCATCTCGGCTGCGGGAGGAACCCGCGCGGCGATGGGCGTGAACTCCGCGCTGACGTTCGAGGACTTCTAGAGGTAGTTAACCTTCTCGGTGCTGATTATCGGGCGCTTTGAACACCAACCTCCAATCTTTTCCACCCTGGAAGGAATTGCCCTCTCAACAAGCGAATAAGGATGAAGAACAGCGCATGTATGCGATTTCAATGCTGGTCTAATCACGAATGTTGCGGGGGTACTTCCATGAGAAGCAAGTATGTGAATTCACCGATGATGTACGCGTTCGGCATGCTGGCGATGATGATTCCGAGCCAGGCGTTCAGCACCTTCTACAGCTATTATTATGTCGATACGCTCGGCCTCAGTCTTGCTCTTGCGACGGTCGCCCGCACCGTCTTTCTGATCTGGGATGCGGTCAATCAGCCGCTTGTCGGCTATTGGTCGGACAGGACGAATACGAAATACGGCCGCAGACGTCCATGGATTTACGCGGCGATTCCGCTCTTCATGCTTACATTTACGATGGTGTTCTCCCCGCCGAAGGACTTATCCGAAGTCGGTTTGTTCACTTGGTTCCTGATCGCACTCGTCTTGTACGAAGCGGTTGCGACGGTCATTTGGGTGAACTACGGCGCGCTTTTCCCCGAGCTTTTCCGCGGCGATCGCATCAGGGCGAAAGCATCCGCCGTCCAGCAAGGTTGGCAAATCGTCGGGATTCTAATCGGTACGGCTGCGACGCCGATCCTATATAAGGCGATCGGTTTCGGACCGATGGCGATCGTCTACTCGTTCCTGTTCGCCGGATTCATGCTGCTGTGCCTTCGGAACGTGAAGGAGGACGAGGAAGCGGTCAAGCTGCCGCAGCTCGGCTTAAAGGAAGCGTTCCGCGAGACGTTCAAGAACAAAACGTTCTGGCTCGTCAACGCCGCCAATTCTTTCGCTCAGACGGTGAACGGGCTGCTTGCGGCGACGATTCCTTTTTACGCGAAATACGTCCTCCGGATTCCGGAAGAGCAAAACACGTATTTGCTCGCTGCAGTGTTCGTGTCGGTCATTCCGCTTGTCGGGGTCTGGTTCTGGCTCATTCGAAAAATGGACCCGGTTAAAGGCTGGAGGCTGTCGCTCGTCGCTTATGCGTTGTCCGTAATTCCACTATGGTTTGGCACCGACCTGACGAGCGGCATTATCGCCGGGGTTTTCGCAGGCTTCGGATTAGCAGGTTTCCTCGTGACCCCGCCGATCGTGAACGGTATCATCATCGACAGAGACTCCGAGAAAACCGGAAGTCGCCGGGAGGGCGTCTACACGGCAGTCAGCGGTTTCATTATTCGCTCGAGCGGGCTTATCTCGGCGGTCGCTTTCCTGATCGTCGGCGTGATTTTCGGTTACAAAAGCGGCGACGAGCCCGGGCCGGATCCTGAGTCGACGTTCCGCTACTTGATATGTGTCGTTCCGCTCATTTTGCTGGCTGTATCCGTCGTCATCTCGTTATTCGTTCGTCTGGAAAGGACGTCAACTCATGAGCCGCGCGTCTAATAGACATTTGATCATCAACTGCGACGACTTCGGGCAAAGCGCGCCGATGAACGCCGCGATTATGCACTTGCTGGAGGAGCGTAAAGTATCTTCCGCCACGATTATGGCGCCGGCGCCAGGCTTCGAGGAGGCGGCTGCCTGGTGCAAACGCAGAGGTCAGACCAACGTCGGGCTCCATCTGACGCTGACGAGCGAATTCGATGCCATCCGCTGGCGCAGCTTGACCGGTCATCCGTCTTTGCACGACGAGAGCGGGTACATGCACAAGACAGTCGAGCAATTCGAGCGTCAGGCGGACACCGAAGCTGTCGTGAAGGAACTGCTTGCTCAGCATGAGAAAGCGACGGCGGCAGGCATCTCGCTCAGTCATGCCGACAATCATATGGGCAGCCTGTACGGCACGGAGACGGGCAGAACCCATATTCCCCAAGCGCTTCGCCTATGCGCGAAATGGAAGCTGCCGTTTCGCCTGTTCCGTAAAGTCCATCCTGCCGACCCGTTGCTGGCGGGCATTCCGGGCGTCGAGGGTATCGTCGCTAAAGCATCTGCGTTGGCCGGCGTCATGGGGGTCGCCATTCCGGACTACTTACTGTCGCACTCGTTCCATATCGAGGAAGGCGAGGATTATGAGCGCTTTAAGGCGATGATGATCTCCAAAATGTATGACTTGCCGGAAGGGATCAGCGAGACGTACATCCACCCGGCGATCGAAGATGCGCGGTTGTCGGAAGAAGTGCCCCATTGGGGAAAAAGGGTATGGGAATACCGGCTCATGCTGGATGATGACTTCGCCTATGCCCTGCGAGATGCGGGTGTGAATCTGACGAATTACGATGAAGTGAGGAAGCACGGCAAGCGATCGAGGGTGGGATCGGCGTTCGCGCTTGCGCGGGCGCTCATGCGTAAATAACCGATGCGCCGGGCGACAACGCCCGGCGCATAATTTTTCCATGTGCGGCACAACGTAGAAACGGCCGATCGACATCGGACTTTCACCTCGAACAGGAGCTGCGCGATAGCATGAATGGAAAGAAGATCGGATTATGGACGTGTGCGCTTGTTATGGCTCTTTCATTAACGGGTTGGCCCGCGGGGCGCTCATACGCGAAGCCGGCGACCGGCCTCGAAGCGGCGTTCGTCCGCGATGGGGACTTGTGGGCGAAGAAGGCGGACGGCAAAGAAAGGCGGCTTACGCAAGGGGATAAGGTCCAGCGGCCGCTATGGTCCAACGACGGGGAATGGATCGCGTATCAAGTCGCAAGCGATGCCCGGCAGACGCTTAAGCTGCTCCATGTGCCGACGGGAGCCGTACGGGAGATCGCCTCGGGCGGCTGGATTACGGCGCAGTGGGCGTCGGAGAAGAACGATCTGGCCTACGCGGTCGAAGGCAAGCTAAGCTGGCTGCGCGCGGACAAACCGAAGGAAGCTCCGAGCGAGATCGCCCGGGACATTAGCGGTTTCTCATGGCTACCGGACGGTCGAGGCTGGATCGCTTCCACGCAATCGAAGCTGCTAAAGGAAAACGACTGGACGCCCGTCCGCATTGTTCGCTACTCCAAAGCGGGGACGGCTCCGAAGACGCTAAGGGAACTGCCGAAGCCTTCGGACGCTTTTTTCGTCGTCGGCACGAGCGCGTTCAAATTTTCTCCGACCGGCAAATGGGTGGCATTCCTGGCCACGCCGACCGCTTCGTTGTCTGCCGACGGCAACGCGCTTTGCCTCATGTCTGCGGATGGAGGTGCATTTTCCAAAATCGCGGATATGTTGAACGACGAAGAGTGGTTCCAGTGGGCGGATAGAGGCGAAAGACTTGCGTACATTGAAGGCGTCGGACGAGAGGCGACAAGCAACAAGCGATTGATGCTGTTGAACGCGCCCGACGGCAAACCGATCCGGCTAACTCCCGAAGGATATGTCGACCAAAGCTTCACCTGGCAAGGGGGGGACCGTGTCATCGTCGCTCGCGCCGAAGAGCGCAAGGACGGCGTCAATTCCGCTTCGTACCCGCCGTCCAGCCTGGTCGAAATCAAGCTGCAAGGAAACCGTCCGCACCGGCTGCCGGCACCGCCCGCAGGTTATTCGGATACGGGTCCGCAATATTTTCCGCGCGCGAACCGATTAACCTGGGTTCGAACGAACCGGAGCCAGGCGGACGTCTTCGTCTCCGGCAAATCGGGCAACGGGTCGGCGAACTGGATCCCGAACCTCGATCCCGTCGCCGATTATTACGGCAGATGGAATTGGGAAACCGTACTGGCGATTCGTTCTTGACGATTCGCTGCCACGGTCCCTTGTTAGTTCGAACCTGCGGAAGCCATTCCATTAAAGGCGACCGGCCCGTCCAGAATGAGGGCGTTATCTCCAAGTCTCGCGGTCGACGTAATAAAAAGGCTGTATCGAATTTGTCCTGGAGCGACGACGGAGGCGGACGGGAAATCGCAAGCTGTGATCGAGATCGGTAAAATCGTCAACTGGTTCGTCCCAAAAGTAACGTTCATCGTATAGATGATCGTTCCCGTACTGGGTATGCCGGTACCGTCACGAGTGATCCATAGCGTCATCGTGGGGGGCTCTCCTTCGAAACTGCTTGGCCTTCTTACCGTAACTGTTCCGGACAACCATACCCTTACATTGCTTTGATTCGGGGTTCCGACGACTTGCAGCGTCTGAATACCCAGATCACCGATAAAGAGGGGAACGTCCATTGTGATTTCCTGAGTACCTAAGTTGTCGGAACGGTTTTCCGACAATCGCATGTCTAGAAATTGAATCGACAAGACCATCACTCCTTTTCTACTAAGCTATGCTTGAGTCGGACAAGGAGTGAGCCTGTTTGCGATGAGCGGCGTTTCGGGTTACGATTATCGGTAAAACAAAGCGAATCCGCGCTCTCGCCGGCATAAGCCGTAGCGGCAGAAAGGACATGCCTATGCTCATCGCATTCGTCATCCTTGTCTCTCTCGTATTGATTGCAGTAATCTTCGTCTCCGTGTACCCCGTACTCGGCGGCAGCCCTTTCCGGGCAAGCAGATTGCCGCTGCTGCGTTCCCCGAATTACAGGGACGGTAAATTCATCAATCAAGTCCCGACCTCGCTAAGCATGAGCTTCGGCCAGACGCTGAAGCTCATGTATGAATTCGCCAAAGGCGAACCGAATCGCAAGCCGAAGCAGCCGTTGCCTGTTGTTCCGTTGTCGGTGGACAAGCTGCTGGCAAAGAACGAAGAAGGGAAGGCGCAAGCATCCGTCACCTGGTTCGGGCACTCCGCCGTACTGCTCCGCATCGACGGACTCACCTTGTTTCTCGATCCGATGCTTGGCAGGGCTCCGTCTCCTTTTCCGATATTCGGGAATGCGCGGTACAGCCGAAAGCTGCCGATCGAGATCGAGGAGTTGCCGGAGATTGACGCCGTTATTTTCTCGCACGACCACTATGACCACCTGGATTACGGCACGATTCGGAAGCTGCGTCATAAGGTCAAACGTTTCTTAGTGCCGCTTGGCGTTGCCGCCCATCTAGAAAGGTGGGGCGTTGATCCGTCGTGCATCAGCGAGCACGACTGGTGGGAAGAGATCGAGTATGCGGGCTTGAAGCTGGCTACGGCGCCTGCCCGCCACTTCTCGGGGCGTAACGTCGTCGGCCGGAACGGGACGTTGTGGTGCTCCTGGATTATCGAGGGTAAAAACGAGAAAGTTTTCTACAGCGGGGATAGCGGCTATGGGCCTCATTTCAAGGAAATCGGCGAGCGGTACGGTCCGTTCGACTTGGCGCTTATCGAATGCGGCCAATACGACGAACGCTGGTCTGCCATCCATATGATGCCGGAGGAGACGGTGCAAGCGAATGTAGACGTACGCGGCCGTGCGATGGTGCCGATTCATTGGGGCGGATTCACGCTTGCGATGCACGACTGGTTCGACCCGCCGAAGCGCGCGATCAAGGCGGCCCGGGAGAGGGGCGTAACGATAGCGGTGCCGCGGATCGGGGAGACCGTCGCTTTTCCTGCAGCCGAATACCCGGCCGACGAGTGGTGGAAGTAGCGTCACATTTTCCCACTGGCAATTCTCTCCCATCCTCGCATGGAAAATATGCTAGAATGGGCTTACGAATGTTTGATGTCTGTCTATTGGAGGAGAACGCGATGATCGATTTTTCTGCAGCGGAAACCGGGCATCGGGAGCCTTTGCAGGGGGACGACACCAAGACCGGCCACTACGAGAAAATCAGGGAAGACATCCGTCATGAGATGAAGCTGCGCATGCGCCAACGCGACCGATACGCGGCCCAGATGGCGGTATTGCTTACGCTGTTGTTCGTTGCGGGCGCGATATCGGCCCAATGGCTGCTCGCGCTTGTCGCGGTGCCGTTCCTGTCGGCGTTCTACACGGCGCAATTGCTGTACAGCTATCGAAAGCATGATCTGCTGGCCCAGTATATGAGAGAAGTCGTCGAACCGGAGCTCGCTGATCTTCATGGCACAGACCCGGCACGGGAATGGCAGACATACGAGTACAAGCTGGCGGGAGCGGGCCATTTAAGGGGCTTTTATTTGTGGACGATGTGGGCGGTCGGAGCAGGTGCGCTCTCTTACATTTGGTTTAATATGAACGACGGCTGGCGGACGGCTTATTACGTTTGCGCGGGAATCGGGGCCGTCGGCATGCTGCTCGTGACAGCCGTATTCGCGGGCGATACGTCCAGACGAAGAAAAAGCCGGCGCAAAGGGGCTTCGCAGCGCTCGTTGTCCGGCACGTACTTGTCTTAATTGCACTTGCACTTGCTCGGGAAAATGGAGGAGAATGCGGTATGTTGCCTTTTACGGAACGGGTGGTCAACATCATTCTGGGAATCCCGGAAGGGCGCGTCATGACGTACGGTCAGATCGCGGAAGCGGCGGGCAGCGCGCGAGGCGCAAGGCAAGTCGTGCGTATTCTGCATTCTCTGAGCGAGAAGCACGGCTTGCCTTGGCATCGGGTCGTGAACGCGAAAGGGGAAATCGCCCTCCAGGACGAGGAAGGCCGCTATTCGCAGCGCATGTACCTGGAGAGCGAAGGCGTCGAGATCGGCCTCGGCGGCCGAATCGACTTGGACGAATACCGGTTTATTCCTGAAGTCCCCGCTGCTCATAAAGCTTGATAATCTCGACGATCACCTGGGTCGCTTGTACCATTGTGTCGACGGACACGTACTCGTAACGACCGTGGTAGTTCTCTCCCCCGGTGAAAATATTCGGAGTCGGCAATCCCATGAACGATAGCTGAGAGCCGTCGGTGCCCCCGCGAATCGGTTGGACAAGCGGCTCGATGCCGAGGTTCGTCATCGCTTGGTGGGCAATGTCGAACACGTGCTTCACCGGCTCGATTTTCTCGCGCATGTTGTAATACTGGTCTTTAATCTCCAGCTTCACGCGATCCGCCCCGTAAGTCTCCTGCAATTCCTCCACGATCGTCTGCATCTCGGCTTTGCGGCTTTCAAACCGTTCCCGGTCATGGTCGCGAATGATGTAGTGCAGCTTCGCTTCATCTACCGTCCCGTTAATGGCGACGAGGTGGAAAAACCCTTCGTAATTTTCCGTATACTCGGGCGCTTCCTCGGCAGGGAGGCGGTTGTTGATTTCCATCGCGATCTTCGACGCATTGATCATTTTGCCTTTGGCGGTGCCGGGATGCACGCTTTTGCCTTGGACGGTAATTCGCGCACCCGCTGCGTTAAAGCTCTCAAATTGCAGCTCGCCTAGCGGACCTCCGTCCAGCGTGTAGGCGTATTTCGCGTTGAAAGCGGCGACGTCGAATTTGTGCGGGCCTCTTCCAATCTCTTCATCAGGCGTGAAGGCGACACGCACGCGGCCGTGTTTGATTTCCGGATGTTTGATCAAGTAGTCCATCGCGGTCATAATCTCGGCGATGCCGGCTTTGTCGTCCGCGCCGAGCAGCGTTGTGCCGTCGGTCGTGATGAGCGTCTGATCCTTGTAGCCCGCCAGCTCCGGGAAGTCGCGCGGGGACAGTACGACGTTATCCCGTTCGTTCAGAACGATATCGCCGCCGTCGTAGTTCTCCACGAGCTGCGGCTTTACGTCTTTGCCTGTCAAGTCGGTCGCCGTGTCGAGGTGGGCGAGGAAGCCGATCGTTGGCACGTCTTTATCGGTATTGGCCGGCAGCGTCGCCATGACATAGCCGTTCTCGTCGATCGTAACGTCTTGCATGCCGATCTGCTTCAGTTCCTCGACGAGCATGCGGCCAAGCACGAGTTGACCATCCGTCGTCGGGCACGTCTGGTTGTTTTCGTTAGACTGCGTGTCGACTTTCGCGTACGCGGTGAACCTTGCGATGATGTCATTTTTCACTTTGAACTCATCTCCTTGCCGCTATTGTACCAGAGAACGGGGTCGTGGAAAAATCGCGGGAACAAGGGGGCATGGGAGGGAAGAAGATGGCGCTCACTTATTATGAAAGAACAGAGTTTACAGAACACGCCGATGAGATTGTCGAAAGAATCCTTAAAGACGATAAGTACAGTATGCTTTATTCAAATATTAATTTTGACTGTCAAAAATAGCGAAACAATTGCCTCGGATTGGGATGAGTCCCTGTTCGAAAATCCGAACAAATTTCAAACCAAGCTAGTCCAACTGCTGCGTCATGCTGCGGACGAAGCGTTTGCGATTAGTAAGCAATCGGCGGCGGCGTTGCTGGACCGGCCTCGCCCCCCCCCCTGCCAAAGTGGAGCTGAGAGGGTTCACTTCAACGGATCTGTCCCGATTTTTCGGAGTTTCGCAGACAACGATCAATAAATGGGTAAAACAAAACAGATTCGATATCGCGCGCAGCTATGAGGGGGAGAACTTGTACTTTTCCCCGGACAAATAAAGCTGCGCAGCCTTCGGAAACTAACGATGAATTAGAAATTGCGAGGCAACAGGTGGCCTACTACACAGACAAATATACAGGTTCATACGAAGAGAAACTCGGGGCTAAAAAAGGTCGGTGGACGCCGGAAGAGGAAATGGACGCCGACGCATGGATATTTTATTTGGAGAAGCTCAATGTCTCTAGGGATCCCAGCTAGTCAATTCTTTTTTATCGAACGGGATTTCTCCTACATTATCAATAAAGTCGTAGACGGAGCATTTGGCGACCAAAACATAAAGCCCATACCTTGGCGGTGTGGGCTTTATGTTTGAATCTGGAAAAATCAGTTCAGAAAAGTGGTCATGATTTGTTTGACGTGCCGTAGCTTGGTTCCGGAAATCGGGTTTGCGAACGTGCCGTCTTCGCGGACGGCGGAGCCGAAGTGAACTTCGGTAACCCCGGTCTCGCGAAGGACGAGTTCGAGTGTATCCGGGCTTAGCCCGTGGCCGGCCAGGATGCGCATGTGTGTAGACGCTGCTGCCTGTTGTAACTCGCGCAATCGCGGTAGTGCCTGAGGCGCGGGCTTGCTGCCACCGGAGGTGAGGATGCGGCTGATCTGCGAGTAGGCAGCTAGCGTTCGCAGCGCAGCGACTTGATCGTCGATGTCGTCGAACGCGCGGTGAAAAGTGACGTCGAGACGGGCTTTACTTGCAGTGTCGAGCACCGATTCCAGCAAAGGGATGTCGATGCCTCCGGCCGAGTCGAGGGCACCGAACACGATGCCTGCTGCTCCGGCGCGGCCGATAGCCTCGATGTCCCGCAGAATGACATGGCGGTCGCCCTCGCTGTAGCGGAAAGATTGGCTATGCGGGCGAACCATGACGTTCACCGGGATGCGAGAAGAGGAGACCGCGGCTTCGACGAGGCCGATGCTTGGCGTCAGACCGCCTTCGGCGATGCCGGTGACGAGCTCGATCCGGTCGGCTCCGTATTCGTTGGCGGCCTTCACGTCCGCAAGGTTGATGGCGATCACTTCGAGCAGCATGGCGTTGGCTCCTTTGGATGATTGGAGTTAGGGTGGATCGGTTGAGAGAGTCAATGATGGTTAAGTAGGCAGCACATAGTCAGCGAGCAGCCGAACGCCGAAGCCGGTCGCTCCGATGGCCTCATACCCTCGATCGGACGGGGACTGCACGGTGTTGGCCATGTCGATGTGGGTCCAGCGGACGCCTTCCCCGATGAACCGGCGAAGGAACAATGCCGCCGCCCCCGCGCCGCCGTACGCGCTGGAGCTGATATTGCTCAAATCTGCGTAATCGCTGCGGAGCAGCTCGTCGTCATCGTCGATGAGCGGCATCGGCCAGACGCGGTCGCCGCAACGGTTGCCCGCCGCCCGCAGCTCTTCTGCCATGCCGGCGTCGCCCCAGACGCCGGCGACTCGCAGGCCGAGCGCATGACCGACGCTGCCGGTCAACGTGGCGATGTCGACGATCTCTTTCGCTCCAAGACGTTGCGCGTGAAGAAGCGCATCTGCGAGAATCATTCTGCCTTCCGCGTCGGTGTTGGCGACCTGAACGGTCAGTCCGTTCGGGTATGTAACGACGGAGGAAGGCAGCAGCGCGCCCGCGCCCGGCACGTTGTCCGCGACGGCGATGAGGGCGACGACGTTAACCGGTGCTTCGGTCCGGACGAGCAGGTCGAGCGCCCCGACTACCGCCCCCGCGCCGCCCATGTCGAAGCGGGCTTCGCTGAGGTCGCGTCCGGTCTTGACGTTCATGCCGCCCATATCGAACGTCATGCCTTTGCCGACCAAGGCGACGAGCGGCTTAGAGGGGGATCCCGCGTAAACGACTTCGACGAGCGCGGGTTGCTGGCGGCTGCCTTGGGCGACTGCGCGCAGCCCATTCATGCCATGCCGCTCGAGATCGTCCCCGCGATAGACAGTGACGCTTGTTCCTGTACGCCCTTCGAACAGCTTCGCGATACGCGACGTCAACTCTTCCGGGGTCAAGACGTTGGCAGGCTCGTTGACCCAATCTCGCGCCAGCATCGTCGACTCGGCTCGGAGCCGGGCTCGGTGTACGGCGGCCACGCTGTCTTCCCGATCGAATGTTTTGGTGAATTTGATCGATAGTTTCACGGCTTCAGGTGGTACAGCGCTTGATTTGTATCTATTGAAAGTATAAGCCCCTAGCAGCCATCCTTCCACCCAAGCTTCGATCATAGCATCCATAGACGGAATCCGCGGACGGGAATCGAAACATACGGTTGCGGACTGAAAACCTTCTCTCGCCAACGCTCGAGAGGCAGCGCCTGCCGCACGACGCAGCTTCTCCGCATCGAGAAGAGCGGCGTCGCCGAGACCGACGAGCGCGACGGGCGATAGAGGTGCGGCTGTCGGATTCCCGCCCGCGCCGTACAGGAAAGTGACTTTGCCATATGCGGTCATTCCCGTTCGCAGGTCGAAGGCCAACTCGGGGACTGTTTCACCTTCTGCGACTAAGACGAGGCAAACTTCCGCATCGGCTATTTGACCAGAAGGTCCTTCCTCAGTGACTGTGTCCGCGTCCAGGATGTCGATTATCATCAGGTGTGTCTCCTTTCTTTTCTTGTCCTATGCGATTCATGGATAAATCCATTAAAAAGGCTCCAAATCGAACGGCGTGCCCTAAATTAATGGAAAAATCCATCAAAAATCGCCGTTCGAGTGATTTCAGCGTCGATGCTCGCGAAGTTAATGTAGATTTCCAGCAATTGTTTCCCCGCGGGCCAAAAGAAGATAAATAACTGGATTATTCCATGCGGCGAATGGTGGTCAGACGAAGCCGATCTCACAAGTCGCTAAAGCGGAAGCTTCTCGAATCAACCGAGCTCATCCAAATTAGCCAGCTCGTAGATCGCCCTCGCATAAATAGCGGTCGCTTTCAGCAAGCTGGCGACGCCGATCGATTCGTCGGGCTGGTGCGCCGTATCCGGTTCACCGGGAAATAGCGGGCCGAACGCGACGCAATTTGCCAGCTTGCAGGCGTAAGTGCCTCCGCCGGTCGAAAGCAGAGTCGCTTCCATCCCGGTTTCCTCGGCGTAGACGCCTTGAAGTGTCTGTATCATCAGATGCGCCGCAGGCACTTGGTGCGGACTCTTCAAAGTCGGCGGCGTTAAAACGAAGCCGTACGGCTCCAACCTTTTCCGTAAAGTATCGACGATCCACTCGCCGTTGCCGCCGCAGGCAGGGTAACGGATATTTAAATGAAAGCATCCTTCCTCGGTCTCCGGGTCGTAATTCAGTAAGCCGACCGTAACGGTCAGCGGCCCGGTGACGTCATCCGCGCATGCGATGCCAAGAGCTTCGCCTCGCGTATCCCCGGCCAGCAACTCGAAGGCTCCTCGAATGAACCGGCCGCCGTTGCCCGCGAACGGATGGGCGGCGAGAAATTCGAGCAGCTTCAGCCCGGCGTTAACGCCGGCTTCCGGCATCATGCCGTGAGCCGATACGCCGTTCATTCGGAATAGCAGCGAGCCGTTGGCCAAGGGAGTGCTGCTGCCGTCCAATCCGCGACGCAAACAAAAATAAGCGTAGTCGGCAGTCAATGCTCCAAGCGCATGCGGATCGCCCCGCACCGTCGCTTCGGCCCGGTCGGGAACCATATTGGCCGCAGTACCGGACTGGAAGGCGGCGAGCTCGAAGCGGCCCATCCGGGCGTCACCGGCGGCTGCGCGATTAAACCGCAACGTCATGCGCGTGTTCACTTGGCCTTTCTCCGCGTGCACGATAGGGAAGTCTGCGTCCGGCGTGAAGCCGAAGAGCGGAGGAGGCTCCTTCCTGTTATAGGCCTCCATGCAATTCATGCCCGTCTCCTCGTCCGTTCCTACGATCAGACGCACGCGATGGCGCAAAGGCAATCCGAGTTCCTTGACGATGAGCAGTCCATACAGCGCCGCGATTGCCGGGCCTTTGTCGTCGAGCGCGCCGCGGGCGTACAGCCTGCCGTCTCGAATCGTTGCCTCGAAAGGCGGGGAAGTCCATTCGCCGCTCGCGGGCACGACGTCAACGTGGCACAGCACAGCGACGTACCCGCCGTTAGAAGCATCATCGGTGAGCGAATCGTTCCCCCCGCCATACTCTCCGCCATAAGCAAACTCCGCATACCCGACGATGCCGTCAATCGTCTCCGTCCTCAGCCCCTCGCGCTCGGCCAGCACCAGCATGTGGGCGAGCGCCCGCGCGGACGCTTCTCCGAGCGGCTGTCCGGGACCTACCGTCGCCGGATCCTTGACGCTGGGGATGGCAAGAAGTGACGACAAGTCGCGCAGAAGCGCTTCTTGCCGTCGCTCGGCTTCATCGTTCCAATTGATAACCGAGCCGTCGCGCCTCGTCATGCCCGATCCTCCAGAAGCTCGAATACGGCGCGGTTTTCCCCGATGACTAGCCCGTTGTCGTTGCGAATTTCCCGAGGAACGATTTTGTACATCCGATCGATCGTTTCCCGGTTGTCGTAACCGATCTGCTCGAGAATGGAAGCGACAGCGATCGGCCACTCGTCTTCCGAACCGTCCGTGACTTTCAAGGCGAAAGCAAGCCGCTCCTTTTTCAAGCCGAAACAGTAAATGCCTTTCGCCCCTCCTTTGGCGACGATATTGTCGTCCATGAGCAGGTTCGGGCAGATAAGATATTCTGCAGAGATCATGAGCGGGTTCGCGTTCATGAGAGCTGTCATTTTCGAGACGGCGGCTCGTAATGCGGCGTCCGCGATCAGATCCGGGCAGGCCAGCTTCAGGAACGCCAGAGCCATGTTCCTCAGCGGCATGCCGAACACCGGGAATCCGCAGCCGTCGGTGCCGATGCGAATGTCCGCCTCCGGACACTCCGCCAGTTCCGCAGCGATGGCAAGAATACGCCGCTGCGCCGGATGCTCCGGCGAATAATAACCTTCAAGCGGATAACCCATGCCTTGGGCATAGGCGAGCACGCCGAGATGTTTGCCCGAGCAGTTGTGATAGACGCGTCGGGCGGGCTGGCGTTCAGCGACGAGCGCATCTCGCGCATCCGCGTCCAGCGGGAACGTCGGTTTGCACACGAGTACAATCTCGTCCAAGCCTAGCTTCGCCATCATCCCTTCCAGCGCTTCGACATGGTAGGGGAGGGCGCGATGCGATGCCATCATAATCGTCAGTTCCTCATCCGTAAAGCCGAGTTTCTCGTCCAGACCTTCGAGGAAGAACGGCAAAGCCTGGATCGGCTTCGCCGCCGACCTCATGAAAGTCACCCATTCCGGGTCGCCGTAACGATACACGACGCTTCCCGTCTCGTCTACGCCGCAGACATGCCCGTAGTGGACGTTCTCCAGCGTTCCGCCGCGGTATTCGTGAACGAGAGGGGGAGGCATGTTCGCCCCGCTTTCCATCGTTACGACCAAGTCGCCGCTATATCCCCCGCTCATGGCAGTAACTCCAACTCGATAACCGTATCGTTCTCGTCAGGCAACGCGGCGCCCTTCAAAGTAATGAAAGCTCCGCCTTCGATGTCGGAATACTGCTCTGCCATCCAAGGCAGTTCCACCTTCAACTCGCTGCCGTCGCGCAGCAGCCGCGCTCTTTTGATTTTGCCTTTCAGCCCGGCAAAATAGATCGGACCTACGCCGCGGTCGAACACGTGCGCGTACAGCTTGTTGCCCTTCTGCGTATAGCGGCCCCATTCCGGCTTGGCGAGCGCGGAGATGCCGCAGCCGTAGATGCTGTCGCCGTTCAGCCGCAGCCACTCGCCGACTTCCGCGAGCACGTCTAACGACTCGCGCGTAATTTCTCCTTTGGCGTCAGGTCCGACGTTCAGCAGCAGGTTGCCGTTTTTGCTGACGCATTCGACGAGCGTCCGAATGACTTGTTTCGGAGACTTATACGCGTTGTCCCCCGAGTGGTAGCCCCAGTTGTCGTTCAGTGTGATGCACGCTTCCCAAGGCACGGACACACCGTTCACGTCCACGATCCCGCCCGGCGGAATGATCTGCTCCGGCGAGTAGAAGTCCCCCGCATACTCTTCCGGCTCGGCAGCGCGAATGTCGCCGCCGAGGCGGTTGTCAATGATGATGTCCGGCTGAATGGAGCGGATCATGCGGATGAGTTCGGTCGCCTTCCATTTCTCGCCGGTCATGTTGTCGTAGGAGAAGTCGAACCACATGATGTCGATTTTGCCGTAGTTGGTCAGCAGTTCGCGGACTTGGCCGTGCATGTAGGTCAAATAGCGATCGAAGTCGATCGGTTTGTTCTTCGCCGCTTCGTTGTCGCGGTCCGGATGAATGCGGTCGCCGTAGCCCGGATAGTCGTCGTGATTCCAGTCGATGATCGAATAATAGAGACCGACGGCGATCCCTTCCTCGCGGAACGCTTCCACGTACTCGCGAATCAGATCGCGACCGGCGGGTGTGTTCGTCGCCTTGAAATCGGTAAGCTTGCTGTCGAACAGACAGAAGCCGTCATGATGTTTCGTCGTCAGCACGGCGTACTTCTGGCCGGCCGCCTTCGCCGCCCGCGCCCATGCGCGAGGGTTGTACCTGGACGCGTCGAATTCGTCGAAGTAAGTTTTGTACTGCTCGAAGCTCATGCGTTCATTGCCGCGAACCCATTCCCCCCGTGCCGGGATCGCATACAGTCCCCAGTGAATGAACATCCCGAATCGATCCTGCAAAAACCATTCTGTCCGCTCTTCTATTGTACTCATCTCACGTTGCCTCCCATGCGTTTTGCGTATAAGGAAAGACCCGTCCGAAGACGGGTCCCCCCGCAGGCATTCCGATTGCTCGTTTTTTTCTACGACGGCACAGTCAACAAAAAGACACTTAAATGTTAGCTCGCCAGCCTGTTTGTAACGCATCGTCTGCAGCTAACTCCCCTGCCCCCACCGCCCCCCAGGCCAATAACGTACTGAAAGACGTTATTGACCTGAGGCCAGGCTGCCAGCTTGGCAATAACGTACTGAAAGACGTTATAGACCTAGGATCAGGCTGCCAGCTTGCCAATAACGTACTGAAAGACGTTATCGATCTGTGACTAGGCTGCCAGCTTGGCAATAACGTACTGAAAGACGTTAACGACCTGAGACCAGGCTGCCAGTTTGCCAATAACATACTGAAAGACGTTATCGACCAACGACCCAACGACTAGCGGGCGTGTTTAGCTTGTTTGTGAATTGTGCTGCCGTTGCCGTAGTTTATTTTTTCGTTTGAGCGTTGTAAGCTTCTTGGTACAGCTCGATCAGACGTTTCAGGTTCATGCTGTCGAGCGTTTTCACGTACGTATCCCAACCTTTGTCGATATCCGCGTCGCCGATAACGAAGCGGGCGATCATCTCGTCGACGTAGTCGTTGACCGATTTGGACAGGTCGGCGACTTCGGTCGCTTGTTCGTTCGTCATGAAGAGCGGAGGAACGGTTGCGATGTTCGTCGGTTTGTAAGGCTCGTAGTTGTTTTTCGTTTCGTTGTAGAGAATGACTTCGAGATCGTCCGGACCTTTGGCGACGGCGCTCAGACGGAAATCGTTGGAGCGGAGAGCCGGACCGGTTTGCGCCCAGTTAACGTTTTGCACTTCGCCGAACGATTTGAGCTCGGACCATTTCGCAGGCTGGCCGTTAATGCCGACTTCGCCGTCTTTCGCATTGCGCCATTCGACGTCCGGACGACCGTAGTTGCTGCGCAGCGTGTGCTCGTATTCGTACAAGCCGTCTGCCCAGCGCAGGGCGACTTCCGGATTTTTCGCTTTATTCGTGATGATGAAAGCGCCTGTCGTCAAGCTGGTTGCGTCTGCTGGCGCGTACTGTACGCCTTGCGGTCCTTTCAGCGGCGGAACGGTGACGTATTCTTTCCAGCGTCCGCTTTCGCCCATCAGTTGCGTGAACACGCCTTCGTGGCCGCCCGTCGATGCGCCGAGGATGACGGTTTTCGGATTTTCGCCGACTTGAACGAGCTGCGTATCGTCTTGCGTGAACGATTCAGGGGAGATCAAACCGTCCTTGTACAGCTTGTTCAGGAACTTCAAGCCTTCTTTCCACTCCGGCTTCGTGAAAGCGACGTCCAGCTTGCCGTCTTGGACGAACAAGTGCTTCGTCGTGCCGTAGACCGGGTTGAACGTGAAGGAGTTCATCAGGAACGCGTCGATCGATGATCTCCACGATTTCTGGGCGACGGACAGCGGGATTTCGTCCGCTTTGCCGTTGCCGTTCGGATCTTGCGTCTTGAACGCTTTCAGCACGTTGTAGAGCTCTTCCGTCGTCGTTGGCATTTTCAGGCCCAATTTATCGAGCCACGGTTTGTAAATCCACATTTTCTGGCTCAAGGAACAGTGGTAACATTCGTTGATTTCCGGCAGAGAGTAGATGTTGCCGCCCGGCGCGGTGATCGCGTCTTTAATGTCGGGACGGTCGGAGAACAGCTTCTTCGTCTGTACGCCGTATTTCTCGATCAGATCGTTCAGCGGGAGGAACACGCCTTGGGAGCCGTAGATCATCTCCTGCGCCGGCGATACGTTCATGCCGAAAATGACGTCCGGATAGTCTTCGCTGGCGAGCACGAGGTTAAGCTTCTCTTGCATGCTCTGCTCGGGAACGACTTCCCACTCGATGTGAACGTTCGTTTTTTCCTCGTACCATTTGGTGAACTCGTTCGTGGAGAAATCCTCGACGAGCGGGTTGCCGCGCACCATCACTTTTAGCGTCGTTTTCTCTTTGGTGATCGGGTATGTGCCGGCTTCGGTCTGCGGTTCGCCGGACGCGCTGCCATTGCTGGCTGGAGCGCTGGATGCGGCATCGTTATTTTTGTTGGAGCTCGAGCAGGCGGACAATACCGCGGTAATCAGAAGCAACGCGGCAATGACGGAGAAGAATGACTTTTTCATATGGACCCTCCCTTAGGGTTGGCGAAATGGATTCTTCTAACCTTTCAGCGATCCGATCATGACACCTTTCACGAAAAACTTCTGAACGAACGGGTACACGATCAGGAGCGGTACCGAAGACACGACGATGAGCGAGTATTTCAGCAGTTCGCGCAACCCTTGACGGGCGGCGGCCGACTTGACGTCGCCGAGCATATCGATCTTCACTTCGTTCTGGACGAGAATGTCGCGCAGGATGAGCTGCATCGGATATAAATGCGGGTCTTTCAAATAAATCATCGCGTTAAAATATTGATTCCAGTGGCCGACCGCGTAGAAAAGCGCGATAACGGCGATAATCGGTCCCGACAGCGGCACGACGATTTTGACCAGAAAACGGAAATCGTTACAGCCGTCCAGTTGGGACGCTTCGAGCAGTTCGTGCGGAATCGTCGTTTGAAAATAGGTTCTCATGATGATGACGTTCCATACGGACAGCGCTGTCGGAATGAGCATCGCCCATACGGTGTCGATCATGTGTAAGTTTTTCACGACGAAGTAGGTCGGAATCAACCCTCCGCTGAACATCATCGTGAAAGCGAACATGAGCATGAAGCCATTGCGTCCCCGGAAGTCCCGGCGGGACAACGGGTAAGCGGCGAGCACCGTCATGACGACGTTGACGAGCGTTCCGGCGATGGTGTAGAACAAGGTGTTTTGGAAGCCGGTTATGATGTTCTTGTTTTTGAATACCGCTTTGTAGCCATCGAGAGACGGATCGACGGGCCACAGCCACACTTTGCCGGACAATACGGCATAGCTGGAGCTGAACGACGCGCTGACGACATAGATGAGCGGGTACATGACGGCGACGAGCACGAGCGCAAGCACAATGTAGTTGACGATCGTGAAGACGCGGTCGCTGCCGGACTCCCGGATGACGGATCGATTCATCGTTTTCGTTCCTCCTACCATAAGCTCTCCTGTCCGACCTTCTTGGCGGTCTGGTTGACGATGACGAGGAGCAGGAATCCGATGGCGGCTTTGAACAGCCCGATGGCGGTGGCATACGAGAAGTTAAGCGCTTGGGACACGAGCCCGATCTTATACACGTAAGTGTCGATGACCTCGGACGTCCGCAAGTTAAGCGCGTTCTGCATAAGCAGAATTTTCTCGAACCCGGTTTCCATAATCTGCCCCGTGTTCAGAATGAGCAGGATGACGGCGATCGGCAAGATGCCCGGAAAATCAATGTGCCGAATGCGCTGCAATTTGTTTGCGCCGTCGACGACGGCCGCCTCGTGCAACGACGGATCGATGCCTGACAGCGCTGCCAAATAAATGATGCAGGAGAAGCCGACGTTCTGCCAGACGTGGGACCAGACATAGATCGATTGGAACATCGACGCTTTGCCCATAAAACTGATCGGGTCGGCGCCGAACCATCCGAGAATGGTGTTGATGATACCAGTCCGAGGATCGAGAAACTGGAACAGCAGTCCGACAACGACGACGAGCGAGATGAAATAAGGAGCATAGGTAGCCATCTGCACCGTTTTCTTGAATCGCTCGTTCTTAACGTAATTCAATCCCAATGCGAGCAAGATCGGGAACGGCAAGCTGGCGATCAGCGTGTAGAGGCTGATGCTGAGCGTGTTCCGGAGAAGCCGCCAAAATTCATAGGAATTGAAGAAACGCTCGAAGTGGGCGAATCCGACCCACGGGCTTCCGAACAGCCCTTTGCTGACAGTAAACTGCTTAAACGCGATAACGCTTCCAAACATCGGCACGTATTTGAATACGATGATGTACAGGAGCGGCAACGCGAACATCGCGTATAACTGCCATCCTTTTCTTGCTTCGTACAACGTTTTCAGATGCGATCCCCCCTCGGCTTATGACTTGTTGTTCCGGCCGGTGATTCGAAGTATAGGGGGTGACAGCGCTTTCGTAAATGAGACAAAATCAAGCGTTATTCACGATTCAAGAATAGGCATGAAAGCGCTTCTATTCCGTGTTAAGGCATTATTCCTTGCTTTAGAAAAAGCCCGTGAGGCGCGTAGTGGCGGGCTTCTCGGGCTTCCCGGACTTAGGCGATCAGCTGCGTGCGGTTCTGCGAAACTCCGTAGCGCTCAGGCCATTGGCTCGTTTGAAAGCGCGGCTGAACGAGTTCAAGGAGTAATAACCGACCCATGCGGAGATCTCGCTGACCGGCATATCGCTTTCGGTAAGCATTCGCTTGGCGTGCGTCATGCGAACATTCTCCAAGTAGTCGGAGAAATTGACGCCGGTCTGTTCCTTGAAGAAATAAGAAACATAGGCTTCCGACGTGTTAAAGCGGTCGGCCAGCGTTGTCAGACTGAGGTCGGTTTGCATATAATGCTCGTCCAGGTAACGGATCAGATCGTCTTTAAGCTGTTGATTATGGCTTTTCTTACGTTCATTCTGCTTGCGGCAAAGGTGTAAAAATGCGGCAGCCAATTGGTCGAACGCGACTTTGGGCGCTCGTCCGGACTCCGAGGCGAGCAGTGCCGTCTCGACGGTCTCGTGCTGGCGGTCCGCCTCTACGGAAGCTTGCTCGCAGCATTTCAGCAATGTGCCGGTCAATTCGTTAACGAGAATCCGTCCGACGGCGGCAGGTAAGTTCCGCTGCTCCAGATTGCTTGCGCGGATTTGGCCGAGAAGCGCTTCCGTATCGGGCACGTTGCCGGACTTCACGAGATTGATCAGCCGCAGCTCGACGTCCGGAGGATAATAATAGGATGGCAGCGTCTGGCTGTCGTCGTCATGGAAGACGACGGGGCGATCCTCGCTCCAGCTTTCGCGCAACAGCAGCAGGCGGGCTTCCTCGTAGGATCTGCTAATTTCCGTCATTTGCGAATAACAACCGCCGACTGTCAGATGAATCTGGACGTTCAGCGCGCTGTCGACGCGGTCGTGCAGTTCTTTCAGCATGCGGCGAATGTCTTCCATGAAGGAGGGCGCGTCGGAGGCATCTCCGTTCAGCAGCAGGCCGATTCGGTTCTCGCCCAGGTCGTGCGAGGACATCGTCTTGCCATATGCCTTGGCGATAATGTCGCGAATGGCGATTTTGCGGAAATCGAGCTCCGTCAGCATCGCTTCGTTATAGGTGCCGTCGTAACCCGCGATCGCGATAATGCCGACGGCGAAGTATTCGCCTTCCCACGTCTGGCGGGAGTGCTCCATGGCCACGGCGATGTCTTTGTTGGACGTATAGTGGCCCCGGAGCAGGCGGTCATAGAAACCGCTGCGGATGAGAGGCACCTGCTGTTCCATTTTCTCGGAGAGAAAGTCGTTGCTGTGCACTAGATTTGTTACGGACGAGCGTACGAAATCCCAGGCGTTGCGGGCCGGCGAAGCTTCACCACCGGTCCGATAGGTCGGCAGCACCCGCAGCAGCATCCAGAGCGGACGGCTGTTCCGATAGGAGAACAGCAAAGCGGCCGCAAGACCGGCGAACAGCCCGATTCCGAGAATGGTCAGAATGAGCTGTTTAATATCAATGACTTTCTCCAATACGTAAGATTCCGGTTGCGCAGACACGTAAGACCAGCCGTTGTAGCGGGACGTCGTCTTCGTGACGAGCATGCGGCGGCCGTCGATATCGAGCGGCGTAAAACCGTCCTTCAAGCTCGATACCCATTCGATGTCGGTGCGCGTGCCCGTATGGCTAATGATTTCGTTGTTTCCGTCCGAAATAAATGCGAATCCGCCGTTGCGGGAATCGAGTTTGTGCAGATGGCTTTGGATCTGGGCGTTGTCGATCAGCATAAGAACGATGCCGCCGCGGTCCTGCGATCCGAAAGCCTGCATATAAGAGACGACGGCTGTCGTCTTGCCGCGGTAGGTTGCCGCCTGACCGGGAGTAAATGCCCTGATTTTCTGGCGGGACGTCACGGTAGACAACCAGTCGTCAAAGGACTGGCCGTTGTAACGGAATTCCAGCTCGTAAAATTGACGCAGGGAATAGGAGACGCGGGGAGATACGACGATTCCGCCGCGCGGATAGACGATATAGTAATCGAGAATAAAATGATTAAATAGCGAATAGTTAAAAAGATCCTTCTGCAGCTCCAGAATGCGCACCGGATTCGTTCCGGCGAAAGGCTTGTCTACATATTGGAAAGAGAGCGCTTTCGTTCCGCTGGCGACTTGTTCCGCCATCGTCTCCAACTCCTCGAAGCGCCGGTCCATAATTTCCTTCGTTTGATTAAGGACGGCGAGCGCCGTCTCCTTGGAATGATTTTCGACAAGAGAGGATGTCCGATTATAAGCGTACAAGCCGACGGCCATAAATCCGACCAGCAATAAAGCATAAGGAACAAAAAAGTGAATCCATACTTTCAGGTTGCCTTTGTTGCTTCGAAACATGGCGATCTCCCCTCGTGCCGGCTTTCGTTAAGCTCGAAAGAGCCGCAGTAACCCGATCATATCAAAAATAAGCCGGACGGGGTATGGAAGAAATAGGAGTATTCGGACGGAGCAGGTGAAGTCTGAACCGGCGGAGAAAAGAATATAGTGTAAAACGAGCACGATCATGTAAGCGCATCCACATCTCTGCGGCACAATCCGGGACGGAGGGCGATCACGATGGGAACTCGTTTATTGTCGGAACATTTGATCAAGCAATACCAGCCTCAATTGAAATACGTTAGAGCTTATACGACGGGGAAAAACAAAGCGACGCTGTATGCCTGGGACGAAAATCTCAGCTTGTCCGAGTCGGATGCGCGGGAACTTCAGCAATTCGCCGACAGTTATTTGCCGCCTTACGTCTGCTATCGGGTTAAAGCGTACTCCGAGCTGCAGAAAGATGGCGTGCAGCCTGCGGGGGAGCTTCCGGAGCGGATCGTCGAGACGGCGCTCAAGCGGGACCTCGATCAAGATGGGGTGATCGCCGTCATGAACGGCATGCTCGGCAACGGGGGGATCACCTTCAGTCGTTACGATTTTAACACCGGAACGCTGCATTTTAATGTCCACACGACGACATCTCTGACGAATATCGAAAAAGAACTGCTGAACAGATACATGGCCGAGGTAACCCCGCTGGGAGCGCGATGCGAGTTGTCGTACTGGAGCGGGGACGGCAACTCGCGTTTGCGGCTAGGTTAGGCGTGTCTGAAAACACGCTCAGGGGCGTATTCAGACGCGCCCTAGCCGAGAGAGAAGCGTTGCCGATATTGCCTAGGCGATAAGCCCTCACACTTAAGGAAACAAGAGCTGAAATACGCAGCTTGATTAAAACCCGTTTCTTCGGCGATTCGCGAGATCGGGAAATCCGTCTGCATAAGCAGTAGCTTGCTTTGCTCTATCCGATAATGAAGCAAATACGTCATAGGCGAGTAGCCATATTCCTTGTTCATGCAGCGAGCGATGTAGACGGGATGGAAATTCAATGCTTCGCCGAGTGCTTGCGCAGTGATCGCCTCTCGATAATGCATTCGCAAATAGGCGGCGGCTTGCTCTGCGCATGAGGTCGCGGGGACGGAACGATCGTCTTCGATACCCGCGGACAGCAGCCGAAGCACGTCCAAAAACAGCGTCTGCTCCTTGAAGCGCGAAGCTGTCAGGTGTGCGCTTGGCCCTAAGGCAACAATCTGCGCGAGAAGCTCTTCCATTTTGGTTGGTTGTGCGATCGCAGCGTATTGCGGGACAAGCAGGGGGAAGTGCATGGCATTGAACTTGAGCGATTCGACCGTAGTCGCATCCTGAGGACGAATCGGCTGCGGAGGTCTGGCGTCCGTCGCTTTCCAATTTCCCGAAGCTTGAAAATGGAGCCAATAATATTCGGTGGGCTCGCTGCAGCCTGCAGTGGCGTAATGATAACAATCCGGTCGCAGAATAAGGGCGTGTCCGCCTGCCACTTCGTATTGCCGATCCTCTTCGCCCATATAGAGGCAACCTTTTGTGACGACGAGCAGGTCGAATAAGAGGATGTTACGTCTGCTCATATGCTTATCTCCGATTCGGAAGCTGGTACGACCGCTTGCAATGTAATAGGGCAGCGGCGGCGCGGCGAGTTCGAGCAGATTCATGGTAATCGCTCCCGCAAATCAAGTTTGGATTCTGATAATCGAAGTTGGATACGTGACACAGAGACTCTGTTAACCCCACTATAATTTGTAATGAGCGCAATGTCTATCAAGGAAAGCGCGCACTTACAACTTGGGGTTACTGGAGTTGGGATTATGAAATCCGAGCAACGTTATGGTTTATGGACGCTGGCATGGCCGATCTTCATTGAATTGCTGCTGCAAGCTCTGCTTGGCATGGTCGATACCATTATGGTCAGCAGAATATCTGATGATGCGGTGGCCGTCGTCGGTTTGTCGGGGCAACTGTTCAACGCGCTGACGACATTGTTCATGACGATCGCCGGCGGTGCGGGTATACTCATCGCACAGAAGCTGGGCTTAAGAAGAAATGAAGACGCCCGCACGATCGCGATCATGGGATTTACGGCGAGCGTTGCGATCGGGCTTGTCATAAGTGTCATTCTCTATACGCAGTCAGGAGCGATTGCCGGACTGCTGCATGTGGAAGAGAAGATGCTCCCGCTCTGGAACGTATACGTCAGCCATTTCGGCGGCGGGATGTTCTTGCTGGCGATGATCGCATCTTTGAATACGGCCATTCGCAACACAGGGAACACGCGAGCGCCGATGTACGTTGGCATAGGGATGAATATGCTTCATATCGGCCTGAATTACGTATTTATTTTCGGAAAACTTGGCTTGCCCGAGTGGGGGCTGTTCGGCGTCACGGTATCGGGAAACGTCAGCCGGTTGCTCGCATCGCTTGTTTTGTTTTACGTGTTTATGTACGCCTTCGACAGGAAAATAACTTGGCCGGATTTACGAATTTTCAAGCCGAAGCTGTTTCGCGAAATTGTGAACATCGGCTGGCCGATGGGTGTGAATATGGCTGGATGGGTGTTCTCGCAGCTGGCGATATTCGCGTTTATCGCTTTACTAGGCACGCAGGAGCTGGCTGCTCGAACGTATATGAATACGTTGGAATCGTTCTGCTTTATGCTCGGCGCTTCCATCGCGATGGCGATCCAGATTCGCGTCGCCCATCTGTTCGGAGCAGGCCGTGTGCATGAAGCTTACAATGGTGCGTTTCGCGCATTATACATCGGACTTGCGCTTGTGATGGCTAATGCGGCGTTGCTGTACGCGGTCGGAAGCTCTTTTCTGCGCGTGTTCACCTCGGATCCGGACATCTTGGAGATCGGTCGGTCGTTGCTTGCGTTTAATCTTATTTTGCAGCCCGCCAAAATGCTGAACATGGCCATGAACAACTCTTTAAGCGCGGTCGGGGATACACGGTTTACGATGATCGTTGCGATCGTCTCGATGTCGATCGTCGCGACCGGGGGCTCGTATTGGCTCGGCGTTCAAGCCGGATGGGGGCTAATCGGCATCTATGGCTGCATGATCGCGGACGAAATCGTACGCGGGACGATCGTGTTGATGCGGTGGCGCGGCCGCAAATACCTGCTTCGCAAAGTTGCGGAGCGGGAACGTTCGACATCGGTTGCGCATCGGCAAGCCCCTTCGGTACAATAGACGGATAAGGGGTGAGCGGAATGGCAGCGTCGAACAAAAACGTGCAAATCGGTCCGCCGCGTTTTGCGGTAGCGGTTCATATATTGGTGTGGCTTGCGAAATGCAACTGCGTCGTGTCCAGCTCGGCGATTGCGGGACAGGTGAAATCACATGCGACGTTCATGCGCAGAGTGCTTGCAACACTGGCTCAGAATGGCTTCGTGGAAGCGCGAGAAGGCCGTGACGGCGGTTACAGCCTGAAGGTGTCGCCCGAGAAAATTACGCTGGCAGACGTATTTGCCGCCGTTACTTGCGATGGCTCGGGCGAGTGCGAAGGGCATTCGGAGTGCGGGGCAGAAGGCGAGAAACTCGACGCCCGATTGTTGGAAATTATGGCCGAGGCCGAGAGACGGACAGTGGCGTATCTGCAGCAGCATACGATTGCGGATTTTATTGAACGGGATTGACAGTTTTGTGAACTCGTATTAATATGTGCTTAGATCAGATGCAGTTAACGGACGTTGGCTGCATTTTATTATGAGCTATACTGTGCCTTTGTTGGATGCAGTATGGTGATATGGAGGATGTGTGAAAGTATGGATATTGTTTCTTACATTTTGCAAGGATTGCTTGGCTTGGCGTTCTTGGGTGCCGGTTTTTCTAAAGTAACCGGTGCCGAGGCCATGGTCGCAGGGTTCCGCAAATGGGGTTTGCCGCAATGGTTCCGCGTCTTTACTGGTCTAGTCGAAATTGTCGGTGCGGCGGGTCTGGTCGTCGGTTATTGGGAACCGAGCTGGGCGGCGCTAGCAAGCTTGGGTCTCGGCGTCACAATGGTTGTCGCTGTGTTGGTCCACGTACGCGCCAAAGACGACATGAAAGCAACGATGCCGTCAATCTTGCTGGCGATCCTGTCGTTCGTCTTGTTCGCGATTCAGGCGGGCGAATTGGCCAATTTCCCTGGGTAATCGATGCCGGGGCTCAGAAGATGTAAATGCGATAGGGCTGCCCCATGAGGGACAGCCCTCAGACTGTAGAGAAAGTCTCGGCAGTCTGAAACGCTACCTTGGTGTGTATACTTTATTGTTTGTGGACCAAAGCGCCCCTTATGGCACCAAATCTAACGGTTACCACAGTCGTTAATCAGTCAAAAATGGTGTCATTGAATCTCTAACGGTTATGAGCACCGTTATTTGTTGCAGGTTTACTCTTGTGGCGTCAAAACATTGGAATAGCCGCGATATCAACCGTTAGAACCACAAAAGGCCAAAAATCTGCGATTTAACGGCGTTAGCAACCGTTAGAATTCGCTGACCCCATGAGGATTGCCCGCTCTTAAACACATGCACACCTGCCCATTGAGCGAAGTTTTGCATGACGACAATGGCACAGAACATAAAGAAGATCGCCCTCCACCTGGCCAAGTAGAGGGCGATTATTGTTTGTTCTGCTTCGCACCTGAATCGGTTCGTTCTAGGTGTAATGTGCACACGAGTTAGATTAGACGACTATTTCGCTCCCCTAATTATCGTGCGCTTTCGAGGCGGTCGGCCGCGAGCAGCGATTTCGGCTTAGGAAGATAGCCGATCGACGTTGCGTAATCGATCAACTTGCCGAGATAACTTTCGTCCGCAGCTGCGCAGTGGATCGTCGATCCTTCCAGGAAGGATGACGTAACCGGGCAGGCGTAGCGGTAGTCGGAGTCTTTGGCGCCGTCTCCCTCTAGCTGTGCGATCGCCAGCTTGACCGCCTCCGGGTCTTTGGTGACGGAGGGGTCGAACAGCCAACTGGAATAGGCGGCGAATTCCATCGTCTCCACTTCATAACCGAAGCTGTTAATCATATCGATCATGTCGGCGTAACGAACGGAGTTCGGATTACAGATATGGAATACGCGACCGGCGCTGTCAGGCAGCATCGCCAGATGAGCGATCGAGCCAGCGGCGTAGTCGATCGGCGTAAAATCAACCTCCCAGTGCGCTGCTGGAGCTTTGCCGAGCAGCAGCATCGCCTTCAGCATCCGGTAGAAGGCGTTACTGTCGATGTTCCGCTGGAATTTGCCGTTCGCGGAATGGCAGCTCAGATTGCCCGCGCGGTACATACTGACCGCGAGGCCGCGCTTCGCGGCGGCTGCCAGCAGCAGTTCGGCTTCGAGTTTGCTCTGGGTGTATGGATTGTCCACTTTCAGGTCTTCCGTTAACTCCGGTAACGAGAGTACGTCTTCCCATTGCCCGCTCAAAGCGAGATCTTCGGGGATCCCAAGCGTCGACACATGATGGAAGCGGACCTCGCGTTCGCTTGCTTCGGCGAGTGCGATCAGATGGCGAGTTCCAGCGATATTCGTGACGGCAAATTGCTCGACGTCGCCGAAATGCCTCACGTCGGCCGCGCTGTGTACGATAGCGTCAAGCTTCGCCTTCAACAACAAGCCGGTTTCTTCGGATAGCCCAAGCCCAGGCAAGGACAAGTCTCCTTCGGCGACGAATACGCGGCCGTCCATCAGGTCGAGCGACAACGGGCCGAAATAATAGGTCATCGTCGCCTGCAGTCTTTCCCAGGCAGAACCCGTCTCATTCGAGCGGACGAGACAATAGACGGAAGCTTCGCTTCGGACGAGCAGCTCGTACAGCAGGTGGGAGCCGAGGTATCCGGTCACTCCCGTCAGCAATATGGTAGACGGGCGCTCGAAGCGGCGCTCCGTCAGTTTTTCGTTCAGCACAGCAGGATGCTCTTCGAGCAAAACAACTTCACCGCCCGAATAGGCTTGCCGCGCGCCGGACGCTTCGCGTTTTCGATCGGCACGCTCCGCCAGCTTCTCAATCGTCCGGCATTCGTAGAAGTCGGCGATGCCGATGTCCGGGAAGCCAGGCTTCAGCAGCACGAGCACGTGGATGATCGCGAGCGAATCGCCTCCGATATCGAAGAAGTCATCGCGAATACTAATGCGCTTCACGTCGAGCCCTTCCTGCCAGGCGGCCGCGATCGCAGCCTGCGTCTCGTTCTCGGGAGGCGCGTAGTCAGCTCGCGCTTCGTGCTCTTCCGCTTCCAAGTGTTCCGACTGAAGCTCGAAACCCGCTAATTTTTTGCGGTCAATCTTACCCGTCGGAGAGATCGGAATCTCGTTCAATTGCACGATGTGCTTCGGTACGAAATAGGAAGGCAGCTTTCCGGCAAGAATCCGTTTGACTTCGGAGACTGACATCCGACTTCCATCCTTCGACGTAAAGAAGCCGACGAGCATATTCTGGCCGTCCCGGTCTTTTTTCGGAACGACGGCGAGGTTTTGCACGTTCGCGATTTTGGCGAATGCGTCCTCGATTTCCCCGATCTCGATCCGGTGCCCGCGAATTTTGATCTGCGAGTCTCGGCGGCCGACATACTCGATCGTTCCGTCGGGAAGCAGCTTCGCGAAATCCCCGGATTTGTAGATCAGCTCGCCAGGCTTAAACGGATTGGGCACGAACGCTTCCGCCGTCTTACCCGGCTGGTTTAAGTAGCCTTTGGCAAGGCCGACGGTGGAGATAAGCACTTCTCCATGAACGTTGACCGGACATAAACGGTTCTCTTCGTTGACGATGTACACGTTGTAATTGCCGATCGGCCGCCCGATCGGGATGTTGGTCACGTCGTCCGGAACGAAGCCGCTAACGGTATAGGTCGTCGTACACACCGTGCACTCGGTTGGCCCGTATACGTTCACGATGTCGATGGCATCCTTGAATTTGCGCTGGAAGGCGCGGACTTGCTCGCCGTACAGCGCTTCTCCGGCCACTGTAACCAATTTTACCCGCGACAGCTTCGCGTAGCCTTCCTCGGACAAATACGCCGACAGCTGATTAAAGAACACTGTAGGCAGGATGGCGACGATCGTCGTTCCCGTCCGCTCAACCGCTGCCGCGAACGATTCGACAGATACACGTTCTTCCGGCGACAGCAAGTACAATTCAGCTCCGTAGAACAATGCTCCAACCGTATCCCACACCGAGGCATCGAAGCTGTATGTCGCGAACTGGGTCAAAACGTCGTCGGGTCCAATATGGCAATCCCGTCTCACAGTTTCGCCGAGGTTAACGACTCCTTCGTGCGCGATAAGCGCGCCTTTCGGCCGACCGGTGGAGCCCGACGTGTAAATGACGTATGCGAGATCATCCGGGCCGACATCAGCATTAGGGTTCGTCGACGAGAAGTTCGGAAAACCCGCATCCACGCCAATGATTTCTTTGACTGTCTTAATCCCGGCGCAAAGGGCGTTTGCTTGTTGCGAATACCGCTCTTTCGTCAGAACGAACGCCGACTTCGTGTCTTCCACGATGTAGCTGTTCCGCTCTTCCGGATGTTCCGGATCGACAGGGACGTAAGCTCCGCCGGCTTTCAGGACGCCGAGCAGGCTCGCGACGAGTTCAAGGCTTCGCTCCATTAGAAGGGTGACGAACTCCCCTTTGCGAAGTCCGCCGTCGATCAGCATGCGAGCGGTTTGGTTCGCCTTCTCGTTCAACTGCCGATAAGTGAGTTTCCCTTCGCTGGATGAGATCGCCGTCTTGTTCGGATACAGCGCCGCCATCTGTTCGACCATTCCGTGAATCGTCTGGTCTTTCGAATAGTTCATCTCGGTCGAGTTCAGCTTGGCGTAGACGGCCGCGTCTTCTTCGACGAGAATGTCGACGCCGGCGAAACTCGCCGAACCGTCTGCCAGAGCCGCTTCCAGCAACGCGGTATAATAACGCACGTAGCGGATAATCGTGGCTTCGCGGAACAGCGACGAGTCGTATTCGGCGCGAATGCGCCAACCGCCTTCGTCTCCATCCTCGAGCAGCTGCCATACGAGAAGCTCCCGTTCTGCCATAAGAGGTCGGTGTACGGAGAATCGGGTTTCTGGCTCGAATTGCGTCGTACCAGTCGTCGTTTTACTAGCCGCCGCTAAGCTTGGGCTGATTGAACCTTGCAACTCGTCGAACGTCTTCGCCGATTCCGCCGTGACGAACACCGATGCAAGCTCGCCGTTGTCCGCGACGATTCCTCCGGCCATTTCCTTCTCGCCAGACAATCGGTAGATCAAGGCGAAGTATACGGCGGCGAGCCGGGCGATTTCCTCATTTCCCTCCTTTCGACGTTGCCGGAGCATCCGGCTTATTGATTCGTCCAATGTATATTCGACTGTTGCGTAAGAGTACGTCCGGTTATGTCTCGAGTAGTCCATAGGAAGCAAAAGAACCGGCCCGTGCGATCCGCCCGTCAGGGACGGATCGATCGCGCTTGGATTAAGCGTCATTATAGGCGACCTCCACTGTTAAAATAGAGATGCCCTCCTTCCCCGAGAATCCCGAGAATGGAAGGCATCTCGGCTGATGTTCGGAGAATGACGATAGGGACTGATTCGTTTGTTCCGTTAGTTTTTCCGTTGTACCTTAAACCGTTCGACCAATTGCTGAAGCTCGGCGGACATCGTCGTCAAGCCGGTGGACGATTCGACGATGGAGCGCATCGATTGTTTCTGTTCTTCGATCGAAGCGGCGATCTTCGCGCTGTTGGCCGCGGTCACGCCTGCAGATGCGGACAACTCCGCCGAAGTGGCGGTCAGTTCTTCGGTGCCGGCCGACATTTGCTCCGTCGCGCTCGACACTTCCTGAATTTGCTGGGTCACGGTCTGGGTCGCTCTCAGAATACCGCCGAACATCCGCTCGGCGTCCGCAGCGATTTCTTGACCGATCTTGACTTCGGAAGTGCCTTGTTCCATCGCCTGCACGGCGGTATGAATTTCGCTCTGGATATCTTTGATGAGATCGGTAATCTGATTGGCTGACTGCTCGGACTGTTCGGCGAGCTTCCGTACTTCTCCCGCGACGACGGCGAAGCCTTTGCCTTGCTCGCCGACCCTCGCCGCCTCGATCGCCGCGTTGAGCGCGAGCAGGTTCGTCTGGCTGGCGATTCCCGTAATCAGGGACACGATATTCTCGATTTCCTGCGAGCGGCCGTTCAACATGCGGACCGCGTTGGTCGTCTGGGAAACGAATTCCTCGATTTGCCCCATCTGGCTCGACATTTGTCTGACGATTTTGTTGCCGTCCAGCGAGATGTGCTCCATTTCCGTCGCTTCGTCTGCGACTTTGGCGGAGTTGGCCGCGATGTTCTGGATGACGGTCGCCATCTCGGCCATTGCCCGGGCGCCGTCGACGGCCGCCTGCTCTTGGGTAACGACGCCATCCGTAATTTCCTTCATGCTGGCCGTGATCGTCTCCGCATTGTCGCTGTTTTTGTCCGATATCGCATAAAGTTCTCTCGCGGACACGGTCAACGATTGCGAAGCGATCTGAACTTTAGCCATCGTATCGTTGATCCGGCCAACCATGCTGTTGAACTTATCGTTCAACATGCCAAGATCGCTGTTGCCCGTACGAAGCTTCACGTCGAGATTGCCTTCGCTCACTTGCTCGATGCCGCGCATGAGTTCCTTGATCGGCTTGAGCGTCTGGCGGGAGACGAAGTATTGGATGCAAAGAATAACAGCTAGGAAGAGGAGCAAAATGACGATGCCCGACGTCAGCAGCTTGTCCAAACCTTTCGGGACGGCACTAGCGTCAACATCGACAGCGAAATAAGCGAAAGTCTGGCCATTCGCGTCTTTGATTGGATAGGCGATCGTCGTCCATGTGCCGAAATCGTCCGAATAGAAGCTCGTGAACGTCGGTTTCCCGCTCTTCAGCATGGAAGCGAGGGCGTCAGCGACCGTTTGCGGTTGCTCGTACATGTCTCCGACGTTTAGCTTCGCTTCCTCAAAGGCCTGTTCAAGGCTTGTTGGCATGGCCGCGATCGACGTTTGGTTGCCGTCTTTGAGCTCCGTGCCGAACACATAGGCCTGGGCGATGTTCGGATTGTTTTTGTTAACCTCGTCCAAGTAGGCTCTGAGTTCCGTCTGAACGGGGCCCTTATAGCTTTTTTCGTCCATCGCCTTCCGGATTTTATCTGCATCGATGCCTTTGGCCCAGTTTTCGGTAACCACTTTGATTTGCCCGTGCAGTTGATCGACGAGAATGTTTTTTTCGATCAAATATGCGGAAAAGATCAAAGCCGCTCCGATCAAAATAATGTTAATAAATGAAAGTAATAAATTTTTGGCGAAAAAGGAAAGCTTCATTAATTTGTTCAATCTGTTCACGAATCTCCGCTCCTGTATGTGTATATTCCCTATGCCTATAAAGCTTCGATACGATAACCCTCCTCTCTGGACCTATGTCTTGAGGTTCAGGTTTCGGCAAAAGCTGCGTTTAGTGTGAGTGATATTCCATTATTCGCCAAAATCCGTCTGTATAAAATACCATAAAATTGTTTGAATGAGGTTAACATTGCGTGAAAATAATCAATTCTACCTATAGGAGGGTTTGATAGGACTAAAGTTGTGGATTCGAACGGAAGAACACATTCTAACTCGAAGGGGTATTGACAACTATCTGCAATTGTATTATCTTAAAATCAAGATAAACGAAAGGAGCGCTTGCCGATGCAAGAACAATACGATAGTTCGCTTAATCTATACATTGCGCTAACCCGGGCAAGCCAGTGGGTTAATGCACATACAGATCGTGATATTAAGCGGCATGGGATGAACCGGACCGAATTCGGCGTGCTTGAGCTGCTTTATCACAAAGGCCCTCAGCCACTCCAGCAGATCGGAGGTAAAGTGTTGATGAGCAGCGGCAACATCACTTACGTAGTCGATAAGCTTGAGCAGAAAGGGTACGTCAGGCGGCGGGCATCGAAGGAAGACAGGCGATTGATCTATGCGGAGACGACCGACGAGGGCGCTAAGTTGATAGAGGCCATATTCCCCGATCACGCGCAAGTTATCGCATCGGCGACGAACGGTTTGTCCGCAGATGAGAAAGAAGTTGCTTGCAAGCTGCTGAAGAAACTCGGCAAATATGCGGAGAACGGGTTTTAGCGGCCTGTCTCTCACGTCATATATCTTAAATTAAAGATTTATCAAAACATTCGTTTTTAGGGAACTCTATACCACATTCCAAAGGAGAGCGATCACAATGACTGAACGCAAACAACAAACGGCTGGTATTCACCACGTAACGGCATTCGTAAGAAACCCTCAAGCAACGGTTGATTTCTATTCAGGAGCGCTTGGTCTCCGTCTGGTAAAAAAGACGATTAACTTCGACGCGCCGGAAGTGTACCATCTGTACTTCGGCAACGAGAACGGCAGCCCCGGAACGGTCATTACGTTTTTCCCGTGGCCGACATCCCGTCAAGGACGCATCGGCGGCGGCCAAGTTGGGATTACGACTTATGTCGTGCCGGTCGGCACCCTTGACTTCTGGGAACAACGTTTCGCCAAACTTGGCATCGAGGCGACCCGGGCAACGAGATTCGGCGAGAATTTCTTACAACTGTCCGATCCGGACGGTCTGCGCCTTGAGCTTGTCGAACGTGAAGCCGGACCAGCGAGCCAATGGGCTTTCGGCGGAGTATCCGCAGACAAAGCAGTGAAAGGTTTCGGTGGGGCGGTTCTGTTCAGCACAGCGCCTGAGCGTACCGCATCGGTTCTTCAGAACGTGATGGGTTTGGAGAAAATCGCGGAAGAAGACGGCTACGCCAGATTCCGGGCGACCGGCGATCTTGGTAACCTGATCGATGTGAATGTCGCTCCGATGGCTCACGGCGTAGGCGGAGCCGGTACTGTTCACCACATCGCCTGGCGCGCTGTGGACGACGCGGATCACGCCAGATGGCGCGCAGTCGTCGAAGAGGGCGGATACCATCCGACGCCGTTCATCGACAGACAGTATTTCAACGCGATTTATTTCCGGGAAGAAGGCGGCATATTGTTCGAGATCGCCACGGATCCTCCGGGTTTTGCTCGGGATGAACCCGCTGAAACAATGGGTGAAAAGCTGATGCTGCCGGATTGGTACGAACCGCATCGGGCACAGATTGAAGCCGGTCTGACACCGTTCGAAGTTCGAGTATTGGAGGCGGATCTCTAATGAAACATATTTATCGGCCAGGGAAAAGAGAAGGAGCGCCGGTTCTGCTGCTGCTGCACGGAACCGGCGGCACGGAGCACGATCTGCTGTCTGTCGCAGATGCGGTCTCTTCGGATTCCGCCGTCCTGAGCGTGCGCGGCAATGTGCTGGAGAACGGCATGCCAAGGTTTTTCCGCAGGTTGGCCGAAGGCGTGTTCGACCTCGAGGATCTTGCCTTCCGTACGAAGGAACTGCACGATTTTCTGGACGAGGCGGCAGCGCAATACGGCTTCGAACGCGGCAACGTGGTGGCGATCGGGTATTCCAACGGCGCGAACATTGCAGGCAGCTTGCTCTTCCGTTATGAAGGAACTTTAAAGGGAGCGATTCTGCATCATCCGATGGTTCCGCAAAGAGGCTTGCAGCTCCCGAGCTTGTCGGGCGTGCCCGTGTTCATCGGCGCAGGGGAGAATGATCCGATCTGCCGACCAGAGGAGACGGAGGAACTTGAGGGTATCCTAAGCGGCGCGGGCGCGGAAGTGAGCGTTCATTGGGAACGCGCGGGGCACCGATTGACGGGAACGGAAGTGGCAGAGGCCGCTGCTTGGTTCGCCGAGCGATTCGGGACAGGCGAGGAAGGGCAGGCTAAGTCATGATCGCCATTGACCCAAGCGGCCAGAGCGAGCGGGACAATTACAAGCTCCTGACGGGCGGCATCATCCCCCGGCCTGTCGCTTTCGTCACGTCATTGTCCTCGTCGGATGTCTTGAACGCCGCGCCGTTCAGTTATTTCAGCATCGTGTCGGCGAATCCGCCTATGGTGTCCGTGTCGGTGCAACGCAAGAACGGCGTATCGAAAGATACGGCTCGCAACGCGAAGGAGAACGGGGCGTTCGTCGTTCACGTCGCCGACGAAGGCTATATCGAGCAACTAAACGCAACTGCGGCGAACTTGCCGCCGGAGGAGAGCGAAGTCGAACTGGCAGGTTTGACGCCGGCACCGAGCGAGATGATCGGAGTGCCTGGCGTCGCAGAGGCGAAGTTCCGAATGGAATGTGTGTTGGAACAGGCGATTCCTCTTGGCGGCACGGCGGACTCGCCAGCCTGCGACTTGCTCATCGGTCGCGTCGTTCGCTTCCATGTCGACGAGAGTCTATACGAGAACGGCCGTATCGATGCGAAAGCACTGCGGCCGGTCGCGAGGCTGGCAGGGAATTCGTACTCCCGGCTGGGAGAACTGTTCGAGGTCGAACGGCCATTATAACTTGTTGTTGACAGGAAACCAAATGGTTTCATATAATAACGAAGTGAAACCAAAAGGTTTCCTATTGACAACAACTTTACGGGAGGCTCCCCTCAATGTCGCAACATGATCAAACACCGTCGCTGCCGGATATTCGCCAGACGCTCGTATACAACGCTCCGATTCGCAAAGTATGGGACGCGGTCGCCACTTCCGAAGGGTTGGCCGCTTGGTTTATGCCGAACGACATGCAACCGGTCGAAGGCCATGAGTTCCATCTCGAGGCCGGTCCTTTTGGCAAGTCGCCATGCAAGGTGACAGAAGTCGATCCACCTAATCGTCTCTCGTTCAGATGGGGCAAAGATTGGACGTTAACGTTCGAACTCGCCGAGCAAGGGGACCAGACGGAATTTACCCTGATCCACAGCGGCTGGAGCGCGGAAGGTTTGACGGAGTTCGGCCAGACTCATACGGAAGTCCGCGAACGGATGAGCGGCGGCTGGATCGGCCTCGTTCAGAAGCTCAAATCTTATGTCGAAGCGTAATGCGGCCGGCGAGGCGACGGCTGAGAAGCATGACGTCTTCCAGGCGATCGCCGACCCGACCCGCCGGAGCGTACTCCGCTTGCTTGTCGATGGGGAGTTGCCGGTTAACGCGATCAGCGGCCATTTCCCGATGACGAGGACGGCGGTGTCCAAGCACTTGCGCGTACTTTCAGACGCCGGCCTTGTTCAAGAGCGCAAAGTCGGCCGGGAGACACGGTACAAGCTGAACGCCGATCCGCTTCGCGAACTGAAGAGCTGGCTAGCCTTCTACGAGCGATTCTGGGAGAACAAACTGGAAGCGCTGCGTCGTTACGTGGAAGAACCGGACGACAGTATATAAGAAGAGACGAATCCGGCAAAGGTCGTGCTGACCTTCCGGATTCGTCTCTTTTTTACAGAAGCAATACTAGCGAAACTCGCTTGGAATCCCATGTTCCGCCGAAATAACGGTGCTACGCGCGGCTACCTGCTTGGAATCCAAGCCATGGGGTGCACAACGGTTTTACGTTGCGCTTACTTCTTGCCAAGAAGCTTCAAGGATGCTGCAAGGAATACTTTCATGCCGACGAGCAGCGACCGTTCGTCGATCGTGAATTTCGGATGATGATGCGGATATACGATTCCTTGTTCCCGATTGCCTGCGCCGATGTTGAAGTAGGTGCCGGGCGCTTCATTCAGGAAAGCGGAGAAGTCGTCGGCGGACATGCTAGGTTCTATTTCGTACAAAGCTTCCTTGCCGAACAACTCCACAATAGTATCCGCCACGATCTGCGTAACTTCCTTATGATTGATCAGCGGCCGATAACCGTAAACATACCGCAGTTCGTATTCGGCGCCGTGCGCTTGCGTAATGCCGTCGATGATTCGTTCCATCAACTCGGGTACTTGATCCCGGAGCTCGGGGTCCATGCAACGAACCGTACCGCATAACTCGACGCTGCCGGGTATAACGTTGTGGGCGTGTCCGCCGATAAACTGGGTGACGGAGACGACCAGAGGTTTCATCGGATTGGCGGCTCGGGATACGATGTGCTGAAGGTTCGTGACGACTTGCGCCCCAATGGCAATCGTATCGACAGCACGATGAGGCTCGGCGGCGTGGCCGCCTACGCCTTTGATCGTGATATAGAACGTGTCCGGGGAGGCGAGCATCGGACCGGCGACAACGCCGACCTTTCCGACTTCGACCGGGGATTGCAGATGCGCGCCGATTACCCAATCCACGCCTTCCATGACGCCGGCAGCGACCATCTCGTCCGCCCCGCCGGGAGGCAGTTCCTCTGCATGCTGAAAGAGGAAACGAATCTCGCCTTCGAACTCATCCGTATGCATTTGCTCTGCGGCGATTCGGGCTACTCCGAGCACGGTTGCCGTATGCCCGTCATGTCCGCAGGCGTGCATCACTCCCGCGTTCTCCGAGGAGAACGCCAGTCCCGTATCTTCTTCGATAGGCAACGCGTCGATATCTGCTCGAATCGCCAGCACTTTGCCCGGACGGCTTCCGATCAGTCTAGCCATTACGCTAGAGGGAGTAGGCTGAGAAACGACTAGGCTGCCGCCGCCGAAAGTGCGTAACAACTCAGCGATATAGGCCGCAGTCTTCTTCTCGGCGAAGCTAAGCTCCGGATGCCGGTGCAAATAGCGCCTCCACTCCACGACTTTCGGATAGATAGCTTCGGCTTGCGCCAATAAATGTTCGAGTGTCATCGTGCCCCTCCTCTATTTCGCGAGATAAGCGGCTTTGTTCCGTTCGATCTGACCGAGATGCTGGTTCACGTGATTGCAGATGAACGTATCGATAATATGGGCGATCGAGATCTGATCTTCATGCTTCATTCCGAAACGAAGCCATTGCTCTTCGTCCAGCTTGCGCAGCAGCAATGCGTTGTAACGCGTGATCGCGTCGTATGCTTCCAGAAACTCCGTTATTTCCGTCTCGTTAAAACGCTGGACGCTCGTCCACTCTTCATGAGCGAACGTCACGATCGGAGTGACGGGCTCCGAGATGATTTTGCGAATGCGGTAGGAATTGACGATATTGGAATCGAGCAAGTGGCCGACGATTTCGCTAATGCTCCATTTGCCGGGGCCGGGTTTCCACGTAAGCTGTTCCTCGGTCAAATGTTGCACGCTATCCCGGATTTTCGTTGCCGTCTGCAAGTAATTTTGAATCGATGCCGCTCTCGCTGCGCTCATGGCAAAGTCCTCCAGACAATTGTTTTTCCGTGCGCGCTCAGGCGCCGAAATTATTTCTTAGAAGCTTCGAAGTAAGAGTTGTCGTACACTTTGCTAACGTCGAGTTTCTCTTTGATCGTGCCGGATTCGAGCAAAATGTCCGCAGTGGACTGAATGGCGGCCGCAGTATCCGGCGTAACAGGCTCGTTGATGTAATGCGTGTTCTGGACCAGCTTCTTAACGAGTTCTTTATCCATTTTCTTCTCGGTTGCCAAAATGTCTGCCGCTTCGTCCACGTTCTGAGCGACCCAATCAACGGCCTTCTGGTACACTTTCAAGTAAATTGCGGTCAAGTCAGGATGTTCTTTCAGGAATTTGTCGCGTCCGATCATAACGGCGGGGGCGACGAAGCCCATCGTTTTCACGCTTTCGACGATCCGTGCGCGGCCTGCATCGACTTCGGTCGTAACGAACGGGTCCCAGATGGCCCAAGCGTCGACTTGTCCGGCTTGGAACGCAGGATTTGCTTCGTCCGGCTGGAGCTGAACGATTTTGACGTCGGATTCTTTCATGCCGTTTTTCTGCAGCGCTTTGATCAGGAAAATGTGACCGGAGGAACCCTTGGCTACGGCGATCTGTTTGCCCTTCAAATCCGCGATCGATTGGATTGGGCTGTCAGGCTTGACGATTACGCTGTTTTGATTGCCTTCAACGCCGGTGACGGAGATAACCGTGAACGGGCTGTTGGCGGCTTTGCCGGTTACAACCGTGCCGTCCCCGATGAAAGAGAAGTCGACGCGGTCGGAGACGAGTCCTTCCAGCAGAGGGACGCTGCTTTGGAATTCGTTCCACTGGACGTCCGCGTTCGCTTTTTTGAACTCCTCTTCGAACCAGCCTTTCTTCTTGGCGATCGTGAGCAGGTTCAAACCGCCGTTAATGGCGATGTTCACCGTCGTTTTATCTTTGGAGCCTCCGCTCTTGCCGCATGCCGAAAGGCTAAATAATCCGATAGTCAGGGCCAAGAGCAGCAAGCTTGCTTTCTTGAATTTGCGGTGTGCTGTCGTTTGCATTGCGCATTCTCCTTCTGGAATTAAACTTTTGTGATATTTGCATTGTATTATTTCCGAGTAATCTAGTAAAATAACTATGGATTATAGTTATATAACTCACGGTTATGGAAAGTGGTGTTTAATATGAACATCGAGCAATTCGAATATATCGCAACGATTGCCAAGACCGGGTCGATCTCGATTGCAGCCGAGAAGCTGCATGTCAGCCAGGCGGGCATCAGCAAATCGCTGTCCAAGCTGGAAGAGGAGCTTGGCATTAAAATTTTCAAACGATCCCGCATGGGGACGGAGCCTACCGATCGCGGTAAAGTGATTATCGGCAAGGTGCAGGAGATTCTGACCAGAATCGAAGAGATCAAAGAGGAATCGCAAATCCAGAGCGCGCTCATAGAGGGCGAGGTCCGATTCTCGATCGGGCCGAACATCGTGGCGATCATGTCCAATTCGATTATCTCGTTCAAGAAGGACCATCCGAACGTCCGTCTGGCCATTACGGGTAAAAATTCGGAGGATATCATTCAGGACTTGAAGGACAACCGCACCGATCTCGGGCTCATTTACTTCGACATCCACAAGCAAGACGACGTGAAGGAACTGACGATGAATAAGCTGCTGGACTCGCGGATGGTTGTCTATGTCGGCCGCAAATCGCCGCTTGCATCCAGGCTGAGCGTAACTCCGCAGGAGCTGTTGGATCAGACGTTCGTGAATGCCGACAACAATTACTCCAACTGGTTCATGCGCGATTTTATGGACAAGTACGGTCCGATCAACATTATTTTCACCTCGAACAACGTGGATATTCTCAAAAGGACGATCGCCGAGAGCGTGGCGATCGGTATATTCATCGAAATCAGCATGAAGAACGATCCGCTCGTCGCAGGCGGAGATATCGTGGGCATTCCCCTTGTGAACCATGAGCCGAGTACGATTTCGCTCGGGTGGGCGAGGCTGACGAACAAGCACTTTTCCATCGCGCAAAGAGAATTTCTAAAATATTTAATTCGGGAGTACGACAATTTTAAGTAGAAGATTAGCCGCTGAAGGCTTGTTGACAATCTTTTTGTGCGTCTGCTAAGATTCACCGTAAATTCAAGAGAGTCAGTAGGAATAAGGCGCGGGGGGCATCGAAATGACAACGGCAGCTTTGGAAATTCAGCATTTGAACAAAACATTTCGCTCATCGGACAAGGCCACGCACGTACTCGACGAGATCCAATTTACGCTCGCCAAAGAGGAGTTCGTCTCGATCATCGGACCGAGCGGCTGCGGCAAAAGCACGTTGCTCAAAATCGTAGCAGGACTCGATGCGGAATACGAAGGCACGGTTCGATTGGACGGCGAAGTTGTGCGAGGCCCGGGCAAGGAAAAAGGGTTCATTTTCCAGGAACATCGCCTGTTTCCTTGGCTTACCGTAGAGAAGAACATCGCCGCCGACCTCTCGTTGAAAGACCCTGACGTGCGCCGCAGAGTCGACGCGATGATCGAGCTCGTCAGGCTCCAAGGTTTCGAGAAAGCTTATCCGAAGCAAATTTCCGGAGGGATGTCGCAGCGCGTGGCGATCGCCCGGGCATTGCTGCGCAAGCCGCAAGTGTTATTGCTCGACGAGCCGTTCGGCGCGCTGGACGCGTTCACCCGTAACCATATGCAAGAGTCATTGCTCGACATTTGGCGGGAAAACCGAACATCCATGTTGCTTGTGACGCACGATATCGACGAAGCGATTTTCCTGTCCAACCGCATCGTCGTCATGGATGCGCGTCCGGGCAAGATCAAGGCGATCATTACGGTCGACCTGCCATACCCGAGAAACCGTGTAAGCCCGTCTTTTCAGGCGCTTCGAACGGAAGTGCTTGGCGCTTTGAATCATATCGAGGAAGACGACGCCGGCTGGCAAATTTAACAACTAAGGGACTGTTGCGAAATAACGTGAAGGGATAGACGAATGGTTATTTCGTAACTGTCACTAAGAAAGGGTGTCTGACCTCAATGATGAGAAAAGTTAAAGCGATCCGTATCGCGCTCGGCAGCGCTATACCGGTACTGGTGCTTGCGATCTGGCAGCTTGCGGTCGAATTCGACCTGCTTAATCCGATGCTGTTCCCCGGACCGATCTCGATATTCCACGATTTCTACGACATGGTCCGCTCCGGCGAATTGTTCCACCACTTGGGCATCAGCGTGATGAGAGCGATGGTCGGCTTCTTGATCGGCGGCGCTTCCGGATTGATTATCGGTATCGCGGTCGGGCTGTTCCGCCGCACGGAACAGCTTCTCGACCCGACGATACAGATGCTGAGAACGGTGCCGTTGCTGGCCATTACGCCGCTGTTTATTTTGTGGTTCGGATTCGGAGAATTGTCCAAAATCCTGCTCATCTCCATGGGCGCATTTTTCCCGTTGTACGTGAATTCTTTCCTGGGTGTCCGGAACGTCGATGCGAAGCTGTTCGACGTTGCCCGCGTGCTCGAATTCAGCCGTCTTCACCAGATTACGAAGGTGGTTCTGCCTGCGGCGATGCCGAATATTCTGCTTGGAATGCGCCTGTCGCTTAGCGTCTCCTGGCTATGCCTTGTCGTGGCGGAATTGATGGGGGCTGACCAAGGCATCGGTTATCTGATCCAAGATGCCCGCGCGTATTTGCGAACGGGCGTCGTCTTCGTCGGCATCTTTATTTTCGCGATCGTCGGCAAACTAACGGATTCTTTAGTTCGTGTCCTCGAGGCGAAGTTACTGAAATGGCAGGACAGTTATCGTGGTTAGATTGGGATAAGCCAGGGCAATCGCTTACGAAAAACATGCGCCTGTGCTCGGACGAAAAAATCGAGCAACTCCCCCTCGGACGAGGTTCACAGGAGGCAGTTACACGAAAAAATCGAGCAACTCCCCCTCGGACGAGGTTCACAGGAGGCAGTTACACGAAAAAATCGAGCAACTCTCCCTCGGACGAGGCTCACAGAAGGTAGTTACACGAAAAAATCGAGCAACTAACCTTCGGACGAGGCTCGCAGCAGGCAGTTACACGAAAAAATCGAGTAACGTAAGCGATTGCCCTGTGGGATAAAGCGGTTGCGGGTTGCGCACTTGAAGCGTATTATGCTACTGTAGAAGTCAAAGTAAACTAAGGAGGTGAAGGTAGGATGAACCGAGAGTTCGTGAACGATCAAGTGAGCCGGCTGCCCATCGCGATGGCTGGCATCGTACATGCAAAGCGCGAAGACGGGAGAAGTCTGTCTTTTTACAGCAATGCCCATACGATTTCACGACTCGCGAAGAGGCTCCTACCTTGACCACAACGGATCAATATCCGAGAGGGCGTAGGGAATTTTCCCTGCGTCCTCTTTTTTGTATTTCCCGGGCCGGGTAAGGCCTCCCGAACTTAGGGGGAACCTGAACATGTTAACGATTAATTGCCAAAATGTGAAAAAATACAATGCTGCCCAGCTCGTGCTGGCCGACGTAACCTTCGAACTTCATCATGGGGAGAAAATGGGCCTCGTCGGCCGCAATGGAAGCGGTAAATCGACGCTCCTGCGGTTGATCTCCAAGCAGGATACGCCCGACGAAGGGCTGCTGACGATTCGCAAAGATGCCCGGATCGGCTACCTCGAGCAAATTCCGGAAGACGCTAGAGACCGTACGGTATATGATGTGCTCGCCTCCGGACTCCGCGAGCTGCTTGATTGCCGCTCGTCGATGGAGCAGCTAGAGAGGCGTATGTCCGAGCCGAATGCGGAGGGTGATCCGCAGGCGCTGGAGAAAATGCTGAAGGCCTATTCGGAGCTGCAAGAACGATTCGAGCGGGAGGGCGGATACGAGCTTGATGCCCGAATCGATCAAGTGGCGACGGGACTGCGGATCGATAGAGATTGGTACGGCAGGTCGTTCGCGACTTTGTCCGGCGGGCAGAAGACACGCGTCGCGTTGGCGGCGCAGCTCATCGCCGGACCGGATTTGTTGCTGCTGGACGAACCGACGAATCATCTTGATCTCGGCGGCGTGGAGTGGCTGGAGGAGTTTCTTAAGAAGTACGATGGTTCATGCCTTATCGTCTCTCACGATCGCTATTTTCTCGACCGTGTCGTATCGAAAATCGTGGAGTTGGAGGACGGCGAATCGTCGATATACCATACGAATTACTCGGGGTATACGAAGGAGAAAGAAGTACGTCTGCTGCAGGAGTTCGCGAATTATCAAGAGCAGCAGAAGCAGATCAAGAAGATGCGCGAAACGATCAAGCAACTGATGGAATGGGGGAGGATCGGCAGCAATGAGAAGTTTTTCCGCCGTGCGGCGTCGATGCAGAAAGCACTCGATCGGATGGAGAAGTTGAAGCGTCCGGCCATTGACCGCAAGGAAGCGGAATTTGACCTTCGGCCGTCCGACCGCTCGGGCAAGCGGGTGATCGAATTCGCGGATGTGCACAAGCGGTACGGTGATTCCGTTGTGCTGGATGGAGCTTCGGGCGTGCTGGAGTACGGCGAGAAAACGGTGTTGATCGGAGGCAACGGTGCGGGAAAGTCGACGCTGATCAAGCTGCTGCTCGGCGAGTCGGAGGCGGATGCCGGTGAACTGTCTCTTGGCGCGCGCGTGGACGTCGGTTACTTGGCGCAGGATCAGGCGCCGCCCGATCCGAAGGCGAGCGTGCTGGACTACTTCCGTAAGGAGGCCGGATTGGAAGAAGGAGAAGCTCGTACGAAGCTCGCCGCCTACTTGTTCTACGGAGCCGATGTATTCAAGTCGGTCGGTTCTCTGTCCGGGGGCGAATGGACGCGGCTGCGGATCGCGCTGCTAGTGTTGCGGAAACCGAACCTTCTCATTCTCGACGAGCCGACGAACCATATGGACATCGCTTCGCGGGAAGCGCTCGAAGAGGCGCTTGAAGAATACCCGGGTACCATACTTGCCGTCACGCACGACCGGTACTTCATCAACCGCCTGTCTCGCAAAATATGGGAGTTGGAGAAGGGGCGGGTGCGCACATTTCTGGGCAGCTTCGACGACTACAAGGAGCAAAGCAAACGGTCTATTGCGGAAGCGCTGCCTGCCATTGGTGAACAATTTGTTCGAGAACGCACCATCGCCGGGGCCGCAACGGAGCGAACGAAATCGGCGGAGCGAGAGCGGGGCCAATCTGAGATTCGGATGGAGACGGAGGACGTCGCTCGGCTGGAAAGTGACATCGCGGATCTTGAGTATCGATTGGCAGAGTTAGATGCTGCACTCGATGCAATTGATGGGAGCGATGCTGCCTTGATCGAGAGCACGTGGACGGAGCGAGAGTGTGTACGGCTAGCGCTGGAGTCCGCGTACGAGCGGTGGTTGGAAGCGACTTCGGATTAATCGAGTGTTTGGAGCTCACTGCTGAGTTTTCCTAAGTTTTCCACAGCGTCGTGGCGCATCTCCTTTCGCATAGTCTCCGCTTTTCCGGGCAAGCTACTTGCGACAAAACGTCGTCGACGACCGCGTCAGCGAGGGGGATGCCTATGGCGAGAAGAAGGAAACTGATCGTTCCGGAAGCGGAGCGGGGAGTGACCGCTTTCAAGGCGGAAGTGATGCGCAAGGAAGGGTACGATGTCGATCCGGAGCGCCCGGACGACGTGAAGTACGAAGTCGCGGAGGATTTGGGCATCCCGTTGCATCCGGGTGGCGGCAACGGCAAGCTGACGACCGAAGAAGCCGGCAAGGTCGGCGGGCAGATCGGCGGCGCTATGGTGCGCGAGATGATCCGGCTGGCACAGGAAAAAATCGCGCGAAGAGAATAAAGTGAAGCGGAGGGTCCTCTTTGTCGAGGGGCTCTCCGCTTTTATTGTTAAAGGGCGGCGGCCTTCATAGAAACTCGTCCGACTGGTGTTTGTGCGCTCGAATAACGATGAAATTCATCGTACCATGCCGCCGCACTAGCCATTTCGATGTTGCAGCGATGTTTTTCATCGTTATCGGGTGGGGGGAACTCGCGGGCGAGGTGGATCGGGCGAAACAACGATGGCAGGGAATGGAGCCGGACAATGTCCGGACGAAGCCAGCAAGCCAGCCGAGCCCTCTACGCGCCACAAACGCGCCGCACCCTACAAGCCCCAAGCGCCCCGCCCTCTACGCCTCCGCCAACGTGCTTTTTCTTGCCGAAAAAAAGAGAACAGAAATGAATTTTACATCATTTCTCTCGATAGCTTTCCCTTGTAACCTTATACATATGACAAGAGATAGCGGCATCCGGATGACGCAGTTGAGCAAGGGAGAGGAACAGCATGACGAAATGGTCGCTTCGGACCAAAGAGCATATGTGGTGGGCGGCGTTTATCGCCCCCGCGTTTCTGATTTACACCGTAATTTTTCTTGGTCCCGTGTTGACTAGCTTCTACTACAGTATGACGAACTGGAACGGTTTCACGAGAACGATGGATTTCATCGGTTTCAGCAACTATTCTGACTTGCTTACGGATACGGCTTTCTTGAAGGCGATGCGCAACACGTTTGTTTTCGCGCTTCTCATCGTCATACTCCAGAACGGCCTAGCAATTCCGCTCGCACTCGCGCTTGACGCCAGAATCAAGACGAAATCGTTGCTGAAGGTTATTTTCTTCGCACCCGCTATTTTAAGTCCGCTTGTTGTTGGGTACACGTGGCTGTATATCTATGAGCCGCAGAACGGTCTGCTGAACATGCTGTTGGGCAAAGTCGGTTTAAGCACTTGGGAACAAATGTGGCTTGGCGATCCAAAGTATGCGTTGTATGCGATTGTGCTCATGGTGTTATGGCAGTACGTCGGCTATTCGATGATTATTTTTCTTGCGAATCTGCAGACGATCCCCGGGGACTTGTACGAGGCAGCGGATATCGACGGCGCGGGAGGCTGGCGGAAGTTCCGCTATATTACGTTCCCGCTGCTTGCCCCTTCCATGACAATTAACGTCGTACTGGCCAGCATCGGCTCGCTAAAGGCGTTCGATATTATTTACGTCACGACGAAAGGCGGCCCATTCCAGGCGACGGAGACGATTACGACGTTGCTGTTCACGACGGCATTCAAGAAAGACAACTTCGGATACGGAACGGCCATGGGCGTCGTGATGTTCCTGCTTATTCTATTGATCTCGATCATCCAGATTCTAGTGCTGAGAAAAAGAGAGGTGGGAGAAGCGTGAGAAGGAGAACCGCAGGACTTTACGTGCTGGAGGCGACGACGATCGCCGCTGCGATCGTGTTTTTCATACCGTTCTATTTTGTTGTCGCTATGACGTTCAAGACACCGGAGGAGATGACCGGCTTCCCGCTTTCTCTCCCGTCTTCTCTTAACTTCGACAACTATATCGAGACGTGGAAGCTGATGCGGTTCACGGAAGTATTGGGGAACACGCTGCTCATTACCGGGGCGACGGTGGTCATGCTGATCGTTTTCGGTTCGTTGGCTTCTTACCCTCTTGCGAGACAGTCTGGCAAAATCTATTATTTTGTATATATGTTTTTCATTGCAGGAATTATGGTTCCCTTCCAGCTGGCGATGGTGCCGTTGTACAAATTCGTAAACACGCTGCATCTCGTAAACACCTATCATGGCGCGGTTCTGATCTATACGGCGATTAACTTGTCGTTCACGGTGTTCCTGTTCACGGGATTCCTGAAATCGACGCCGAAGGAGTTGGAGGAAGCTGCGTGGATTGACGGGTGCTCGAAGCTGCGCGCGTATTGGGTAGCCGTATTCCCGATCATTAAGCCGGCAACGGCAACGGTAGCCGTGCTGACTTCGCTCAGCACATGGAACGATTTTCTGATTCCGATGCTGTTCCTGCAAGGGCAAACCCACCGGACGATTACGATTCAGCTGTACATGTTCGTCGGGGAGCATGTGACGAATTGGTCGCTGCTTTTCCCGGGAATGGTGCTTTCTATCGTTCCACTGCTGATCGCCTATCTTTTTTTGCAGAAATATATCATTAAGGGTATCTCGGCAGGGTCGGTCAAAGGGTAAGACGGAGAACGGGCATGATTCTCATCAGGATAAGGAGCCGTTGCGAGTGAAGACGAAGCTGCGAATCGCCTCGTTCCATAATTGGAATTTGAACGCCAAGCTGATCTCGATCTATTCGCTGACGATATTCATTCCAGTCGCGATCGTGACGCTTATCAGCTTTAGTCATTACAACGCCAACTTGCAGAACAAAGTCGGAGAGTACGGATTAAATTTGACGGATCAGGTCAGCAAAAATCTGGACACCTACATCCAGCAGATTGACCGACTGTCGCTCACGTTCTACCTCGATGTGTGGGACAACCTGGAGCTGAACCCGGACCGTAACAATCCGATGGATATTTTGCGGGAGAAGACGACCGTGAACCGCGCATTGACGAGCATTCTGGTCGTTCTCCCTTATTCCGACATCGTCGGCGCTTACTGGATCAAGGACGGAGAGGTGCTGTACTCCCAGTACGGCAACGGCAAAGCGGTGGATCATGGCAATTTCGCGCAGCAGGAATGGTATCGGGAAGTCGTGAAGAGGGACGGCAAAGGCGTGCTCGTTCCTCCCTATCCTTCGGGGATTCCCGCGCCGAACGAAATTGTGTTTTCTTATGCACGCAGCATCATAAACGTGAAGAATCGGCAGCCCTACGGAGTGCTGCTTTTTGACTTTTCCATGAAAGGCTTGGAAAGCGTCGTGCAGGACATGAAGAGCAAGTCTGCAGGCACGATGATCATTCTCGACGACAAAGATCAGATCGTGTACCATCCCGACGCAAGCCTCTTTCGCAGCGTTTTTCCACTGAAGGTTAACCAATCCTACGGCTATTACAAGGACGTCGTCTATGGCAAAAAAGTGATGGTGCACTACGTTCGCTCTCCGGTGACAGGGTGGACGGTCGTGAATATGATCGAGACCAAGCAGCTTGCCGACGAGCTGGCGATTTTGCGCAATCTGCTGTTCTCCTATACGGGCGTGATGCTGCTTGTGTCTACGGTGTTGTTTGCCTTGCTGACGTTCACGATTATTAAACCTCTGAAGGAAATGAAGCGACTGATGCGCCGCGTCGAGGTCGGGGACTACGACGTGCAGTTCAATGTTCGATCCGCAGACGAGATGAATCGCCTAGGGCACAGCTTTAACGTGATGGTCGCACAAATTCGTGAACTGGTAAACAAAGTTCTTCGCATGAAAATCCACCAGCAGCAGGCGGAAGTTCAAGTGCTTCGCAGTCAGATCAATCCGCATTTCTTGTATAACACGCTGGAATCGATCCATATGAAAGCCGAGATGAACGAGGATTACGAGGTGGCGGACATGGTCGCCATGCTGGGCAAGCTGTTCAGGCTGTCGCTCAGGCAGACGGCGGAGCGGATTCCGCTGTTCCAGGAACTGGAGTATGTCAAAGTATTTATGGGGCTGCAGAGCGTCCGCTATCGCAAAATGAACTACGAGGTAGATATCGATCCGGCATTCCTGCCGCTGCCGACTTTGCCGTGGATCATTCAGCCGCTCGTCGAAAATGCGATCATTCATGGGCTGTCTCCCAACAAGGGTGCAGGAACGATCCGTGTGTCGGCGCGGCAGGAAGAGGGCGATCTGATCATCGAAGTGGCCGACGATGGCGTTGGTCTGAGCGAGAGCAGGTTGGCGTGGATTCGCTCCATTCTTAAGGCGCCGGATTCGGAAGAGACAGGCGACCATATCGGGATCAACAACGTGCACAGAAGAATTCAGCATTATTACGGGCAGAATTACGGGCTGCGCTTGTCTAATCGGGCGGAAGGCGGAACGATAGCCGAAATTCGAATCAGGGTCGATGAGGAGGCGAAGGACGATGCCTAAATTGCTCATTGTGGACGATGAAGAAATGATACGCGACGGCCTGGCCAGCATGGTTAACCGTCTGCTTCCGGGCTGGAAGGTCGTTTCCAAATGCGAGGACGCGGAGCAGGCATGGGAGCAAGTGAACGCTTGCTCGCCGGATTTGGCGCTCATCGACATCGGCATGACGGGGATGAACGGCTTGGAACTGGCGGCCCGTCTGGACGAAGAGAAGCCGGGTATCTACAAAATAATGCTGACGGGGTACGATAAATTTTCCTATGTGCAGTCTGCGCTGCGTTCCGGCGTGTCGGACTACTTGCTCAAGCCGGTGCAGCGGAATGAACTTGTTGCCGCATTCCACAAGGCCGAGAAGCAGATTGTCGAGAGACGCCGCCAACGCCAGCTCAAGCTGGAGAAGGCGGCGACGGAGTGGGCCATAAGCGAGAAGCCGGAAAGTCTGGCGTTGCTGCAGCAGTTGCTGGCGGAAGAAGGCTGGGCGGGAGAGGGAACTCTCTATGGCGTTCGACTGGAATGCCAGTATCGCACGGAGGCGGAGTCGGGAAAAGAACCGGAGCGCATCGCCAATAATGGCGAGGATCGTTCGGAGGCTGGTTCTGAGCGATTGCTGCACAACGATGAAGTCTTGAAGGTAACGGTGCCCATCTCGAGCGTATGCGTGATGATGTTCGTCGCGGTCAATGGAACTGATACGTCTGCGGAGATGCGAACGGACTACGGTGATCTTACGGATAATTTATCGCAATTGCCGGCAATGTTTCGTCAGGCACAAGAAAGAATGTACCGCGACATGCGACCGGTCGACGAAACGATTCCCGCCGATGAAGCGGAGTTGATGAAACGGGTTGTCTTTGCCGTGGAGATGGACGATTTGAAGGCGACAACTTACTTACTGGAGCAATGGCGGCAAGAGCTTAGGCAGGCTGCGACCGATCATCCGATGCGGGAGTTTGTACGTCTATTCCGGTTTGTCGCTTTTGTTGCCGGACTGCAGACAAGGGTGCGCTCCGCCTTGCTGTCGGAGATGAACGCCGAGATCGTACGGTTGTCGAGCCGTTTGCTTTTTACGGGGGACCCTGCCGTGCTCCTGTCTGCTATCGATCATTTCGTTGACGGTGTAGCTCGGCTTCAACCGAAGCTGTTCGACGAGCGGAAGCTGATCGGCAAAGTGAAGGAAATCATGCGCAAGGAATTCATGAACCCGGACTTCTCCCTTGAGCTGGCAGCGGGACACGTGCACTTGAACGCGACCTATCTCAGCGAGCTGTTCAAGGAAACGACGGGTCGAAAATTTATCGATTATTTGACGGATATTCGACTGGAAGAAGCACGGAGACTTCTTCAAGAAACGGACATGAAGATGTACGAAGTATGTTTGTCCGTCGGGTATACGAGTTCCAAATATTTCAGTACGTTATTCCGGAAAAAATTCGATGTTACGCCGACGATGTACCGGGAAGGTCCGGGGGGCGGCGAGCACAGGGACGATGAGACGGGAGAGTCCGGGACGTTTTTTTAGGCTTTCGTTCTTTATTTTATGGCCTGTTTCCGGCTCCGAACAAGGTTCCGAAAATAAGAGAAGAAACAAGAATTTTACGTGATTTTCACGCTCGGGCGTTTTTCTTAGGATGAAGAGGAACTAAGAAATTAACTTGGAGGGTCGACTATGAAACAGAAAGGGTTAGGTTTACTGGCAGTATCGGCAATGCTGGCACTCACGTTAAGCGCATGCGGCGGCAAAAACAACGATGAAGGCTCTAGCGCATCCGCGAGCAATAAGCCGTCTTCATCGGCCTCTTCGTCGCCATCCGACGCTTCCCCGTCCGCACCGCCGGCGGAAAATGTCGTGCTCAAGGTGACAGGCTACAAGTCGGGCACGGAACTCGGAGCGATTCCGGAGCTGAACGAGAAATTCATGAAAGAAAACCCGAACATCAAAGTCGAGTATGAAGGCATGCCGGGCGCTCAATTCAAAGACTTCATCAAAACGCGCTTCGCCGCAGGAGACGCTTCCGATGTCATCATGCTTCACCCGGGATTGTCGGAGCTGCTCCAATACGGTCAAGCGGGATACTTGATGGATATCTCCGGCGAGCCTTTCCTCTCGAACTTCACGCAAGCCGCGTTGAAAGCGACGACGCAGGACGGCAAAGTGTATGGAATTCCGAACGACATGGCTGTCCTTGGCGTGTACTACAATAAAGAAATTTTCAACAAGCTGGGCCTGAGCGTCCCTACGAACTGGGATGACTTCGTCGCCGATGCCGACAAAATCAAGCAGTCTGGCACGTTGCCGATAGCCATCGGCAACAATGATGGATGGATGACGCTCGCGGCACTGTTCACGCTGGCTCCGTCCGCGGTATACGACGGCCATCCGGACTTCGACAAGCAGCTGAACGAAGGAAAAGCGACATTCGCGGGTACCTGGGACGACATGGTGAACAAGTGGTTTTCCTTGAACGATAAAGGCTACTTGACGCCGAAGAGCACAGGGGTCAGCCTGGATCAGGCGCAGAAAGCGTTCGCGAAAGGCGACGCCGCCATGTACATCGATGGCAACTGGTCGCTGCCGGGCATCAAAAGCGCCAACCCGAACATTCAAGTAGGCATGTTCGCGATGCCGGCTAATGCTGCCGGCAAGGATGTTGTCGCGTCCGCTGCAGTAGGGACGACGTTCGCGATCAACAAAGACACGAAAGTGGCTGACGCGGCGAAGAAATATTTAGCGTTCTGGAGTCAGGCGGAAAATCAAAAGGTATGGGCGAAAAGCCAGCAAAGCTTCATGACGATTAACGGGGAAACGGGCGATATCGACGAAGCGTTCAAGGAAATCGCGGCTGTCGTTGCGAGCGGCCACAGCTATCAGTTCCTCGATCAAGGCTGGACATACGGCGGTGCGGCGACGACGGAAATGATGACGTCTGCGCAAGGCGTCTACCTGAAAGCGATCAAACCTGCAGAAATGCTCACGAATATGGATAAAGCATGGGCGGATGCCGCGAAGAAAAAATAAAGAGGCCTTATTCATTAAGAAGGAAAGAAAGCTGTCGGAGTATGTATCCGGCAGCTTTTGTATGTTCATTAAGATTTTATTTTGTTCGCGATCCTCGTCAGTGTTGCGAGACAATCTTGAAGCTCGGCCAAATCTTCGTCGCCAAGCGACTCCAGCTTGGAGCGGATCTGCTCGAGGATAAGCGCGCGGAGACGGGAGCAGTAGCCTTCGCCCTCCGCCGTAATGACGACTTCCGTGACGCGGCGGTCTTCTTCCGAAGGCCGTCTGCTGACGAGTTCGAGCTCTTCAAGTTTATCGAGAAGAGGGGTCATATTCGGACGGGAAATATGCATGAGCGTGCAAAGCTCGGAAATCGACGTTTTGCGTCGTTCATTCAATATTCGCAGGATTTCAAAGCTGGAGCGGGGTAAACTCGGCGACTTATCGTCCGTCGGCAACGTACGCATCAACTTCTTATATAGCAACGGAACAACGTTGATGAAGCCTTCTGAGACCGATTGGCGCAATTCGGATGTCATTCTCTCACCGTCCTTCAACTGTAATCCCGAACATTGCCGCAGCGGCATGAATGTAGGATCAATTTCATATTGACGCACAACAGTTATGATTATATAACTATTATGACGGTTTGAGAAGAGATATATACGGACACAAAATTAAGTTTTTCTTTAGAAACGTCGCGGCGGTTTGGGAGTAAAATGGAAGAAGAGATTTGGGCATGTCACGCCCTAGAGAGAGAGAGAAAGCAAGATGGGGAAGGTGAAAACAATGGGATTTTTAATAAGAATGGCCAATCGGCGGTTTGTTCTTTTTACGTTGCTGCTTTTGTTCAAATGCTGCTTGGCCTGGTTCGTCGTCTTCGAGGACGGGCCTTCGTGGATGACCATGTTGACCGAGATTCCATTCTTCTGGCTTGTCTTCTGCATGATCGAATGGTTCGCGAAGAAGCGTAAGCTGCTCTACTATACGTTAGCGAATCTTGGATTTACGCTCTTGTATTTCACCGTTCTGATGTATTTCAAATATTACGGCATTATCGTGACGTACCATGCGCTGAGCCAGGCGGACAAAGTGACCAAAGTCGGCAATAGCACATATTCGCTGATGGACCCTTATTATTTGCTTGTTTTCGTCGACATACTCGTGTTAATCGTCATTCCGATCGTGCTGCGCAAGAAATCCATCAATATCCAGACGAGCTTGAAGCCGATCAGTCGCACGGCGTTGTCCGTTGTGTTCGCCGTATCGATCGCGTTATGTTTCTTCAGCATCTGGCCGAACCGCGCTAGCATGAACGAGAACAAACAGGCTGAAGAAATGGGCATTCTCAATTACGAGGTGTACACGATTTTTGCGGACAGTACCGAAGACGAAGCATGGACGGAGTTCGAGGACATCGACCAGGCAACGATCGACGGGCTGAAAGGCGTAACGCCGAAAATCAACCCCGCGTATTACGGCGTCGCCAAAGGCAAGAACCTCATTATCGTTCAGATGGAGTCGTTCCAGGATTTCCTTATCGGTTTGAATGTGGACGGTGTCGAAGTGACGCCAAACATGAACAAACTTGCTGCGAGTGACTTCCATTTCCGTAATTTCTATACGATGGTCGGTCAGGGGACGACATCGGACGCCGAGTTCGTCGTTAATACGTCGATGTATGTGCCGAAGCATGAGCCGGCGACGCAGGATTACGTGAAGAAAGACTTGCCAAGTTTACCTAAGCTGCTGAAAGCGGCAGGTTACCAGACGGCGACGTTCCACACGAACGAAGTGCAATTCTGGAACCGCAAGGAACTGTATTCGGCAGTCGGATTCGAGCGCTATTACGACAAGAAGTTTTTCGGCGACGACGACCATGTTGCGTTCGGTGCTTCGGATGAAGTGCTGTTCGCGAAAACGATGGATGAACTCAAGAAGATGGATGCGAACGAGCAGCCGTTCTACGCTCAACTCATTACGATGAGTTCGCACCATCCATATAACATTCCGGAAGACAAGGTCCGGATGCAATTGCCAAAAGAGTTCGAAGGCACCTTGATCGGTCGGTACATTAAAGCGCAGAATTATTCCGATTATGCGCTTGGTCAGTTTATCGATCAACTGAAGGCGAGCGGCTTGTGGGACGACAGCATCGTATTGTTCTACGGCGACCACCAGGGACTGCCGGTGTACTCTCTGGATAGCAAGGAAAAAAGTTTGATGAAAGAGTTGCTCGGCCACGAGTACGAATACCCGGATATGTTTAACATTCCGCTTATTATGCACGTACCGGGCGCTATGAGCCCGACCGAGATTGACAAAACCGGCGGGCAAGCGGATATTTTACCGACGGTGGCGAATTTGATGGGCATCTCGCTTGCGAATCAGCTTCATTTCGGCCAGGACCTGTTCAATACCGAGACCAACGTGCTGCCAATGCGTCATTTCTTGCCATCCGGTTCGATCATTACGGACAACGACGTGTTCGTGCCGGGTATCGCATACGATGACGGCAAAAACTTCCCGCTCGAGACGAACAAGGAGTCGATCGGCGGTGCAACGAAACAGCAGTACGAGAACGCGCTCGAACTGCTTCATCTGTCGGACAGCTATGTGAGCCAGCTCCCGGACAAAGCGGTGGCTGACGCCGAGTAATTGTATTGTGAGAGAGGCCCGCCGGCCATTTGCCGGTGGGCCTCTTTGCTGTTAATGCTTGCTGCTCGCGGTTCGCGGATAGAGCAGCCCTTATTCTCAAGCTCCGCAAAGTTCCCAAACTCCGCACTTACGCCCAGCCTGCCAAGTAACGTCCGCCAAACCGCGTCTGCCGAACCTATACGTCTAACCTAAGTCACTCCGGCCGTCGCCAATCACCGAATCCGAGCAACTCGCCTGAAGGAATGGTATAATGCCTACATTACCCACAAATCGGACAAGGAAACGGATGCGAAATCCATGAGCTTGACGGACATACTGTCCAACGCGACGGAAGACAATCTAAAACAATTGTTAGAGCATTATCGGGGATTCGGTCCTTTTCCCGGCATTGCGCTAACGTTCATGAAATCGTTCGTGCCGCCTCTTCCCACGATTCTGATCGTCGGCGTAAATGCAGCCGTCTACGGTTTATGGCTAGGTTTTCTATATTCGTGGATCGGCATCGTCGCCGGTTGCCTGACCACGTTCATCATCGTGCGGCGGATTGCGGATCATCCTTACTTCGTCAAATGGGCGCGCAAGCCGAAAGTGCAGAAGAGCCTGCAATGGGTGAGGACGAATGCGTTCAGCTATGTGTTTTTGCTTAGTCTGTTTCCCGTCGGCCCGTTCGTCGTCATCAACATAGCGGCTGCGGTCGCCCGAATGCGGCTGCGCTCGTTCTTGATCGCGATTGTATTCGGCAAGGCGATTATGGTCATGTCGGTGTCGATCATCGGCCATGATTTCGGGCGGTTTATCGAACGTCCTCTGGAGTTGCTGTATGTCGTAGCGTTCGTGGGCGCGTCGCTGTGGATCAGCAAGAAAATCGAGGCTCGTTTTACATCGCATCCGCAAAACGATGGGGATACGCGAACTTCGACCTCCCAGGAAAGTTTGCCTAATCATAAATGAAGGGCGTTGAGCCAATGTTGAGTTTTGAGCAGAAAATCGCGATCATGGAGTCGTTCCCCCAGCTGGAGCGTCGAAACGTATCGATGGGGCGCGTGAATTTCCATTATGAACGCAGCATCGAGGAGAAGAAAAACGTCGGGTACCATTTCCATCCGAACGGTAATGGCTATGTTTTCGCAGCGTACATTGACGGAGCGGATTTCGATGAAAAAGGTTACGTAAACGTTCGGGACTTCGGCGAGGAGGAGCTGCGCGCGCTCGTGAAAGCCTCGATCGATTCGTTGACGGGTTCCGGCGCAGACAGCTCTTGGGCGGAGGGCGATGAGGAGAAGTGGATTGACGCGGATAATTCCGTGTTAACGCTCAAGTTCGAGGACGATATGTATTATTTGTTCGCCGGGCTGAACTTGGAGATGGCTTTCGAGAGCTATGCGGAAGCGCTAGAGTATTTACAAGAAGAAGGCTTTAGCCGCGCGTGACAGGAGTCGGCGGTGGGGGCGAAGAGAGTCGTTGCGGCGGCTCTTTTCGTTCCTATTCCCGGTGCGCCCCGAACGACTCGAATAGCCCGGAAAAAGAGACTGTCGATTAATTTAAAGCCTACGACTTAATTTGAGTAACGGCCTGCAGCGAATCTCTTCCGGGAGCGGGATGTTCGAATTTTTCGAGCAATGGCTTGCAGCGCGACCCTTCCGAGAGTGAGATGTTCGAATTTTTCGAGCAACGGCCTGCAGCGAATCTCTTCCGGGAGCGGGATGTTCGAATTTTTCGAGCAACGGCTTGCAGCGCGACCCTTCCGAGAGTGAGATGTTCGAATTTTTCGAGCAACGGCCTGCAATGAGTCTCTTCCGGGAGCGGGATGTTCGAATTTTTCGAGCAACGGCCTGCACGAGTCCCATTCGAGAGCGAGATGTTCGAATTTTTCGAGCAACGGCCTGCAGCGCGCCCCATTCGAGAGCGAGATGTTCGAATTTTTCGAGCAACGGCCTGCACGAGCCCCATTCGAGAGCGGGATGTTCGAATTTTTCGAGCAACGGCCTGCAGCGAGTCTCTTCCAGGAGCGGGATGTTCGAATTTTTCGAGCAACGGCCTGCAGCGAGTCTCTTCCAGGAGCGGGATGTTCGAATTTTTCGAGCAACGGCCTGTAACTAATTAATCGACAGTCTCAAAAACCGGTCTACAGCGATGCCGGCACCCCCGAACGACCCGAATAGCCCGGAAAAAACCGGGCTACAATTCCGCAAACGTGCGCCTTTCACAGTCGTAAACCCCGGCAATCGAACGCAATCTGTTCCCCATCCAAGCCACGCATGAATTCATTTCAAATTTCTTCTTGTCAACGCTTACACCATCGTATTATAATAAGCACAAAGTTTAATCGCTTTAACTTTTGAGGAGATCATCGTTATTTTGCGCCATCCGGCGACGAACGAAGTTTCGGGTTGGAACGTTGTCCACAGAAATGAAAGGGCAAAGGCTGATCCGCCGACAAAAGAGAGCGATTTCTTTTTTTGTCACAAAAATTAAAGCGATTAAACTTTAACTCAGTAGACCAGTAAACAAAAGAAACCCGCGCTGCAGACGGACGAACGTTAGAAGGGGGTTACGCAGTTGAAGTCCACGAGAGAAAGCAGGCGCGAAGGAAGATGGTTTTACTTCTTCATATCGCCTTGGCTCATCGGATTTATCGTATTCGCGCTCATACCGGTACTTGCATCCCTGTACTACAGCTTCACGGAATATGACATTATCCATGCTCCCGAATATATCGGGCTGGGCAACTACAGGGAATTGTTCCAGGATGATTTGTTCTGGAATTCCATCAAAGTGACGCTCAAGTACACGTTTATTAGCGTGCCGCTGATGCTTTTCCTTTCTCTCTTCTTCGCGATACTGATCAATCAGCGCATACCTTTTCGCGGATTTATCCGCACGGCGATGTACTTTCCGAGCATGATCTCCGGGGTGTCGATGGCGCTGCTCTGGTTCTGGGTGTTCAACCCGCAAGCCGGTCTCTTCAACTACGCATTATCGTGGTTCGGCGTCGACACGATCAACTGGTTTCTGGATGAGAAGTACGCGATGTGGGCGCTTATTATTATGTCGTTCTGGGGCGTCGGCAGCGGCATGCTGATCTTTCTCGCAGGGCTGCAAGGCGTGCCGGAGTCTCTGCTCGAAGCGGCGAAGCTGGACGGATCGGGGCGGCTGAGAACGTTCTTCAAAATTACGCTGCCGCTTATTTCTCCGGTGTTTCTGTTTCAACTGATCATCGGTTTGATTGACTCATTCCAAGTGTTCACACAGGCGTATACGATTACCCAGGGTGGGCCGAACTATTCGACGTGGTTTTACGTGTACAACATCTACGTCAATGCGTTCAAAAATTTCCGTTACGGCTATGCATCCGCGATGTCGTGGATTCTGCTTATCGGAGTCATGGTCATTACGTTCCTCATTATGAAAATGTCTAATCGGTACGTGTACTACGAAGGAGGTCGGGACAGATGAGCCAGCTAGCTCTCCATAACGATAACGCTCCCGCCGTCCGCCGCAAAATCAAAATCGACATCGTTTCCATTCTCGGCTTTCTGGTGCTGATCGCGACGACGGTCGCCATGCTCATGCCGCTCTGGTTTATGCTTTCGACGTCGCTCAAGACGACGAAGGAGATGATGGCGTATCCGCCGTCATTTATTCCTCAGCATTTTGCCTGGGAGAACTTCAAGGAGTTGTTCGTCAATTCGGAGATCAAGTTCGGTCAGCAGTACTTGAACAGCGTTATCGTCGCCGTGTTCACGGTGATCGGCACCGTGTTCTCCTCGTCGTTCGTGGCATTCGGCTTCGCGCGGTATCGTGCCCGTCTTGCGCCGTTTCTGTTCATGCTGCTGCTGAGCACGCTGATGCTGCCGTACCCGGCGATCATGATTCCGCAGTTTCTGTTGTTCACGAAGCTGGGTTTACACGACTCGTTGCTGCCGCTTATTCTTCCGAACTTTTTCGCCTCGGCGTATATGGTGTTCTTGTTGAAACAGTTTTTCTCCGGGCTGCCCAATGAACTGTACGACGCCGGCCGCATCGACGGTTGCCGGGAGTTCCGCTTGTATTGGAACTTGACGCTGCCGCTCTCCGGGCCGGTCATCTCGACCGTAGCGATTTTCAGCTTCATCTGGAGCTGGAACGATCTGCTCGCACCGGTATTGTACCTCGATTCGCAGGAGAACTTCACCTTGCCGATCGGGATGGCGGCGATGCTCAGCTCGAAGTTCCGTATCGCCCCGTGGAACTTAATGATGGCCGCTTCGTTACTGTCGGTCGTGCCGATCGTCACGTTATTCGCCGTCGCTCAGAAACGTTTCGTGCAAGGGATTGTTCTTACCGGCATCAAGTAACCATTCACATAAGCTCAAGACCATATTCGAGGGGGAACACACATGAACAAGAAACTTGGCACGGCGCTGGCGGCGGCGCTTGCTGCAAGCACGGTGCTCGCGGGATGCTCAGGCAAGGACAAGAACGCGGGCGGAGAGACGGTTACGATTACGCACTACACGATCGATTCGCCGGACCGCACGTTCGTCGAGAAACTGATTCCCGAGTTCGAGAAGGCTCACCCGAATATCAAAGTTAAGGTGACGAAGGCGCCGTATGAGCAATTCGATTCCAAGCTGCAATCGGCGATCGCTGCGAAAAATTCGCCGGACGTGACGTCCCACTGGGGCTACGGCGGTTTTATGGAATATTACAACAAAGGCATGTTGGCGGATTTGACCCCGTACCTGGGCGACTTCAAGGCGTCCGACTACAACATTCCCGAAGACGTTATGAACATCTACAAAGTCGACGGCAAGACGTACGGCATCCCGCTGAACAGCTATGTGACCGTTATGCTTTACAACAAAGACATGTTCGACAAGGCCGGCCTCGAATATCCGCCTACGGACTACGAGGACAAAAGCTGGACGTTCGATAAGATGGTCGAATATGCGAAAAAGCTGACCGTCGATTCCAAAAACTTGGCGGAGGCGCAATACGGCGTCGACTTTGGCTTCGGGGAACGCGATCAACGTCCGCAATATTTCGGCGGCAACGTGTATTCCGATGACACATGGACGAACGGCGGCAAGCCATCCAAGATCAACTTGACCGAGCCGGCTGTCGTCGAAGCGTACAAGAAAATTTACGGCTTGATCTGGGATCAGAAAGTATCCCCGACGCCGGCGTTCTCGAAGTCGGTGTCCGGCCAATTCGGCGATCCGTTCCTATCCGGCAAGATCGGCATGTCCGTCGTTGGCTCATGGAGCCTCGCGGCCGCCAAAGATTTCAGCTTCCGCGTCGGCGTAGCTGCTGTCCCGCAGGGGCCTAACCCGGATGTCAGGAGCGTGCTGTACGTTGACCCGCTGTTCGTGCTGAAAGACTCTAAACATCCGAAAGAAGCGCTCGAGTGGATCAAGTTCCTGATTACGACGGAAATCCAGGAGAAATCGATCGAGCTGAGCGGCGGCAACCCTCCGGTGAACCAGAAGGCGGCCGAGAAGTTTTACAACAATTTCGAAGGCATCGATCCGAAGCAGATCCAGCAAATTTTCGCCGGCGCGTACAAGTACGGCTTCGAATCCTACAACCACCTCATCTCGAACTATTCGCAGATCAACGAGCTGTTCATCAACGAGCTCGCATCGGTCGAGAACGGCGACAAGAAGGTCGAAGACGTGCTGCCGGTCATTCAGGATAAACTGACAAAGCTGCTCGAGCGGGTCAACAAAGAATAACAACGCTTTAAGAAAAAAAGGGAGGGGATGGCGCGCAGGCGCGTTTCCTCCCACTTCCGTTGGTTAGCAAGGGTCGATTTGGCCCAGTTTGTTACAAATATTAAAACGCTTAAACTTTTAAATGATCTTTTGGCTCAACTGTGGTACTTTATAAATATATTACGACATATCGCGCGGGAGCGTTGGGCCATGAAGGTTAGTATTTTCGACGTCGCCAAGAAATCGGGATTGTCCGTCGTTACCGTATCCAGAGTTATCAATAATTCGACTTCCGTCCGAAAGTCCAACCGCGAGAAGGTACTGCAGGCGATGCGGGAGCTCGATTATCATCCGAACGCTTCCGCCCGCAGCTTGGCCCGGGGCAAGACGGGGATCATCGGTCTAACGCTGACGACGCTGCACGATTCGTTCTTGGACGCCGTCGTTAAAGAAGTGAACGACAGGCTTGCAGGCCACGGCTATTTTCTGGCACTGTCGATATCGAACCGTTACGATGACGCATTTCACCGTTCGCTGTTCCAAGAGGATCGCGTTGACGGCGTAATTCTGCTGTCTCCTCTGGAAGAAGACGAGTATGTCTTGGAGCTGAAGAAGAAGAGAATTCCATTCATCATGGTCGATAACTCGCAACGGAATTCTTCCGTCACTTCGGTGATCGTCGACAACTTCAAAGGCGGCTATGAAGCGACGAAACACTTGATCGAGCTCGGCCATACGGACATCGCGCATATCGGGGGCTCAAGCTCGTTTCTAAGCAGTAAAGAGCGTGAGAAAGGCTTTTTGTTCGCTCTCGAAGAAGCGGGGTTGAAGCCGCACTCGGTCGAGAAAGGCACGTTCGAAATTTCGACGGGTTATCGGATTGCGAAGCAATGGATCGAATCGGGAAAAATGCCGAAAGCGGTATTCGCGGCGGACGACTATATCGCGCTCGGCGTCATGGACGCCTGCAAGAACGAGGGCATACGCATTCCGCGAGACTTGTCCATCGTGGGCTTCGACGATCAATACTTCGCTTCCGAATTCCATCCGACGCTGACGACGATGCGCCAGCCGGCCGAGAAGATCGGGAGCGTGGCGGTGGAACTGCTGCTGGACGTCATGAACGATTCGACCAAGCGCAGCGTCACAGTCCAATTGGAGCCTGAACTTATCGTAAGAGAATCGACGGCACGTCCAACATAAGAGCGAGATAGCAGGAGTGAGTGCATTGAAATATTATTTGGGTGTCGACGGCGGAGGCACCAAAACGTACGCTTTAGTCGTTGACGAGCTTGGCAACATTGCAGGTAAAGGGCAAAGCGGGAACGGCAATCACCAGACAGGTTACGAAGTCGCGAAAGCCAATATCCGCGAGGCGGCGGAGGCAGCGCTAGTGCAAGCAAACCTGGCGAAGGCGGACATCGAGTTCGCGTACTTCGGTTTGGCCGGGGCTGACCGGGAAATTGATTATCGCATATTGCGGCCGATGATCGCGGAGCTTGGATTTCCAAGGCACGAGATCAATTGCGACACGATGATCGCGATGCGGGCGGGCACGGATCGGCCGTACGGCGTCGTTCTCATCTGCGGAACAGGCACGAACAGCGCGGGCGTAAATCCGGCCGGGACATTTCTCCAGTGCGGCGGCTTCTCTTATCCGTACGGAGACTTCGGCGGCGGAGGCTCTCTCGGCGTTGAAGCTTTCCGATCCGTCATTCGCGCATGGGACGGCCGCGAGCAGCCGACGCTTCTGACGGAGTTGGTGCTGGCGGAGCTGGGATATGACAGCGTGGAGGCCATGTATGATGACTTCTTGGACCATGAGAAACACCCGCCTAGCCGATTAACGAAGCTGTTGTTCGATGCGGCGGAACAAGGGGATGCGGTCTCGATCGAAGTTCTCCGGGCTCAAGGCGTCGAATTAGGCAAGTCGGCGACGGCGGTCATCCGCAGGCTCGGGATGGAAGGCGAGACGTTTGACGTCGTGCTTGCGGGCAGTGTCGTCGTCCGGGGCAAAGGCGAATATATTCGCTCTTACGTTGAACAAGCGGTTAAAGCCGTCGCCCCGAATGCGCGAATCGCGCGGCTGACGGTCGAACCGGTCGTTGGCGCCGTATGGCTCGCCGTCGAATCTAGCGGCATCGCGCTGCCAAGCGCGATCTACGAGAAGCTGCGCGGAGTATCGGAGTTTGCCCAAGTCTAGTCTTTTTATATAAATGGAGTTCCGCAAGCCCGGTTGTGAACACAATCGGACTTTCGGAAACTACCTACACCAAGGAGATGGATTGCATAATGGCACAGCAAGCAAAAGGGTTGAAAATCGCCGTCATCGGCGGAGGATCGTCGTACACGCCGGAAATCGTCGAAGGCTTCATCAAACATTACGACGAACTGCCGATTCGCGAATTGTGGCTCGTCGATATCGAGCAGGGCAAGCATAAGCTCGACATCGTCGGCGAGCTTGCGAAGCGGATGGTCGTCAAGTCGGGCTTGCCAATCGAGGTTCACTTGACGCTTGATCGCCGCGAAGCGATCAAGGGCGCGGATTTCGTTTCCACGCAGATGCGCGTCGGTTTGCTTGAAGCGCGGAAGTGGGACGAGCACATTCCGAACTTGCATGGCGTCATCGGCCAAGAGACGACCGGACCCGGGGGCATGATGAAGGCGCTCCGCACGATTCCTGTTCTGCTCGACATCTGCAAAGACATCGAAGAGCTTGCACCGAACGCCTGGCTGCTTAACTTCACGAATCCGGCGGGCATGGTGACCGAAGCGATCTCGCGCCATTCCAAAGTCAAGAGCATTGGCTTGTGCAATGCCCCGATCGGCTTGCATAAATGGCTGATAAACAAGTACGGCGTAGAAGCGAAACGCATCTACACCGAGTTTGTCGGTCTGAACCATCTGCACTGGGTGACGCGCATCGAGATCGAAGGCGAAGACAAGCTGAACGAGCTGCTCGACAAACGCGAAGAGTATTCCGGCAAAAACGTGCCTGCGACCGAGTGGGACCCGGAATTCCTGCGTAATCTCGGCGGTTTCCCGTCTTACTATTTGAAATACTTCTACATGCAGGACGCAATGCTCGAAGAGCAGCTCGCTTCCTTGAAAGCAAACGGTACTCGCGCCGAAGTCGTAAAGCGGGTCGAGGACGAATTGTTCGAGCTGTACAAGAACCCGGATTTGCAAGAAAAGCCGAAGCAGCTTGAGCAGCGCGGAGGCGCTTATTACTCCGAAGCGGCCGTTAACTTGATGGTGTCGCTGTACAACGACCGTCGCGACATTCAGACGCTGAACGTCACCAACGGCCGCGTACTCGACTTCCTTCCGGAAGACGCATCGATCGAAGTAAACTGCGTCGTTACAGGTCAAGGTCCGTTGCCGCTGCCCGTCACGAAAGTGCCTGAGCATGCGAAAGGTTTGATCGCCGCCGTGAAGACGTACGAACGGTTGACGATCGAAGCGGCCATCACCGGAGACCGCGGCATCGCCCTTCAGGCGATGGTTGCGCATCCGCTGGTACCATCCGTGCGTGTGGCGAAAATTTTGCTGGACGAAATGCTGGAGAAGAACAAGCCTTACTTGCCGCGGTTTTTTCAGTAAATTTAACGCTTAGGGGCTGCTGCTAGCTTCTGAGATCATAGAGAACCCCGAGTGTTTACGACGACACTCGGGGTTCCTTTGTTTGATCACTTGTTACTCATTCGCACACTAACCAGGCCCCGAGCACCGAGTTACTTCCTCGCCCGAAATGAAACAGCAGTGCCTTGGCCCAGAACGCTGACGATGCGCAGGCCTTCGCCGTAAAGCTGCTTTAATCGGCGGTCCGTATTCATCAGACTTAGGCCTCTTTTACGTCCGGTCGCAATCTGCGGAGCGGAGAATGCTTGGCTGATCGTCTCTTCGTCCATGCCGACACCGTCGTCTATAACAGAGATTTCAGCGTAATGATCGAAATGGACGATGCGGATTTGTATCGCGCCCCCTCGATCGCGTTTTAACACCCCATGCCGGATGGCGTTCTCGACGAGGGGCTGAATGGACAGCGGAGGCAGTTGGAGCGGCAACTGCTCGTCGATTTCCCATACGACGTGGATGCGATCCTCGAAACGCTGCTGCTCGATATACAAGTACGCGCGAACAAGCTCCAGTTCCTTCTGCAACGGGATAAGCTGGTCCCAGTTGCGAAAATCAAAGCTGCCTCGCAAATAGTCTCCGAACACATCCAGCAAGTTTCGCATGCGTTCATTGTCAATTTCGCTGAGCGCGGCTATTGCATTTAGCGTGTTAAACAGGAAGTGCGGCTGAATTTGAGCTTGAAGCAAGGCTGCTTCCATGCGCGTCTGAATGCGAGCGGCCCTGGCCATCTCCGTTAAAGCCCGTACTCGGGAGCGGAGTTCAAGCGCATCAACCGGTTTGGCGATATAATCGTTCGTGCCCGACCGGAATCCAGCCTCGATGTCTTCCGGTCGGCTTCGCGCCGTAAGCAGCAGAACAGGCAATTCCGATCGGGAAAACCTTTCCCGGACGGCCTTGGCGACTTCGTAGCCGGACATGCGCGGCATCATAACGTCAGAGACGATAAGATCCCATGCTCCGGCTTTCAGCAGAGCCAATGCTTCCGGACCGCTTGTCACAGTCGTAATCTCGTAGCCGTCAGGGGAAAGCACGCCGACGAGCACTTTCAAGTTAACCGGGTCGTCATCGATCGCAAGTATTCGCGGCCTGTCGATAGGTTCAGGCGCAACATCGAGATTAGGGCCATCGCGTTCGGATATGGCCTCTTCCGCCTCGCTTGCGGCTGCTGACTCCTCCGCGACAGATGAGCCGGGGATTCGATTGCTGTGCTCAACTTGTTGCCCGCCAGACAAATCGAACAATGGCAGCGTCAGGCTAAAGACCGATCCTTGGTTTGGAGCGGAGCGAACGGTTAAGTCGCCGTGATGCAGTTCTGCAAGCTTTTTGCTGATTGTTAATCCAAGTCCGATTCCCGTGGCGGACGCGTCGGCGCCTTGTTCGTAAGGGAGGAAGATTCTCCGCCGAGTCTCTTCGTCCATCCCGATTCCGCTATCGGTTACCCTTATAGTCACCTTGCCTTTTGCCGCTGAAGCATCGATTCGAACTTGTCCTTTATCGGTGAATTTAACCGCATTGTGAAGAAGATTAAACAAAATTTGAATGAGCCGATTCTCGTCCGCGCGGACAGGGGGAAGCGTGTCCGGGATCGCGTTGACGAGTTCGATCGGTTTCCCTTCCGTCATAAACCGGATCATATCGAACAGGCCTGCGGTTAAATCTTGAAGCCAAACGCTTGTCGGCTCCAGGTGGATGCGGTTTTCCTTCAGTCGGGTCAAGTCCATCAGATCGTTCAACAGGAAGGACATCCGCCTGCCTACCGATACGAGGAGCTGCATACGGGCCCGATTCTCCTGTTCGTCCTGACGACGTCCTTCGCTTTCCAATACGGCCTGGGCAATGTTGAGAATGCCGTGCAGCGGATTTTTGAGCTCATGGGACGTATGGACGAGGAATTCGTCTTTCAACTTGTCCGCCGCTTGCAGCTGTGCCGTCAGTCGGGAGGCTTCGGCAGCGTTGCGGAAGTAGCGTTTGAACCAGAACAAGGCAAAACAGATGAAAGTGGCCAACGCGTCGAAAGGGTAGAAGCCGATTTCGAGCGGTCCTGCGTTTTTGATAATGCCCCAAACAATGTTTGACGTGAGAGCGGTCGAGCCCAACATCAAGAAAACAGCATCGGGCTGGCCATTCCTGACGGCCTTCACAACGATGATGGGAATGATCAAATAAGGCAAGATAATGAGCAATGTATGCAAAACATCAATCTGAGTGAGCGACCGGATCGGCAGCAGCAATACGAGCAGGGCATAAAGGCCGCACAAAGCCGCATATCCGGGAGCCGTCCTCAGAATGAAGAACGAGGGCACTAATTGTTTGAAAACCATGAGAAGAAACACGGCGGCGCCCAAGAAGGACAGGTAGTACAGCCGATAAGTCCACTCGTATCCGACGGGAAACCAGGCAGGCAAAATGCGGTCGTCGTCTATAAGGATCGTAACGATCGCGCTGACAGCTAGCAGCACGAAGTAAATTAATGCTTTCTGTCTCGCACCGATAAAAAACAGCATAACCGCATAGATCGCATGCAAAGCCAAAATCAAACATACCGCCAATTGCGTGCCGACGGAGAACCAGTAAGCGCGGTTTACGGCTTCTTCCGTCCCGAATTTAATCGGCTGCGTGATCCCGCCGGTCAGACGATCGTCGAAATTGGCGACATGGAGAACGATATCGATAACGCCCCGATCGGCGGTAAACGAAGCGGAGTACGGGACGCTGTCAGGCACATACATGTCCGGAAGCTCGGACGGTTGACCGGATGAGGCAATTAATCTTCCGTTGACGAACAACGAGGACGAAGCTGGAATAGCCGGCACTCGCATTCGGAAAGTTTGTTTGTTGTCCGGGTCGATGGCAATACGCAGACGATATGAACCGTAGCCGAAAGTAGTTGAGTTTTCGGCAGCTAAAGATTTCACCCAGCTCCCGGGCAGACGGGCGATAATGGCCCCAGCATTAGTCGCGCTATTAGGTTCGATTAATTGATAAGGATAGAATGTCCATTGGCCCTTCAGCGAGAGAAGCGGCTCGGAGGAAAGATCCCAATCCCGCAAGTCCAGTTGACCGTTGACGGCTTCTACCCCGGGCGGAGGTGCCAGGGATGCGATCCATACGAATCGAAGTCCGGTTAAGAAAAGCAGGAATAGACCGATAATCGCAGCAATTTTTCTTTTCTTCATCATATGCCAGTCATTCGACAGGAAGATTCGGAACTCCTTCAAACGTCGTCGAAGCATGCGAAATTGTGCTAAAATGGTGGAACGAATGTTCGGCTCGGAGGCTCTGGGATGGAAAATACATTGGCGATAGCAATCTCTGTAAGGCCGTTGGTCGAATATGCGTATGCAGGGGGCGATATCGACGTTCGCATACGCGCGATTACTGCGATGACCGAAGGGACGAAGGCGCACCAGAGAATCCAGCGGCAATACGGCGAGCAAGATCGCAAAGAAGTGTTGCTAAAGGTGGAAATTCCGTGCGGTAATCTCATTTTCTCCGTGGAGGGACGCTGCGACGGGCTGCTTATAGGCGAAGACGGCGTCGTTACGATCGATGAGATCAAGTCGACTGCGCGGGATGTCGCCGGGATGACGGAAGATGAAACGGCCCCTGTGCACTGGGCTCAAGCGATGTTCTATGCGTACATGTACGCGGTGGAGAGCGGAATCGGGCAAGTACGCACGCGGCTCACGTACGTGCGGACGGATACGGACGATCTGATCCGATTCGAGCGGGAGCATACGGCTGCCGAGCTTGAAGCGTTCGCGAGAGAGATGGTCGAACGATACGCGCCCTATGCGAGAATGCTGCTGCGCAACCGAAGCGAACGCGATGAGAGCATCGCGGCGCTTGATTTCCCCTTCTCCTCTTACCGGGAAGGGCAGCGGAAGCTGGTCGGCGCGGTGTACAAAGCGATCGACGAAGGACGCAAGCTATTCGCCAGAGCGCCGACGGGCATCGGCAAGACGATGTCGACGCTTTTCCCGACAATCAAGGCGCTTGGGAACGGGAAGCTTGGTCAGTTTTACTATTTGACGGCGCGGACGCTCACGCGCACGGCGGCTGAGGAAGCGATGGCGCTTATGGCGGAGCAAGGATTGAAGCTGCGGTCAGTGACGCTTACGGCGAAAGAGAAAATATGTTTTCAGGAAGAAGTCGACTGCCGGCGGGAATGTTGCCCGTACGCAGAAGGCTATTACGATCGGGTCAACGGGGCTGTGCTCGATTTGCTGGGCCACGAGACGCTCGCGACCCGCCCGGTCATCGAAACTTATGCACGCAAGCATCGGGTGTGCCCATTTGAGTTTTCTCTTGACGTGGCCTATGGAGCGGATGCAGTCATCTGCGATTACAATTACGTATTCGATCCAAGGGTCGCTTTCAAGAGAATGTCCGGGGAGCAGAAGAACGGCAGCGCGCTATTGATCGACGAGGCGCACAATCTCGTAGATCGGGGCAGGGAAATGTATTCGGCAGCATTGGATAAGCGCGTGTTTCTGGAACTGGGACGGGCGTTCAAGAGCCCCAAAGGCTCCAAGGGCGCAAGCCGGGACGTCGAGCGAACGGCCAAAGCGATTAACAAATGGTTCGTGGAGCGCAGGAAAGTATTCGAGGAACAAGGCAATGGAGGCAAAGGCGAGCTTGAGGCGCAAGATGAGCGTCCCGACGATTTGCTCGCCCTTGTGGACGATTTCGCGGTGGCTTCCGAGCGCGCATTGGCGGAGATGTCGGGTGCCGCGGAGGACGGTGTAGACACGACTCCGACATTGACGGAAGCATACTTCTCCGCACTGGCTTTTCAGCGGATCGGCAAGCTGTACGCTGGCAACCATGTGACGTATTCGATGTTCCGTCGGGGCGAAGAGCGGGTGAAGATGTTCTGCATGGATCCTTCGGATGCGCTCAGAAAAGCCGGCAAAGGCTTTCGCGCGCACATCTTCTTCTCGGCAACGTTGACGCCGCTGAACTATTATATGGACATGCTTGGCGCGGACGAGGCCGACTATTCCTTGACGCTCGGGTCGCCGTTCGCCAAGGAGCAATGGGACGTCACGGTCGTTCCGCTGTCGACCAGGTATGCGGACCGCGAGCGGACGAAAGGCGCGGTAGTAAATGCGCTGCTGCGGATGACCGGAGATCGCCCAGGCAATTTCTTGGCTTTCTTCCCCTCCTACGAGTATATGAATGCTATCTTCGAGGTTTACTTGGCCGGACTGGCCGAAGGTTCTGGCGTTCGGACGCAGTTGCAAAGACCGGACATGGCGGAAGCAGAGCGCGAAAGCTTCCTGGCGGAGTTCCAGGCGGGTGGCGAGGGTACATTGATCGGCTTCGCGGTTATGGGCGGCATTTTCTCGGAAGGCATCGATCTTGTCGGAGACCGATTGAACGGCGTGGCGATCGTCGGCGTCGGCATGCCGCAGCTCGGACCGGAGCGCAACCTGATCCGGGATCACTTCGAAGCGGAAGGCCGGAACGGATTCGACTATGCATACGTGTACCCCGGCATGAACAAAGTGCTGCAGGCGGGAGGCCGTCTCATTCGGACGGAGAACGATAAGGGCACGTTGCTGTTGATCGACGACAGATATCGGAAGCTTCCTTATGCCCGATTGCTGCCGGAGGAATGGAGAACGGGGGACTAGGCCCGTGTTAACAGTTGTCGGGACTGCCGCATTATGATATAGTAGGCGCGGAAAACGCAGAGGAAAGGGGCATGAATGGCATGTCCGTGTTAAATATCGTACCTTTCGGCGAATCGATCTTGCGCAAAAAAGCAAAACCCGTGGAGACGATTACGCCCAAAATATTGAAGCTGCTCGACGACATGGGGGAGACGCTTCATGCCGCAGAAGGACGTGCAGGTCTCGCGGCGCCGCAAGTAGGCATCCTGAGGCGGGTGATCGTGATGGATTGCGGAGAGGGATTGATCGAACTGATCGACCCGGAAATCGTGGAGATGAGCGGCGAGCAAGACGGCGCGGAAGGCTGCTTAAGCTTTCCGGGCTACCACGGTTACGTGAAACGCGCGAACAACGTGAAGATCACGACGTTAAACCGGCAAGGCGAGCGTATCGCAATGGAAGGCGAAGGATTCTTGGCTCGTTGTATCCAACACGAGATCGACCATTTGGACGGCATTCTCTACGTGGATCGCGTGACCGAGCCGTGGTTATTCGATGATAAGACGCAGCGCAAAATCAGCGTGTTCGACGTGTCCAAGCTGACGAATCAAGGGTTGTAGGTTCGGGGAAAATGAAGATGAAGACCTATGCGAGTCGTTTGGCGGCGGATCGGGCATACTGATCGAAGCACCATCACTCATTCGCAAGGAGGCTATTCCGTGTCCGAACTTAACCATGTCGTCAACAAAGACGGAAACGTCGACGCCAGCAAAGTGGCAAGCGCGATTTCCAAGATCAGCGCTTCAGAGAAAGAGCGGATTCTTCAGGATTTCGACGATTTCAGAACGTACTTGAAGAAACGTATTAGTATGGCCGAGAACATCGGACTGAGCGAAGAGCAGATTGCCACAATCGCTCAGAAAGTCGCCGATTACCTGTCCAGCCACGAGGAGCCGCGTAACCACGAGGAGCAATTGCTCTCCGAGCTGTGGAAGGTAGGCACCGAGAACGAACGCCATAGCCTTGCGCATATGCTCGTTCGTTTGGCCGATTCTCGGCCGCAGCACTAACGTTGGAACGATGACGGTTTGTTTGTCCCCTCGCCTTCGGGTGCAGGGGATTTTTGTTTGCGTGATGGTGCAACCTGGCATTCCCTTTTTCCGTCAGAAGGATCAAGGAGCGGATGCGCAATGGGAAAATGGAAAGCGGTCGTAATCGCCATCGGACTTGCAGTTATGCTCGTCGGGTGCGGCGCACGGGAATCTGAGCAAGGAGCTGTCGGCGCGTCTTCTTTGGCGGGAGAGGTAAGTGAAGCGGCGCAGACGAGTTGGAGCGGGTTCTCTCCTACGTCCGCAACCGTCAGCCGCTCGCAAAGATTCGGAAGCGTGTATTCCGCGGCGCTCGGGAAATTATCGGAAGCGAAAGAACTGAAATCTATCGTCGGTGCCATGAAAAACGCCAAGCAAATCCCCGGCATGCTTGACGTCGCCAACCCGGAGTACGATGTTGTGCTGACGGACAAAAACGGAGGAAAGCGCGAGCTGCACTTGTGGCTGGGCACTCTCAAAGGGAAGGATGGCATGTACATGTTCGTGTCTGACACGGGGACCGGTTATAAGATCGACTCTGAAGATGCGGACGACCTGCGAGAGCTTATCGGGAAGATCGAATATAGCTCCGAGCAAGCGATCGCCAACGGGGAAATCGTACAGTCGATTAGAGGTTTGGCAAATACGGACCGATGGCTCGATTTCGTGAAGAGCGTTGGAGAAGGCAAATCGGCCGAAGTGCACATCGTCACTTACTCGATCGAGGGCGACCCGATTTTCCAGGACCTGCTGTTCGAGAACGGAACGATCGTCTACACGACCGACACGACGATGGATAAGTTCGGCGTTCCGGAACGGACGAGATCGTTCTGCAAGGGCATCGATAACGCGAAATCGGAACAAGGAACAAAATATACGTTGAATCAGTGCGATGAGCCTGTCCATTTCGAGTTTGATATTCCAATGGAGAACGATTGAGCGTGATTCATAAGAATAAGGAAAAAGCCTCTCGTGGGAGCGGCTTTTTCGAGTTTTGCTATCGTGTCTCGCCCACCTTCCCCCGAACAAGGGCAGGAACACGTTAGCGGCGGCACCGATTGCTTTTTGTGTTCCAAGTGTTCCCGATAGTTTATTCGCAGCTTGGCCAAGCCGACTCGGCAGATGGAACGCGGTCCGTGCCATCCCGAGAGAAAACCCCCGCGACATTGATCATTGATCGCAGGGGTTTTCGTTTACCTGATCAAGAGTAAGCTCGGCTGCTACTTGTTCGTGCTATGCTGTTTACCCGGGAGCTTCTTGCCTGCATTCTCCCCACCGTTGCCGCGGCTCTGCCGATCTTTGTTGCGCTTGTCCTTCTGTTGCGTATCGTGCAGCTTCTCAACGAATTGATGCGTATCGTCCATAGGGTACTGGGCCTCCTGTCGTGCGGATCGTCATTACTTTCCCCGCGAAACCGGACGCTCATACGTATAAGCACTCTCTGGACGAGGATTCTGCATCATATACGGATAAAGCAGGATCAGTCCGATAACATAGAGCGCTGCCGCAAAATAAGCCGGAAGCAGGTGCACGAAGTCGGTGTACGCGATGCCGTAATGCACGCTAAGCCCGGCGACGAATGCGGGGGCGCCGCCCGCGAGCAACGTCCACCACAGCCAACGTTCCCCTTGCCGGATTCCCCATAACGAGACGGCGAGGAGCATGACGGCATCGGAGAACAAAGCGCCGCCGAACCCTGCCCGATCATGGGCGATAAGCGGAATCAAGTTCGGGTTCGCCGCCCGCAGCGTCTCCCTGGTCGTCTCCATGAACGTCAAATCTTGCGGCACGAACACTTGGGTCACGCCGACTGTCGCAATGACGAGGCCGCCCACGGCCAATGAAGCGCCTAAAGCGACGAAACAGAGCTGTCCCCACATCGCACGCTTCCAAGTAGGGTCATTGCGCAAGTTCACGGGACGGCGGAACGGCTGATCGGGATTGCGCCTCATCGCCAGCAGAAACATCGGAAACAGCACGATGGCTGCGAGCGCGTGCAGCGGATCGAAGAAGCCGTAGCCCAAGTAAAGAAAGAAGCTCGGAAAACCGACGGCGCCCGATATGAAAACGGCCGTTCTCGCCCAATGCTGTCCGTCCTTCAGGCCGTATTTAGCCAGCCGACTGTACAAAATGCCGATCGAGATCATCGTACCGGCAAGCGTAATCCGGTCATGGGACATGAAGTGAAGCAGATGTTCGTTCAGGCGAGAGAGCTCGTCGCGGGACATGGCGAGAAAATGTTCGTCGTAAGGCAGCACGACCGACGAAGCGGCGATCGCCCAAGCGAGAATGCCGCCGACGATCATGCCGAGGCCAAGCAGACGCATCCATCCCCAGTGTCGCCAAAAAGAAGGCGACTCCGGAGCGGGCTCCGCTTTGATGGTTTCGTAAATAATCGCTTCATTAATGCGTTTCGGTAACCCGGGTCCCGCGTAGACAAGGCCGCTACCAAGCAGCACATGGCTGGCGCCCGCCGCGAGCAAGTCGAGCGCGTCTTGCGGTTCGTGAACACCAGCACCGGCGACGATCGATTGATGTGGGAGAGCGCTCGCTTTCAACTGGCGGACGAGCGACAATGCGTAGGGCTTGCCGCTGCGGCCGATTTCTACTGCACGATCCGTCTCCTGTTGCGGGAGAGCCTCGCCTACGACAAAGCCGGCCCACACGGACAGATCGGCCTGCGACAGCAAGAAACTCACCTCTTCCGGAGGGTAATCGAGCGGGATACGCAATAACGCAGGATCACGGAAGTCGTCATCCAATCGGAGCCGGTGAATCATGGCACACATTCGCTCCAGTAAGCGAACATTAAGCGCGATGCCGCCCTGGGAATCGAGAATATCGACATGAAACCCGGTCGCATTGTTCGAACGAAGAGCGAGCATCAACATACGAAGCTGGTCAACCGCCTCATCTGTGCGAGCGGCAGGCATCGGCGACACCCGAAAGAATCGAGGCAGGCGATGGTCTGGTTCTGCGAATCTTTCCTGGACATGCATCAAACCCTCGTTCTCGTATTCGTCCGGATAAGAGAGAAGCTCTCCCTTCGTGTCGTTATGGATCGGTTTTCCGCCGCCAACGGGCTTTATTGTGACCGGACCGATTTCCATGAAGCCGAAGCCGAACTGGGCAAGTGCTCGGTGAGCGATGCCATTCGGGTCGACGCTGCCCGACAACCCGACCGGAGTGGCCGCAGGGACGTTCGCGATACTTGTTTCGAGCAAAGGGGACGGCTCCATATGACCAAGCGTCTTAATGAGAAGCGTACCCCCGGGAAGGCGGCTGACTCGGCGCATCGCCTTTAACGTCACATTGCGTGCGACACGGGAAGGCAGACGGAACAGCAAAGGGCGAAAAATCGTCTGATAAGACCAATCCGGCATGAGGGCAACCCCCGTTCCATTTTCAGGATGAGTATACCATATGAACGGAAGCTTTCGGAGGTTGTCGCGCCGGGACGAACCTGATAAGATGCGAATAGGTTTCAATCGATAGCGTCACGACATTCCGATTGCGGGAGGCCGAAGTTTCATCATGAAATTTGCCGTGCAATATTTATCTTTTTTCGTCATTCAGAACGAAGGCGCCGATCCGAACGGTCCCAAGAAATATAAGCATTATCAGACGCTAACGCACGAAGAGTATCAAGACAGCGAGTTGAAGGCGTTCCTCGACGGGGAATTCAAGCGGATCGCCAAGCGAAAAGCCGAGATCAACCCTATTTCCGAGCAGGTGCCGACGAAGATCGGGCGGTTTATCGTGGAGCCTGGATACGACTTGGACAGCAATCCGAATTTTAATCTATTCCAACGGCTCAGGATGGCGGAGAACAAGCAGGAATTCCATAACTTCGCCGACGACGTGCTGCGCATCTACATGGACACGAACTCCGTGCGGGGAGGAGCGTTCGTGCTGGCGACTGCCAAGCTGAACGAGCTGTTCGACGAACCGTTTCTATTCTTGTTCAAGTGCGACTTCGAGTCCAAAATCGCTCGCGTCTCGGACGAGCACAGCTTGATCTCCCAAGTCGAGATGGCGATTAATGCGAAGAACATCAAGTCGATCCAATATCCGCACATGCCTGAAGAAGGCATCATCGAACCGTGGGAGTTAAAAATTCACCAGGCGTCGCACGCGAGGTATTTTGAAGACTTCCTGAAGTACGTCAGCTATGAGAAATCGAAGCCGGAAATCGTCGCCGACCAGGTGATGGGGATGGTTCATCAGTATATGGAAGAAAAGTGGCAAGCGAGCGGGTCGGAATCTATCGCGGCGGCGATGGCGCTGTTCGATACGGCTGTCGGGGAAGACGCAGAGGAAGATGCGTATGCCGGTGCCCCTCAGGAAGTCCGGGCGATGCGGCAAGAGAAGCAACAGTTCGACGTATGGGCGGCCGGGGAGAAACGGGAGTTGCAGGAGAAGTGGACACACGACCATGTCATTGAGGCGACGAAGCAGATCGTCGAATTGCAGCCAGATCTGGAGCTGAAATTCCGGCTCGACGACATTCAGATTAAAGGCCACATGGACGATTACGGCAATAATATCCACATTGCGCGCTTGAATGGCAGGTACGTCGTCCTGATCGAAGGGGATGCGTTCCAGTTCGAGAAAGGCGTGTCGCCGATCGAGTTGCTGCATCCTGAAGAGATGACCGAGATGCTGCACCGCGTCGGCAACGGCGTGCGACGGGTTGCCCCGGGTGAAGCGCCGCCGCTTGATTGAGCGGGAGTAGATGCATAAGGAGTTGATGCGGGCGGCCTCCGGGCCGCTTTTTTCGTGTGAGGCGTGCATTTTGCTGGAATAACGTCGCCGTGCGCGGCTAAAGTTTTCGCTGGAAGCATCATGCGATTCGCGAAAACTTCGGAGTCACCCCGCGTCAGTCGGAAGAGGTATAATCGAGAGATAGCGGGCATGGCCGGAGGTGAACGTGATGAATGTGGAATACGAGCGGTCTGTTCAAAATCATCCTGGTCGATTCGCGCTCAAGCGACGACTGATAGCGACGTTCGAACGAGATAAGGGAGTCTGGCGAGTTGGTATCGTCGCCCTATGGCTGTTCGGTGGCGCAGCCGTTGCGCTAACGGCACTTGGTATGCCGACAGGATTGGGCGCGGCGATAGATATGACGGTGGGCGTCGTGCTGCATACGATTGCTTTCGTAGTTTCGTCGGCGATCGTGGGGGCATTGCTCCAACTCATCCGAGTTCGCGCGCCTCGTGCGACGATTGGCGCTTTCGTATACACGGGTGTGATCGCAGGGGCAATTCTCTATTATTCCGAATTTGGCTGGCAGGGGTCTACGATATACGCGACTGTCGCCTCGGTCGGCGTGCTCGGTCTCGGCCTTCTCGCGGGGGCGATCGCGCGTATGCCGCGCGTTCGAATCGCTGTGACAACGCTTGTGGCGCTTGCGATTGTGTTCGCGCTGACGGGGTTCCCGCGCCTAGGCGAACACTCGAACGACGATGCAGACGCGGACCGAGTCGACGACAAGGGCATCGTCCATACTTTGTCCTCATCGGTCGGTTCCGTGCCCGATCCATCACTGCCTGGCGAATATGCGGTGAGATCGTTGACGTATGGAAGCGGAACGGACAAGCGACGAGCGGAATTTGGTGAACAAGCGACGGAACGATCAGCCACCGTCGATGCCTCTGCTTTCATTAGCGATTGGACGTGGCAGCGCGAGAAATTTTGGGGGTTCGACGAGAAGGACCTGCCGTTAAACGGAAGAGTGTGGATGCCTGACGGTCCCGGACCGTATCCAATCGTGCTGATAGTACACGGAAATCACTTGATGGAGAAGTTTTCCGACACGGGATATGGCTATTTGGGGGAACTGCTCGCAAGCCAAGGCTTCATAGCGGTGTCGGTCGACGAGAATTTCTTTAATTACTCCGTATGGTCGGGCATTCCGAAGCGGGATATGGAACTGCGGGCATGGCTGCTGCTCCGGCACATCGGACAGCTTCAGCGTTTTGCCGCGGACCCCGGATCGATTTTTTACGGCAAAATCGACTTCGACCAAGTGGCCCTTCTCGGTCATTCGAGGGGCGGGCAAGCGGCGGCGATGGCGACCGACAGAGAAAGATGGTTTCCGGACGACAAGAGTCTTCCTTCGGCGGACAGCTACAAGGTGCAGGCTGTCGTCGAGCTCGCGCCTACGGACACGCTTGTCGGCGGCAAACAATCGGAGTTGAAAGACGTTTCTTATCTCACGCTGCAAGGCGCGAAAGATTCCGACATCGTCAATTTCTACGGAGATCGCCAGTATGGCAGAGTTACTTTTACGGGCGACGCTGCGGAGGATGAGGAGAATTTCAAAGCCTCCCTCTATATCGAAGACGCCAATCATAGCCAGTTCAACACGGCATGGGGCTGGTCGGACAATGCGATGCCGACGGCGCTTTTCATCCGTCCGAAAGGCTTGCTTGAGGCGGAGCAGCAACGGAAGATTGCCAAAGCTTACGTGTCGGCGTTTCTTCAAGCTGTGTTGAAGGACAATGAGACGTATGATCGTTTGTTACGGGATTATAGGGCGGGGCTTGAGTTTTTGCCGGGTACCCGCTATTTCAATCAATACGAAAACGGCGGTTTCCGGCGTCTCGCCGACTTCGGCGGTTCCGATCGGGAGCGGCTGTCTGACGGAGTGACCGCCGAAGCGTCGAACTTGTCGGACTGGCGCCATGTTGATGCACAAGATCGGCAAGGAGAGGGCAAAGAGGACGGCGGCGTCTTGCTCGCGTGGGAACGCGAAGGGCGGTATACCGTCAAGCTTGACGACACGAAGGCGGCTAGCATTGCGGACGATCCTGTTCTAGTGTTCTCGTTGGCGAATATGGCGGAAGATGTCTCGGATGAGACAGGGGCTACAGCGGATGAACCGCTGTCAATCGACGTCGAGGTACGGGATGAGCTTGGAAATGAAGTCAGGCTACCTTTGGACGAATTTATGGAAACGGAACCTCAGGCGGCGACAAGCTTCACGTGGCTTCCGGGCATGGAAGCGGTGCTTTCCGGCGGCAAGTTCAAAGATGCGGAAGAGGCAGTCTATCAGACGTATGAGCTGCCGTTGGCACGTTTCACGGAGGAGAACGGCGAGTTCGATCCGGAAGAGTGGTCGGAAGTGACCTTTGTTTTTAAGGAAGGTCCGGGCAAAGTGATGCTCGACGAACTGGGGTGGATGCCGGAGTAGGGTGGCAAAATTGTGTTGTGGATCGATTCAATGGTACGAGGGTGTGTCGGACCAAGGCTTTCGTACAACGGTTCGGCTGTAGCGATATTGTTCATCGTTACGCGCTGCTGACAGGAGTGTCGAGTGGGCTTTGCGATGTTTTTCATCGCTATCTGGGTCAAAACTCAACAATTTCACGTGGTGCATCGGCTGATACGATGATTTTCATCGTTACAATTTGTTGTAGGGTGGTTTGCGAGGCTGCAGTGATGTTTTTCATCGCTACAGATCGGGGAAATCAGCCGGGAGAGAGAAAATGCCGGGAAACCGGGCTTCAGCGCGAAGGCCCGACAACCCGACAACCCGACAACCCGACAACCCGACAACCCGACAACCCGACAACCCGACAACCCGACACTTCCACTAACCTGGCTCATCCCCCAATCCCACCAATCCGACAAACCTGAAAGACGCTGCTCCTTGGCTAGCTCCGTACCCGATCCCGCTCGTAAATATCGAGCCGCTGGAGGATGATTTCAAGCAGCGGTACCTCGCAGCCATGGCGGTGGGCGAGCTCGATCATATAGCCTTGCAGGTGAGCGGACTCCGTCGGGAGTCCGTTTTGCATATCGCGCAGCATCGAGCTTGTGCTGCCGGGGGACATGTTCGAGACGATCCGCAATTGCTTGTCCAACAGAGCGTGCCCCAGATGTCCGCCTGCGGCGGAGATAACAGCATTCGTCTCGGCGAAAGCGCGGCGGAATGTATCCAACCCTGCTCCGGCGTCCCGAATGTCGCCGACGGGGGCTTGGAATAGTGTCGTCAATCCGGATAGCACGTTGATGTAGGCGTATTTCTCCCACATGTCGGTTTCGATGTCTTCTTTTTCCGTGAAGAGCTGGATCTCAGACAATTGAATCCGTAGTTCAGAATAGTGTGCGTCATCGAAGGAACGGAATCTTCCGTATGTAAAAGATTCAAAAGGCGTCAGATGCTGCACCCGACCATCCCCATCCAGCGTTATTTCGATTCGAGCGACGCCTCCAAGCAGCGGCTGTCCCGGGAAGGCTTCGGCGAGCTTCTCCATATGCCGCATCCCGTTTAAATACGGCAAAATCGCCGTGCTTGTTGTCAAATACGGGGCCATATGCGCGAGCGCTTCGTCCAGGCCATAGGCTTTGGTCGCGATAATCGCCATGTCGAACGGACCGGCTGGTTCTCCCCAGGCGATGACGGGCGGACGTCCCGCGAAATCTCCGCTCGGACTTTGAATGATTAGCCCGTCGCGTTCTAGTTGCGCTTTCCGCTTGCCGCGCGCTAGCAAGGTGACGTCCGCTCCAGCTTCCAGCATTCGCGCGGCGACATAACCTCCGATCGCTCCAGCTCCGATTACCAATACTTTCATCATGCACGGCCCCTCTCCCAAGGTTCATTACCCCCATCATAGCGAAACAAAAAGCCGGCACGCAACCGCCGACCCCATATCTTATTTCGCATCTTATTCCGCCGATCATGCAAACATAGCAAGCTTATCCTTCCCACCAAGTGATGTTTGCGGTCGTGCTCAGCGTTCCCGCGACGGACAGGGAAGCGCTGAGAGAAACGATCAGCGTCTGGTTCGGGGGAACGACGATTTGTCCCGTCTGAACCGAAATGAATTGACCCGCGTTTACCGGCAGCGACATGAAGTCCGTTCCGCCTGAAGGCGCCGCACTCGAGGAACGAACGGTCATCGCACTCGTATTGGCACTAGCGAAGTTGCCGTTGACGGGGGTGACCGTTGAAGGTGAAGTTAGCGTGCCTCCTTTCAAGAAACTTAACGACGCGCTGAAGGAAGACAACAGGTTTAAAGTAACGCCCGTGCCCACGGCAACGGAGGATACATAAAGCGTCTTGCCGCTACCGTTCGGGTTGGCGATCTGCAGCGAAATAATGACGCTGCCGCCCAGTGCGCCCAGTGTCGAGGATGTCGTAGCCGTCGCGTTGTATTCGTTGCCGGAGCTGGCCGCGCCTGCATCCGGAGGCGCGACCGCTGCTGGAGATTGGTACGTATTCGTCGCGTGCGTATAGACCGGCTGGACGCTCGAGTCGAATACGGAATAGTTGGTCATTCGGCGACGCCTCCTTTCAATATTCCCACCAGGTCAAGTTGGCCGAAGCCGTTATCGCTCCGGTGCCGATCGTCAAGGACAGCGTCTGATTGGCAGTAACGACGATGCCTCCGTTAAACTTCAGTTCGTACATGCCTGCAGTGAGCGGCACGCTGGTGAAAGTCGTCGGTGTACCGGTTAAGTTGCCGGTATTTTGTTTGGCCGTGACAATGCTTGTGTTGGCGCTGCCGAAGTTGGCGTTAAACGGAGTCGGGGTCGTTCCGCCAGTAATTGTGCCATTCTTCTCTATCGTGATCGTCGCAGCTTCCGATACGCCTCCCATAACCCCGGAAATATAAACAGTTTTGCCGCTGCCGTTCGGATTCGTAATTTGCAGAAGAAGGCTGTTGCCTCCGCCGACGTTGACGCTTCCCGTCGTCAATATAAAGAAGGCGCCTGATTTCGCTGCATCGCCTCCTGGTGTGCCCTCGATCGCCGGGACGAGATAGGTGTTCGTCAACTGCGTATACAAGGGGTTGTTGGATTTGTTGAAAATCGTATAGTTCGTCATCGACTTGTCCCCTTTCGTGCGGAAGCTAAGTCTCCATACATGACAGTGTATGCGCATGGGACAACAACGAGGCTGTGCCGGTGTCATGCGAGCGAGGAAAAGGCGGGTGCCGTTTCGCATGATGAGGACGGCACATACATTATCGGAGATCGGGGGGTGATCCAGTGGGGAAAAGGACCGTATGTCGGCCGAAGCGCGGGAAACCGCGGCTAAGGAAACGAAAGCCGAAAACTTGCCGGATCCGCAGATCGCCCGCGCCGCCTCCCTTTTTTACCCAGAAACAAGTGCTCTCAATTGAAGCGAACGGTTCGATGCAGTACTCGCAGCCGATCGACGTTTCCAGGCAGTCCCTCTATACTTTCGGCATTGTAAATAAAGGAGACAAGGCGGTTGTCGCCCAGGTCGAGATCAGCCCGGACAGCGTGAATTACGCCAAAGATGCGGAAGAAATCATTCCGGGCGGTACAACGTTCGCTCTCGTTCCGATGCGCTTTTTACGTTTCGCGCGTATTTCCGTACGGACGGTCGATCCGACCGCGAAATCGCATGTCGATGTCTATTTTCAAGCTCAGGCTGCTGGTTAACGCATGTAGAAAATCGGGCCCGGGCGGGCCCGGGAGAGGAAGATGGCGCTTGCCTAACTTTTCGGTGTTTAATACGAACCCGGATCATTTGCGTACGTTGATTTTCGGACAAGACGCTACTGGGACGTCCCACGCGGTGGCGACGGATACGAGCGGCAACGTGCTGACGGTTATTATGGACGGTACGATCAGTCATCTGCAAGTATCGGCGGCTACGATTACCGGAGGAACGCTGACGAACTTGCTGAACGGTACGATCACAAGCGTCATGGGCGCGACGATCACCGCAGGAACGCTGACGAACTTGCTGAACGGTACGATCACAAGTGTCATGGGCGCGACGATTACAGCGGGTACATTGACGAACTTGCTGAACGGTACAATAACAAGCGTCATGGGTGCGACAATTACGGCGGGTACATTGTCGAACTTGCTGAACGGTACGATCACAAGCGTCATGGGCGCGACGATTACAGCGGGTACATTGACGAACTTGCTGAACGGTACGATCACAAGCGTCATGGGTGCGACAATTACGGCGGGTACGCTCAGCAGCGTGACGTCAATCTCGCAAAAAAGCTTCGTAGAAAGCCAGACGACGAACGTCATCACAGCGGACGCGTTCACTGCCATTCCGGCGGTGACGACAAGCGTGCTTGGCACTTACTCTTTCTTCGTCTACAACAAAGGACCGGGAACGAACAAAGTCGATGCCCGGGTTGAAGTGAGCGCCAACGGATCGAACTGGTTCGATGACGTGGACACGGTAACCGGCATCGCGGTCGGTTCGGTGGACGTGCTCGTTCCCCAGCGTTTTCTCAAATACACTCGGTTGTCCTATCGCTCAAGCGCAACGGGCAGCGCCACGACGATTGACGTCCTGTTTAACGCGCAGGGCACATGATGCGATGATGAAGAGGCTCCTTTCGGGGAGCTTCTTTTGTTGGATTTCACATCCGCCAATCCTCGTTCGGCTACAACCGGCTCAACTCACAGATTCGTATATTCGCACATATCGATACATATGACGGCTGCCGCATCCTTAAGGTGCCGAGAGCAAGCGCATGACTGCGCGAAAGGGTGTGAGATGGCGATGAGGCCGACAATCGGAGTTCATGTGATTGCGCGCAACGAGGAGGATCGATTGCCGAGATGTTTAAGTTCGGTGCGGTTCTGGGCGGATCGGATCGTTATCGTCGATACGGGATCAACGGATAGCACGCCGGAGATTGCGTTGGCGCATGGTGCGGAAGTTGTACGGTTCCAATGGACGGACGACTTCTCGGCAGCACGGAACGTTGCGTTGGCACATGCGACGACGGACTGGATACTGGCGATTGATGCGGATGAGGCGATCGTCGAGGGAGGGGAGAAGCTGCGGACATTCGTCGCAGAATTGGCAGATTCGGGGGCGGATTGCGCGACCGTCGAGATCGAACACCGGCTCGGAAGCAGGCTTGAGGATGCGATAACGAGTTATGCTGTGCGGCTGTTTCGCGGTGGCGAACGTTTTCGATACGAGGGGCGTGTCCATGAGCAGCTTGTGCGAGTTGAACGACCCACGGGGGATAGCGGTGATCGAGTGTCCCCGTTGCGTATGACGCATACGGGGTATTTGCCGGACGAATTAGCGCGGAAAAAAACGGCGGAGAGGAACGCGCGGCTGCTGGAACGGGAAATCGCCGAGCGGCCGGACGATCCGTTCGCCGCATATAACTTGGGCGTCTCTTTCGTTCAACGGGGCAAGCTCGAACAGGCTGTCGAATTCTTCGAGAAGGCTCTCGGAAGCTTGCAGGATGATGCGCCTTATGGGGCAACGCTTGCGCGTGACTGCGCGGAAACGATGCTCACGATCAGCTCGCGTGAACGGGCCGCCAGATTGCTTGAGTCCGCGTCGTCTCGCTATCCCGATTATCCTGACCTGCATCTGATGCTTGGGCGAATGCGCCGGGAAGAAGGGGATTGGGCGGGGGCAGTCCGGGCGTACGATGCGGCGTCGGCCTGCAATCATGATTGTATGCAGGCATACGTCTGTTTGGCGGGAGCGAACAGCTATCGACCGGAGACGGAGGCGGGCGATGTATGGCGGCTTCTCGGCGAGCCAGAGCGTGCGGCGGAACGGTACGCGGCCGCCCTCCGCGCGGAACCCGGCTACGGACCGGCTTGGCGAGGATGGACGGAAGCGCGCAGGGAGCAGGGGCTGCCATACGGGGAAATCGCCGAACGAATGGAGCGTGATTTGCTTCGGGGAAGCCATATTGAGGCGATACGGGAGGCGGCGAACGCGCTCGCAATCGCTGGCGGATTCGAGGAGGCGATCAAGCTGGCGAGAGCGGCTGATATTGGCGAGCCGCATAGGCTTATCGCTTGGTTAATCGCAGCAGGGAGGCTCGCGGAAGCTTCGGCAGAAACGCGAGCGGCATTTTCGGAAAAGCAAGGAGACTTGGCCGGTTCCGCCACGGGCGAAATCGCCGGACTTGGCCTGCTTGCCTTCTGGGGGCAAAGCTTGCCTGAGCCTGAGTGGTTGCTTGCCGATTACCCATTGGCGGAGCGTCAGGTCGTGGCCGCACTGTCTTGTGCGGCAAGAGGAGAATCGTTGCCCGGGCTGTTCGCCGCTGAAGAGCTGAAGGCACCTGCCGATGCGATTGGCGAGCTTGCGCTGGCATGCCGACTGCCGGATATCGCTTGCAGGCTTCTGCAGGCTGGCGGTTGGGGCGAGCTTGCGATTGCCCAAAGATTGTACCGACGCGGATACACGCGTCGGAGCGCGGAGATGCTGCTAAGTCTGCTCGGAAGCGGAGCGCTGGACGCCGATGGGCTGATCGTACTTGGCGAAATTCTCTATGCCAAAGGGCATTGCGACGCTGCGGCGGAGTTGTTCGAGCAAGCGCTAGAGCGGCAACCAGAGTTGGTGAAGGCGAGACTGGGAGCCGCCGCTTGTTATGTCCGGCTCGCGCACGAGGCGGCGGAATACGCGCTTTCGGGGAATCCCGGCAACGTTCGGCTGGCGAAGCAGCGCGAGCGTCTGCTGGCGAGCGAGAAGCGGATGGCGGGATTACCGTGGAGGACGGAATGGTCGGGCGCGGATAGGGGGAACGCAGATGGATGAAGCCGGCAAGGACAGCAAAGGGCCGCTCGTCACACTTTGCATGATCGTCAAAGATGAGGAAAGCATGCTCGCGTCCTGCTTATCGAGCGTCGCTGGAGCTGTGGATGAGATCGTTGTCGTCGACACCGGTTCAACCGACGGCACCGTCGCGATTGCGGAGCGTTATGGCGCATGCGTCATTCGACAGGCGTGGCAGAATGACTTCGCTGCCGCTCGCAACGCGGGAGTCGAGGCGGCGCGCGGCAAATGGATATTGTTCCTCGATGCGGACGAAGCGCTCGAAAGCTCACACATTGCGCAGCTTAGGGAATGGGCGATGGAAGACGGAGTTGAAGGCTTTTTTCTGCGGATTCGCAACTATGTCGGGGAGGGCGATCAGGGGGCGACCGTCAACCCGATTCTGAGATTGTTCCGCAACCGGCCGGAGCATCGTTTCCGCGGACGCATTCACGAGCAGATCGCCGCCTCGATCGTGGAACGGAACCCCACCGCTGCATTTCGCCTGACGGATATCGTCGTTCACCATTACGGCTACCGTAAAGTCCATGTCGATGCGAAAAACAAAGTGCGCCGAAACATGGAGCTGCTGGAAGAGGCGCTGCGGAGCGAGCCGGACAACGCATTTTATCGCTACAACATCGGTGTAGAGTATTTGCGGACCGGCAGACCTGCCGAAGCGCTCGTCCAGTTCACGGAGGCGGCGGGGCGAATCGACCCGGTCGCGACGAGTTACGCCCATCTGCTGCGCAAATACGAGATTCGTTGTCTTCAGGCGTTAGGCCGCTTGGAAGAAGCGCTCGAACGGGCGGAGGAGGCAAAAGCTCTCTATCCGGGTTATACCGACATGCTCCACTGCAAGGCCGCATCGGAAAAAGCGCTCGGTCGTCTCGGCGAGGCGGCGGCCACGTTGCTGGAGGCGATGAAAGCCGGCGAGTCCTCCCCGATCTATCATACCGAGGACGGCATCGGTACGTACGTGACGGCGTACGTGCTGGGAGAAGTTCAAGAAGAACGCGGGCAGTACGACGACGCTCTCTCATGGTATACGGAGGCGCTGAGCTACAGGGCGAGTTTGACGCCGCCGCTCTATCGGTCGTTCCAATTGCTTCGCGTCGTCGGTCGTGAAAAAGAGATTGTACCGCTTCTGAAGTCGGCTTACCGGATCAAGGAACCCGAAGCATGGGCGAAAATTGCTGCGATTTTGCTGCAAAGCCGCTGCGGACGGGCGGCGGCGGACCTGCTGCGGGAGAAGCCGACGAGACGGCTTCCGTCCAGCTTTCGCAGCTTGGCGGGCGCCGAAGCGGAACTGCAGCGAGGAAGGCTGTCTGAGGCACGCGTTCTTCTTCAGGCGCGTCCTGGCTCTCGGAAAAACCCGATTGCGGGTGCGCAGGCGTTGCCACTGGAGGCGTTCGCAGAGCAGCTTCGCTGGCTGGCGGGTGAACAGAAGGGAAGGTGGAGCGATCCGCTTGCGACTTTGTTGGCGGGGATGGATCGCGATGGATTGTTGTCGGAACAGCGGGACGGTGGACCTGAATCGCTCGGTAAACCGCCGACCGAATGGGCGCAATGGATGAGGCTGCTGGAAGGAAGCTTTGCGTGCGCCCGTCCGGATGCAGGCTTGCGTGTGCTGCGGGCGTGGCGGAGTGTGCTGCGTTCAGAGGCCGGCGAGCCGGGTGCCGACGCGACAGGGACGGACGCGCTTGTGCAAAGCTTGTCGGCGCTGGCGGATCGCCACTTGGAGAAAGCGAGCGAGGCGGCTTCAGGGCGTGAGATCAGGCCTGCTTTAATTGCAGCGCGGCTGACCCTTCCAAGGGAGGACGGCTTATGAGTGGTAACGGCAAAGCTGAATCCGATTTGTCTTTGTGTATGATCGTCAAAGACGAGGAGAGTTTTCTGGATGGCTGCCTGCGGTCTGTCTCGGGCATCGCGTCGGAGATCATCGTCGCCGATACGGGATCGTCGGATCGGTCGCGCGACATCGCGAGGGCGCGGGGAGCGACGCTCGTGTCCGTGCCTTGGCGCAATGACTTCGCTCAGGCGAGGAATGTGGCGCTTGCGCTTGCGACGTGCCGCTGGATTCTCGTTCTGGACGCCGACGAGGAGCTTGTCTGCGACAATATGTCTTCGATAGCTGCGCTATTGGAAGAGGCGGATAGAAGAGGCGTTATCGGGCTGAACTTGACGATCGTCAGCGGCGTTGGCTCCGGTGAGGAGCACGTGACCGATTCCGTCTGCCGCTTGTTCCGCAACGATCGTCGTATTCGTTTCTCCGGTATTCTTCACGAGGAAGTCGCTACTTCAATTCTGAAGCTGAAGCCGGACGGCATCGTGGGAGTAGGAAGGGGAGTTCATGTTCGTCATTACGGTTATTTGGATCGGGTCATCGCGGCCAAAGGCAAGAGCGAGCGCAATATGCGTTTGGCGGAGCGGGCGTCCCGGGAACAACCGGACAATCCTTTCTGGTCATACGCGCTCGGCACCGAATATTATCAGCGGGGCGAATACGCTGAGGCGCTTCGGCATTTCGCGGTATCGCGCCACCTCGTACAGCCGGGAGAAGGATACTTATCGGATCTGTTGCTCAAGATCGCTTTTGCTTGCCGCGAAACAGGCCTAGTCGGGGAAGCGATAGAGGCGGCGGACGAGGCGTTGCGAAGGTTTCCCGATTTCCCTGATGCACTTGAGCTGCGGGCGATGCTCGCGGAGGAGCAAGGCGATCCGACGCAGGCGCTTTCCTTGCTCGGGCGCGCCTTGGCGGCCGGGGACCGATCGGACCGCTATTCGTCTTGCTCGGGAGCGGGGACGTACCGAACGCTTCACTTGCTCGGCAACGTACTCGAACGGCTTGGCCGCCTGCCGGAGGCGGAGGACGCTTACGAGAGATCGCTGCTTGTCCGTCCGGGCTACGCGCCATCCCTCTCGCGATTGGACGCAATAAGGGAGGGCAGGTGCAAGCGAGTTCCGATCGTTCTACAGCAAAACCGCAGGGATAATGGGAGTTGAAAATGCTACTATGGATATTCCTGCAAAAGTGCAACCATTCCCGCCGGTAGAAGCACGTTTCCATGAATGCCTGCCAATGTACAGGCTTTTTATTGCTGATAAGGAAGAATGAGTTCTCTGACCGGGAAATAAATGCATTTTAGCAGGAATTCGCTCTATCAGAGCGATAATCGGAATCAAAAGATGTACAATTGCAGTTTTGACTTACTGGCTCGGTACGAGGATCGTGCTGCGAGCGAAAATTTCACTCCGAGAACCGTGCGGCGGAAAAAACGGAGCGACCTCACCCGTCGGACAAATAACGCTCGAGTACAAGCCGCCACCGCTCCCGCCACCGCCGCTTATCGAACGCGAGCGCAGTTTCCCGAGCGTTGCGGCCGAGACGTCGCCTCAGCACGGCGTCGCCGGCAAGCCGTTCGATCGCGGGAAGCAGCGCTTCCGTCGTCGGCGGGACGAGCAGACCGTTAAAGCCGTCGATGACAAGATCGTTTAAGCCGCCGACGTTGGTAGCGACAACGGGCAAACCGCAGCTCATCGCTTCAAGGCAGGCGTACGATGTTCCTTCCGAGAAGACGGTCGGAATGACCGCGATGTCGGCGGTTGCGTATGCTTCTCGAATGGAGGAGAAGTCGTATGTCCGGTGGAAAATCGAATCGCGTTGTGGGTGTTCGGCGAGCCACATCTCGAAAGCGTCGCTAACCTGGCTGCCTTGAACGAGCTCCCCGGCGAATTCGATTTCGACGCGGCGGTCCGGGTCGTCGAGAAGCCCGTCGGCGGCCCGCATCATCGGTATGAGCCCACGCTCGAGACTCAGCCTTCGCGGGTACAAAATGCGCAGTTTCTTCAAGCTGTTATTGTCAGTGTTCTGAGGCAAGAAATAGTTCGTATCGACGCTGTTAGGAATGAGAGTTACGCGATCGGACGAATCATAGCGGCATACGGCACGGCAATACGTCTGAAAATGGGAGTCGACGGACACGATGCCGACGAGCCGGTCGAGCGCATTCTGTACGGCGGAAGCGACATCGGCTTTCACGTCGCGGGGCAGCTGCGGCGAATCCCAGTTAATGCCGTGGCAGATGCCCAAGCTGCCTTCCCGGTACCGGATCGGGTGCCAGATGCAACTGGCATAGATCAATCGGCCGTTCGCTTTATCGGCCATTTCGCCGAACGCTTCGGCAATCTTGTCGAAATCGTATGGATAACCGAATACGCGTATACCGTTCCACTCCGTCTCGAATGGTTCGAAGTATGATAACTGATGAACTTCCGGCGTCGCTCCCAGCTCGCGAATGACCTCGCACAACTCCGCGATATACCTCTCCAATCCGCCTCCGAACACCCTCCCGTACTCCCGATTGTAACCGTCGAGAAAGCTATGCGTAAGCAGGCTGACCGTTGGCAATTCCGTCGTCATCCTGGCGTCTCCTCCCACTTGGTCAGCTTCGGGTTAAAGTCGATAATCGATTCGTACTGGGCGAGACTACCCCATCGGCCTTCTGGATCAAGCGCCTTGTAGCGGCGATATTTGGCGATTTTCTCTTCCCAACCGCCTGCCCAGCCGAGATGTTTGACCCGAAGATCGGTCTCGAGGCCCGGTAAAGCCGCGTAAGAATAAGGAAGCCTGGGAACATGGTGATCGCGCTGCGGGTAAGGGCAAGGAAATCCGAGAATTGCCCGAACGAGCGTCATCGTCGGCCGGGTATGGATGTTCCACAGCTCGTCGTCCCTGTAGTGGGTAAGCCCGTTCCAAAAGTCATGGAAACGGAAGGCGACCCAGTCGTAACGATCCTGATCGATAAGACTCCTCATGGAGGCAACGGCACGCTCCTCGTACAGTTCGTCCGCATCGACGGAGAGAAGCCAGTCCGGCTCTGTGGACATGGCGGCTTGCCATAGCAACGTTCGCAGCTTCCATTCCTCTCCGAATAGCGGGCGCGGCAGCTCCACCAGCCGGACAACTTTCGGATAGCGGCGGCATATCTCTGGCGTGTCGTCCTCGCTCGCGTCGTCTACGATGACTAGCTCGTCGGCGAAAGCGCTCAGTTGATCGAGCACCTGCTCCAAATATTTGCCTTGCTCGTTGCGAACTTGAAGCATGGCGGTCAGTTTGTTGCCGCTCGCTTTGCGAACACGTCGAACTTGGTGGACGAATACAGGGGCAGTGTGCTCATTGTGGTCCAACGGTCGAACCCCCCTTCTCGCCGGCAATGCCGGAAACCGCCTCGCGCCGCAGTTCTTCCCGCAGACGATCAAGCGCCGCGGCTTCCGATTTCATGCCTGCAATGTGCTCGAGCGCATCCCGGTCGAGCTCGGCTGCGGCGAGGAAAGAGCGGATCGCTCCATGACGGTCGCCGCGTAGCTTGCGAACTGCGCCTTCCAGAAGCAAAGTGTCGCGCGAGTCCGCGAGAGATACGCCTGCGCTGTCCTCGGGAATGATCGTCGCGTGCGCTTCCTCCCAACGCCCGCATTCGATTAGCGCCCGCCGCCTTACCCGAACGGCTTCAGGATCGTCAGCCTGGTCGAGCAATGCGATCGCGCCGGCGAGATCGTCGTTCCAACGCAAAAGGCGCGCTTTCGCGAGAAGCTGTTTGCCTTGTTCAAGATCAAGGCATAAGCGTGCATATCGATCCTTGTCTTCCTCTGTCAGCGCCGTCACGCCGAATGCGTCCACCGCTTCGTCAAGTTCACCATTGCGGGCGAGAATGGCTGATAGAAATCGGTAGTGCGTGCGCAGGCAGTCTTCTCTTCCGCAAGCGGCCGCATGCAGGAACGCTTCCCGCAAATATTCGTCGGCGCCGAATTCGCCGAGCAAATAGCTGTAGACGGACAGCAGGAAAGAGACGGTTTCGTGTGCGCCGACCGTTTCCCGAATGTCCGCATAATGACGCAACCAAGATTGCCTCTGCACGACGACTGCCCAAGAGGGAGGGATGCCGTCCGCCAGCAGGCGGACAAGCGCCTGACGGAGTAACGTCTCCCACTCGCGCTCCGTCTTCCTTCCGACAGCCTCTCGTTGCATCCCCTTACCTGCCGATTCAGCCGCCGCGCTGTGCCTGAACTCTCCGCCGTAATCCGACTCTCGTCGGCCCACTTCGCCAACCGCTGCATCGTTGCTCACCTTCCCGGGCAAGGCGTCGGGATCGCGAAGCAGCAAGGCGGCATCGTTTTTGAACGACTGTTCCAAATAGACGGCTTCCGATTCCGCCCCGAACAAATCCGCCACGCCGACGCCAAGCAGCAGACAGCGCGTCCACCAGGCCGATTGAGCCTCGAAAGTACGTTCAGGCAGCAGAAAGACGAAACGGCCCGGATGTAATGCTGCCGCCTTTTCTAACCAATAAGGGTGAGTGATAATGGCAAGCTTCGGTTCGGCAATGGAGGTCAGCCGATCGGGAGAGAGGGACGCGACACCCTCCGGATAACTTTCTGCAGACGCCTCGTCGTCCGTTACGAACGAAATCGGCCCGAAAGCTCTCAATGATTGCAATATTTTCCGATAAGGAAAGTAAGACCACCCCGTATGGGGAAACACGACGCAGGCCAACGAGGCTTCACCCCTTGATTCGTGTGTGCGGCAAGGCCGGATATGGAAGCAGTGTATGGATGCTTCGGGCAAAGGGTGCCGCGCGCGAACGGGGATAATTGCCGGAATTGAACTACATAGAAAAGGCAGGGAGCTGTATGGCCCAAGGTTATCGGATTGGAGTGATCGCTCCCAATCTTGACGGGGAGTATTACGGGCGTTTGTTGCCCCACATCCACGAGGCGGTCAAACAAAGAAACTCGGAACTGATCGTCATTCGGGTGGCGGATGATGAACTTGGCATGAACGCGCTCGAGGAGCCCGTTTCGTTCGAACTCGTCGACGCATGGATTGTGATTTTGCCTTCGGCAAGCCCCAAATTCCTCAAGATGCTTTCGGCAAGCAAGAAGCCGTACGTCTGTATCGGTTTTCCTTCTCCTTGCCCGCGCGGCAGATCGGTGCTCGTCTCGAATCGTGCCAGCATGAAGCAACTCGTGCTTCATTTGATCGATCATGGGCATCGAAGCATTGCGTTCATCGGTCAGACGCAGCAGTACGACTTATATGAACGTTACATCGGCTATTTGGATGCGCTGACGGAAAGAGGCATCGATGCGGACGAGCGGCTTGTCGTCAGAACGATGGGCAACCTGCTGGAAAGCGGAATGGAGGCGACCGAACGGCTTTTTGCGTCAGGCGTTACGTTCACGGCCATCGCCGCCGGTACGGATTTGTCGGCGCTCGGGGCGATCGATTATTTGAATACGCACGGCTACTCGGTGCCCGGGCAGTTCGCTGTGACCGGGTTCGACGATATCCATCAAGCGAAGCTGAACTATCCTCCGTTAACGACGGTTGGTCAGCCGTTCGTCGAGATGGCCGATAAAGCGGTGGCAGAAGCGTTCGACCTCATTGCGGGACGCGGACCCGAAGCGGACGAGTTGTTCATTCCAGCAGAACTTGTCGTGCGGACATCGTGCGGATGCGAAGAGGAAGAGAAGCTCACCCCGCAACAATATTTTGATTTTCACAGGTACAACCTGTCGAAGATGAGAATCGCGCTCCATCATGTCACAGTCAACAATTATAAAGTGACCCAACGTCTTATCGCGGCGACGAAAGACGAGAGAATTCATATTTCCAAACTGCTCTGGGGCAATTTTCATTGGGGCTTCCTTGCTCTAAGGGAAGTGGATGGGCAGGGAGGCAATCGGCTCGTCGTCAGTCAGACGTTCAGCAAGAAAGGCGACCCGTTGCCTCCCGAGGGGCTCGAAGTGCCGTTAGAGCGATTCCCGCCCGTCGGATATTTGCCCAAGAGCACCGGCCCGGGCGGGGACGACTGTATCGTCCTGCATCCGATTCGTACGGAACTTCAGAATTGGGGCTATCTCGTTCTTGCCGGACCGTTGGACGAGATGGGCGATTTTGTAGCGGACGATCTGTCGAGGCATAGCTTCACCATCCTCGCCGTCGCGCTCGAACGCGAGCTGCTGCTTAAGCAAACTCGCTCGATGGCAGAGAAGCTGGAAGTCGTGTCGCGGACATCCAACGATGGCATCTGGGACTGGGATCTAGCGGCGGGAACAATCGATTGGACAATTCGCGCACATCATATTCTGGGCGGTGTGGCCGATAGATTGCTGGTAACGCCGCAGAAATTCATCGAGCTCGTCCACCCGGAAGACCAGCAGATGCTTCGGCTAGCATTCATGCGTCCGTTCCAGAAAGACCGTCCGATTCAGGTCGAGCTGAGGTTTAAGACGATGGAAGGGCATTATTTGTGGTTGTATTTGGCCGGAGACGTTCTGTATGACGAATCCGGCGTACCCGTCCGAATGATCGGCTCGATTACGGACGTGACGGATAAGAAGATGAACGAAGAGAGAATTACTCAGCTTGCCTATCAAGATGCGCTGACGGGATTGCCGAATCGGCTGCGGTTCAAGGATCAGCTAAGAGAAGCGATGGCGGAGAGAGACTTGGACGGCAATCGACTCGCCGTTCTGATGATCGATCTGGATCGGTTCAAGATCGTCAACGATACGCTTGGCCATCAGGTGGGTGATCTCTTGTTGCAACGAGCGTCCCATATGCTTCGAGATTGTGTTGGAGATGAAGACATTATTGCGAGGCTCGGAGGCGACGAATTTATCGTCCTGTTGCGGAAAGTGGAGAATGTCGACGATGTGTTCGCTGTGACGCAGAAAATGCTGGATGCGCTGGAGCAGCCTTTTATTCTGGAAGATCAACCGTTCTATCTGTCCGCGAGTATCGGTGCAAGCTTGTACCCTGCGGAAGGCGAAGGAACTGAAGTCGATCCGGACACGTTGATTCGCGATGCCGATCTAGCGATGTATCATACGAAGGAGAATGGCGGCAATCGGCTTGAAATCTATGTCCCTGCGTTCAGCTCGAAGCGGGTGGAGAGGTTTAACATGGAGACAGGCTTGCGATACGCACAAGAACGTGGAGAGCTTACGCTCCATTTTCAACCGCAAATTTCTCTCTCGACGGGTAAAGTGTATGGCGCGGAGACGCTTCTGCGTTGGAATGCTCCCGGGGGCAAGACGATCCAGCCAGGCGAATTCATCCCGCTTGCGGAGGAAACCGGTCTTATCGTGCCGATCGGCCAGTGGGTATTGGAGCAGGCATGCGAGGAATGTAAAAGATGGATCCGCGCCGGCATGCCGCAGCTCGTCATCTCGGTTAACATCTCGGCATTGCAATTCCAGCAAGAGGATTTCCCGGACATCGTCCGTCGGGTGTTAAAGCGTACAGGAATCGAGCCGTACAACCTCTGTTTGGAGATTACCGAGCATACGGCCGTTCAGAATATGGAGCACAGCGTGAAGATGCTCGGCCAATTGATCGACATTGGGGTGAAAATCGCGATCGACGACTTCGGCATCGGCCAATCCTCGCTATACTGGCTCAAGAAGCTGCCGGTGCATATCGTCAAAATCGATCCAACGTTTATCTTAAACATGATCGAAGACTCCGATGATGATGCGATTGCCAAGGCGGTTATCGAGATGTCGCACAATCTCGGTCTGTCGGTAACGGCTGAAGGGGTCGAGACGGAGCACCAGCTTCTGCGGCTGCAGCAGCTGCAGTGCGACCGAATTCAAGGTTACTACACCGGAAGACCGATGACGTCGGATCAGTTCATCGCGTATTTCCTCGAAATTCACGGCGGGATGGGCATGTGATGGCCCCCAAGAAAGTTGCGCTCTCTTGGAGCGGCGGCAAAGATAGCTGCATGGCGATGGACAAGCTTGCGAGGAAAGGGTACGAAATCGCGTGTCTGGTGACAACGGTGCCGAAGGAGATTGGCAGAACGTTCGGTCACGGCGAGCGAACCGAGGCGATTATGGCGCAGGCGAATGCGCTGGGGATTCCCGTTGCGTTCATCGCATGCACGTTCGACACGTATACGGCAGATTACGAGGCGAGATTAAAGGAACTTGCGACCGAGTTCGGCTTCGACGCAATCGCGTTCGGCGATCTATTCTTGCAAGAGCATCGGGACTGGGGTATGGGCGTAGCCGAGGCAGTAGGCATAGAGGCATTGTATCCATTATGGATGGCGCCGGGTGACACTTTGGCCGCGCTGCGGACGTTCGTGGACTCGGGTTATCGCGCGATCGTCATTCGAACGAGCGATCGGGTATTCGCCGAAAGTTGGCTGGGCAGAGAACTCGGCGTATCGTTCTATGAAGACATCTCTTCCTTAGGACCGGCGGTATGCCCGATGGGCGAAGGCGGCGAATATCATACGTTCGTCTACGACGGGCCGTTGTTCCGCCGCCCCGTCCAGTTCTCAAAGGGGGCTGTGGTGCAGCTTGAGACGACAAAGAGGCTGGAAATCGTTTTAGGGTAAATCGTTCTTCTTAAAGGTCTCGATTGCGGCGGTCAACTCTTCGAGTATGCCGCTACGCAGCGATTCGGGCGAGAGAGCAATTGCGTCGCGTCCGTAGCCGAGCAGCACCTTGTGCGCGTACGCCTCCGTATGGAAATCGGCTTCGGTTTCTATCCATAGCGCGTTTCCGTCGGAATCGCGCCCCCATTGTTGCGCCCCGGTTGCGTTGACGTAAGCTTCGCGCTCGAATTCGTCCCATCGCGAGGCTGCGATTCGCACCTTCGCGGTATAACGCGGAAGCACGGCGACGAACCGCTTCGTCGATTGCTCCCAATACGCTTCGAGGTCGAATGATTCGGGCCGGTCGAATGGTTCAGGGAGCAGTTCGGCGCCTGCCAGCCGGGAGATGCGGAACGTACGCAACTCCTCGTTAGGCTCGGTTTGCGCCACCATGTACCAAATGCGGGACTTGGCGACGAGGCCAAGCGGCCGAACGACACGTTCCGAGAGTCCGGCGGCATCGCGCGAGCGATAAGAGATGCGGAGCCGCCGCTGTTCCCAGACGGCTGTCTGAACGACGCCGAGCTGGGAAGTGTCCGGCGCACTTCTCCAGCCTGCGCCATCGACGTGAATGAGCCGGCGCGCGAAGTCGGCGTCGTGCCTCGCGGTCGCGGGAAGTGCGGACAACAGCTTGTTCATCGCGATGTCCGCGTTCTCGGTCAGTCCGAGATCCTTTACGACGCTGGACGCCTGCAAGAGCAATAACGCATGAATTTCCCCCGTTGTCATGCCGGTCATTCTGCTCCGGTAACCTTCAGACAACATCCATCCTCCCCGCGAGCCTCTTTCGGCGTAGACGGGAATGCCTGCGGCGCTTAGCGCTTCCATGTCGCGGTGAACGGTTCGATCCGACACTTCGAGACGGCCCGCCAGCTCCCTTAGCGTTAATCTTCCTTCGTTCTGCAACAGCATTAGAATTTGCAGCAGGCGATCGGCTTTCATTCTTTTTCTCCCTCCGTTAGGACGATACCAGGTTTATTTAGGCTAGCCTGATTATATCACGGTTATAAGACATAGGTTGTCATATTAGGGGCGGTACATTGGAGGAAGCTGGTTTGTCGACAAATGAGTCGTCACTATGAATCGGCGGAGAATCGGAGAGGAGCGAGTCGGATGAAGAAACCGTTAGAAAACAAGGTGGCCGTCGTCGCCGGAGCAACGCGGGGAGCGGGGAGGGCAATCGCGGAAATGTTGGGAGCGGCGGGCGCTATCGTCTACGCAACCGGCCGAAGCGTCAGAGGGCAACCTTCCGATATCGACAGGAGAGAGACGATTGAAGAGACGGCGGAACGAATAACGCAAGCGGGTGGGAGTGGCATTGCCGTACGGGTTGACCATACGGAGCCAGAGCAAGTAAAGGCACTGTTCGAACGAATCGATCGAGAACATAACGGCAGATTGGACATACTCGTTAACGATATATGGGGAGGCGAGAAGTTGACGGAATGGGGAACGCCGTTCTGGGAAGGTTCGCTCGGGAAAGCGCTGACGATGCAGAAGCGGGCCGTTCACACGCACATGATTACGAGTTATTACGGAATTCCATTGCTTGCGCGGAGGCGGAGCGGTCTGATCATTGAAGTAACGGACGGTTATGACTATCGCTATCGCGGCAATCTGCCTTACAGCCTGGCGAAAATTTCGGTCATCCATCTGGCTGAAGCGCAGGCGGCGGAACTTAAGTCCTACGGCGTGACTGCGGTAGCCGTTACGCCCGGGTTTCTTCGCTCGGAAGAAATGCTCGATCACTTCGGCGTAACGGAAGCCAATTGGCGGGAAGCTGGGAAGCAGGATATTCATTTCCTGCAATCGGAAACGCCTTATTTCCTTGGCAGAGGACTAGCGGCTCTGGCAGCCGATCCCGCCCATATCGAGAAAACGGGCAAAGCGCTGACGTCTTGGGGCCTGTCGGACGAGTACGGATTATCCGACGTGGACGGAAACCGGCCACACTGGGGGAAGTATGCGGCTGAAAACGGGTTCTGAACCTAAATAAAACAGTAACCTCCCGTTTTGGTACCGGCGGGAGGTTACTGTTTTAGCGTTGCTCGACGCGGATATTGCCGCTATCGGTGCGAGCTTTAATATAATCGGTCGTCTCGTTCTTCGAATCGGGAGAGCGAACGGAACCGGCATTAGCTCGCAGGTCGTACGCACCGGCGAATTCGGCGGGCACTTCTACATAGACGTTGCCGGAATCGGCTTTCAGATCGGCGCTCGCGGTGTCCAGCTTATACAGCTTGATATTGCCGGAATCGACGGAAAAGTGAGTTGGTCCGGACATGTTTTCGAATTTGATGTTGCCGGAGTCGGCGCTGGCTGTCGTGTTCGCGGATACGCCGTCGCCGGTGATGTTGCCGGAATCGACGTCGACGATTAAGCGCTCGCTCTTGTAGCGGTTTAATTTGATGTTGCCGGAGTCGGCGGACAGATTCGCTTCCCCGAGGCGTACGAGCGAAGCGTCGTCGACCGTGATGTTGCCGGAATCGAGCTTGATGCGCAGCGAATCAAGCATAGCATCGTCGGACAAAGCAACAATAAGTTCTTCTTTTTCTCTATGGAAGGTCAGGTCGAAGATTTGAATATATCTTTTCGGCATGCGGGTAAGATTGAGCTTTAGCGATTTGTCGACGATACTGGTCGACTTCGTGTTCTCGATCATTTTTTCGGTGCCTTTGCCGTTTAACTTAATCGTATTGCGACCGTCTTCGCTTTTTACGAATTTTACTGACACGTTATAATCGCTCGTAATATCCAGCTTGCGCAAATCGCTCGCAGAGAATGTCCATTCTTTCTCGAATTCGGTAAGCTTCTTTCCGTTCGACTTCCAGTCATAGGTGAGAGCGCCGGCCGCACCGACGACGATCAGGCAGAAAGCTGTGAAGAACCAAAATTTTTTCATCGTTTATGATTTTCCTTTCCATGTCCGATAGTTCCAGAGGATGTAAGCTTTCGTCGCTTTGTACAGCAATTTTCCGGCCGACAGCGCGAGTCCTGCCAGCAACATGCCGATACCTGCTATACCGAGCGAGATCATAAGCTTGTGATAATCAAAGCCGCTATCCCACACGACTTCCGCAGCGTAAGCAAGCGGAGACAGCATGCCCGCCAAGGCGGAGGCGACTAATGAAATCAGGACGGACCAGACGGATGCCAGCAACGGAATCGCAAGCATGACGTTTAAGAAGAAGAGAGCGATACCGACGCCAACCAATCTTGCCATATCGGGCTTGCGGCCGTCGGTCGAATAAATAGGGGCTGCCTCGGGCGGCGGAGGCAAAGGCGGCAACGAAGACTCCGTCCACGAGGAGGAAGGAGGCGCGGAGAAAAGCGCGTCTTTGGCGACAGAGAGCGGATGTCCGAGCTCCCGGGCAATGTCCTCTTCGGTTAATCCGTCCAGTTGGCGTTGCTGATAGTAAGCTTCGTAATCTCGCAATATCGCGAGTTGGTCTTGTTCGGGTAACGATGCGAAACGCTGACCCAGACTATCGATGAATTGTTGCTTGTTCATGGCGTTCTCCTTTAATCGACGAACTTGTTATCTTCATCATAACGCATCGCGTTGAAGTACAGAAACCGACGCAAGTTCATGTTGAACCTCGACTAAAGTTGGGGTTTTCTTTAATGAACTTTAAGAAAAATTTAACAACTGTTCATAGTATTACATGGTACGATATGTAAATGGATGATTTTCTTAGGCGACTGGGGGCTGTAGGTTACTGTTATTTTAACAAAAGAATGTGGAAAGGTGTGGAAGCATGAAAAGATCCCGCGTGGCGGCGATAGCCGTCGTGTTTACGATGAGCGCTAGCCTTCTATCGGCTTGTAATTTGGGAAGCGACAAAACCGATAAAGATGAAAAAATGACGCTGAAAGTGATGTACTACGACGAAAGAGGCTTCTATCAACAATATGGCATGTTGTTCTCGGCCGTGTATCCGAATATCGACATCCAAGTCGTATCGACGGACAGTATCAAATACGAAGAAGGCAAGGACATGCAGAAGGCTCAGGAAGATTTCATCGCGGAGCAGAAACCGGATATTCTAATGCTCGAGCCTACCCTGTTGAAGAAGATGGCGGAGGAAGGCAAACTATACGATCTCGATGCCCTCATGAAGAAGGATAAGTATGATCTCGAAGGCATTGTGCCTGGAATCGTCGATTACATGAAAACGCTCGGAGGCGGCAAGCTATACGGGCTTACTCCTAATTTCTATAGCCAGGCCATCTATTATAATAAGGACTTATTCAAGAATCATGGGGTGCCTTTCCCGGAAGATAAGATGACCTGGGAACAAGTATTGCAGCTTGCGCAGCGGTTCCCGACGACGGGAACGGACAAAGATCGTGTCTACGGGATGAAAGTCGGTTATCAGACGGACTTGTATAACTTGGGCATGATGATCGGTTCGTCCGAAGGGCTTACTTTCTTTAATCCATCGACGAAGCAGTTGACGCTGAACACGGATTCGTGGAAAAAAGCGTTCGAAACGGCGGACAAAGCGATCAAGTCGGGCGCCCTCTACTCCGAAGATCCGAACCGGCCGAACAGCGGCAGCACTTATGAAGACTACTTGCTGCAAGACCCGTTCATCGGGGGCAAAGTAGCCATGCTGATCGAGGGCAATTATATGATGGATCAGCTAAAGGAAAAGGACAAGCGTCTGAAGGACAAAGGCGTGCAAAATTGGGATCTAGTCACGATGCCGGTTAATCCGCAAGCTCCGGATGAGACGACGAGCATGTCGCTGTACCAGATTATGGCGATCGATGCGAAATCTCCGAATGCGGAGGCGGCGTGGAAGTTTCTGAGCTACGTAACGGGAGACGAATTCGCGCGCGTCACTTCCAAGTCGATGATGGGCGGCGGGTTCCCGATCCGCACGAAGTATCTCGGCAACGACGATGGAGCGCATCATATGGAAGCCTTCTACAGCTTAAAGCCGGTCGAGAACCCGCAGTATGCCAATTATGACAAGCTGCCGCAGCAGTTTTGGATGAACTTTAACGGGATACAGCAGCAAACGATGCAAGCCGCCAAAGACGGCAAGAAAACAGTGGCTGAATTGCTTGACGAGCTGCAGGCCAAAGGCCAGCAGATGCTGACGGAAGCGTACGCCAAAGAAAAAGGAGCCAAACCGTCCGCCTCGCCGGAGGGCGAAGCATCCGGTAGCGGGGCGTCCGGCGGCGCGACTGCGGTCGAGGCGGGTTCGGCAGCGGCATCGCCGGCGAAGTAAGACGGATGAAAGGACTCCCTCGGGGAATGCTAAGTGAACGGCGCCTATTTTGTCGAACCGGTGAACTTTGACTTTATTTTGACACATAGATGTGCTAAAATGTTCACATATAGCGCTTTCACGTAAAGGGGGTCATCCTCGCCATGAACAAAGAAATGTCCAGAATGCTGAAGTGGGTCGCCATGGTTGTCATTGCTGCAGGTATTATCTGCTGCGTCTTGAACCTTTCCCAATTCAACGACCGCAATCTTGGATTGATGGTCGGCATCGGATTTCTCGTCGGCGGCAGCCAAATTCTGCTGTTCGGCGTCATCGCACCGTTAATGCAACGCAACCAGGAGAATGCCGCTCCGGCCAACTCGCCGGAAGAATTGGCCTAATCGATCGGTTAATAGAGCCGCCCGCCGGGGCTGACCCGGTGAGGCGGTTTTTTGGTGCGCTGTAGTTGTGTTTAGACCAACTAAATGCTATTCGGAGTTGCTGCGGAGCGCTGTAGTTGTGTTTGGTCCAACTAAATGCCTGCTCGGAGTTGCTTCGGTGCGCTGTAGTTGTGTTTAGACCAACTAAATGCTACTCGGAGTTGCTGCGGAGCGCTGTAGTTGTGTTTGGTCCAACTAAATGCCGGCTCGGAGTTGCTTTGGTACGCTGTAGTTGTGTTTAGTCCAACTAAATGCAAGGTTTGTGCGTTCCGTAAGCGATTGCACGGGGCCAAAATACAATGTTAGTTGCGTATCATATAGCTACTGATAACATAAAATAAGAAAAGAACAGCGCTGCCAACGCTGTCCCTTGCATAACGTTTGGACGTTTCACCCCGCAATTCAATGAGCAGATGCGACCCGCCTTCGGCTACCAACCTTGGGGCGGGTTACTTCTTGTTACGGAATGATATGATTGCAATAACAAGCATTGCGTATCCGATCAAATCCTGGACCAAATTATACCATTTATTAGACTCCAGCAGGGGTCTTTTTTTGTATTGGAGGTAGTTATAGGATGGCGACCATCTGCCGATATGTGTCTAAGCTCAGTTCCCCCACTCGTTTCGCACAAAATTATGTACTTTTTTTCACAATGTGAACAAGTGGTGACTAAAGTGTTGCGAAATTTCAACGGATATTTGTCTCCTTTGTTAACTGTGCGGAACATCGCAGAGCTTTCTGATATGTTGGTAGCAGGATAGGGAACCCAGATAATTGTGGGTAACCCGAAGGCGATGGATCAATCGTTCTCTAAGCGGATCGATCGAGGGCGGCTTCCGCTTGGCGAGACACCGAGAGGAAGCGCGCACATCGCAGCGAATATATTCAACGACACAGGCAAGAGCAAGAGGATGGGGGAGATGCACATGGGTAACAAGCTCAAGCGGATGCTGGCTGCGGCGACCGGAATCGCGATGACGGCGGTATTGACGGGCTGCGAAGGCGACGGTGTCGTCGTGCTGAATCCGAAAGGCGAAATCGGGCAGCAGCAATTGGATTTGATTTGGATCTCGACATTATTATGTTTGGTCGTGCTTGTCCCTGTACTGGTACTGACCTTCTATATCGTATGGAAATACCGGACTAACCAGAAATCCGCAAAAGCGGCGAAATACGATCCCGAGTGGGAGCACAGCGCGAAGCTGGAGACCATCTGGTGGGGCATTCCGATTATCGTCATCGCCATCTTGGGCGCGATTACGATCATCTATACGCACAAGCTGGAGCCGTCCAAGCCGCTTAAGCATGAAGCGAAGCCGATCGTTATCCAGGTGACGTCGCTCGATTGGAAATGGCTGTTCCAATATCCGGAGCAAGGGATTGCTTCGGTGAACTACTTGCAGTTCCCGGAAGACGTGCCGGTCGAATTCCGGCTTACGTCAGACGCGCCGATGAACTCCTTCTGGATTCCGCAGCTCGGCGGGCAGATTTATACGATGTCCGGCATGGAGATGAAGCTCCATTTGATCGCGGACGAACCCGGCGACTACTTGGGCATGGGCGCGAACTTCAGCGGCAAAGACTTCGGTAAAATGAATTTTACGGCTAAGGCATCGTCCCAACAGGAGTTCGACGACTGGGTCGCCAGCGTCAAAGCGTCGTCCCCTGCGTTAACGGACGAAGGATATACTCAACTTGCCAAACCCGGCGTATCTGACGTCACCACGTACTCCGCGATTCCGGACGGCTTGTTTGAACGAATCGTGCACAAATACGGCGTTCATCATCACGGCGGCGGAGCGAAGGAAGAACAATCGGGCGAGGCTGAGGCAGCGAAGCAGCCCGAACGGCCCGACCAACCGGCAACGCAATCGACAGAGCATCACCACCATGAATAGAGAGAAAGGAAGGTGCAGCCATGTGGGATAACATTAAAGATTTCGCTTCAGATTTCTTCGTAACGGGCGATCCTCTTATCTACGGAGCGGACGTCGCGATCGTGCTTACGGTCGTCGCAATCGTGTCCGCGCTCACGTTGTTTAAGAAGTGGAAATGGCTTTGGAGCGAGTGGATCACCACCGTTGATCATAAAAGAATCGGCATCATGTACGTTATCGCGTCGCTTCTTATGCTTTTCCGCGGGGGTATGGACGCTCTCCTCATGAGGACGCAACTCGCCGTTCCGAATATGGAATTCTTGTCGCCGGAACACTATAACGCAATCTTCACGACGCACGGCGTCATTATGATTTTGTTTATGGCTATGCCGCTAATGTTCGGTTTGTTTAACCTCGTCGTTCCGCTTATGATCGGGGCGCGCGATGTCGCCTATCCATTCCTGAACTCGCTCAGTTTCTGGCTATTCTTCTTCGGCGCGATGCTGTTTAACATGAGCTTCGTCATCGGCGGTTCGCCGGATGCGGGCTGGCTCAGCTATCCGCCGCTTTCGGAGATGTCGCATAGCCCAGGCGTTGGGCAGGACTTCTACATTTGGGGGATTCAAATTTCCGGTATCGGCTCCTTGGCGACCGGGATCAATTTCATCGTCACGATACTGAAAATGCGAGCACCGGGCATGAAGCTGATGAAAATGCCGATGTTCGTCTGGTCAGTGCTTTCGAGTTGCTTAACGATTATTCTGGCATTCCCGATTCTGACTGTAACGCTGGCACTGCTGTTCATAGACCGTTACCTGGGCGCTCATTTCTTCACGCTTGACGGCGGCGGCAACCCGATGATGTATATCAACTTGATCTGGATGTGGGGTCACCCCGAGGTGTACATCGTTGTTCTTCCGGCATTCGGCATATTCTCGGAGATCGTGGCTACATTTTCGAAAAAAAGGCTATTCGGCTACAAGTCAATGGTGTTCGCTCTGATGAGCATCAGCCTCATGTCGTTTTTCACCTGGGCTCACCACTTCTTTACGATGGGCTCGGGCGCGAACGTCAACGCCTTCTTCGCGATATCAACGATGATCATCGCCATACCGACAGGGGTCAAAGTGTTCAACTGGCTGTTCACGATGTATCGCGGACGGCTAAGCTTCCCGACACCTATGCTGTGGATGCTAGGATTTATTCCGTGTTTCATTGTAGGCGGAATGACGGGCGTGTTGCTGTCGGTCGCTCCGGCAGACTTCCAGTTCCACAACAGCTACTTCCTGATCGCCCACTTCCATCAGGTGCTGATTGGCGGCGTGGCGTTCGGTTACTTCGCTGGTCTCTACTACTGGTGGCCTAAAGTGTTCGGATTCAAGCTGAACGAGAAGCTCGGCAAATGGGCGTTCTGGCTTTGGAATATCGGATTCTATGTCTGCTTCATGCCGCAATATGTGCTTGGCTTGATGGGGATGACGCGTCGGGTCAGCTCATATGGTTGGGATAGAGGTTGGTTCGAACTGAACTTGACGTCGACGATCGGCGGCTTCCTGATGGGTATCGGCTTCTTGTTTCAAGTATGGCAAATTCTTCATAGCATCAAGTTTATGGAGAAAGCGCCGGCGGATCCGTGGGATGGCCGTACACTCGAATGGTCGATTCCTTCACCGGCTCCGATGTACAACTTCGCAACGACTCCTGTCGTGACGGAGAAAGACGACTTCTGGGAAGAAAAGCAGCGGATTGCCGCTGGCGGCGTTCCGAAACCGAAGCCTGCGCTGGAACCGATCCACATGCCGAAAAACTCGGCCATTCCGTTCCTCATGTCCGCTTGCTGGTTCATGGTCGGATTCGGTTTCGTGTTTGACTGGTTGTTCATCGCGATACCGGGGCTTGTTGGTGTTGTGGGATGCATGCTGTATCATTCGTTTAACTACGACACGGACTATTACATTCCGGTCGATGAAATCAAACGCACGGAAGCTGCTGCGGGGAGGGCTGTCTAATGGCGCAATCGCAATCTCAATCGCATACGGCGAATCAGGCGGGTCAAGGTTCCCATGACGGACATCACGATCTCGAAGCGCTCCGAATGATGGGGTTCTGGATTTTCCTGATTACCGACTGTATTCTGTTCGGCAGCTTGTTCGCGACCTATGTTGTTCTGGAAGGCAATACGGCGGGAGGCCCAACCGGGTCCGAACTGTTCGAAATGCCGGGCGTCATTGCGGAAACTTTTATTCTCCTGACGAGCAGCTTTACGAGCGGGCTTGCGGTGCTTTCGATGAACCGCGGGGACAAAAAAGGTTTGATCGGGTGGCTGGCTGTTACGGTACTGCTCGGTGCGGCGTTCATTACTCTTGAAGTTACGGAATTCCTGAAATTGATCGACGAAGGCGCGAAAATCTCGACGAGCGCTCACTGGTCTGCGTTCTACACTCTTGTCGGCACGCACGGACTTCACGTCTCGGTTGGGCTTGTATGGATGGTGTCGATCATGTTGCAGATCGCCCGTCGCGGCATTACCCCTGTTACGCGGCGCAAAGTGAACATCGTCAGCTTGTACTGGCACTTTCTCGATGTGGTGTGGATTTTCGTCTTCACGATCGTTTATTTGATGGGGGTGATGTAAGATGGCGCAACATTCGGCTCACGGAGCGCATGACGCTCACGATAACCACGAGGCGCACGGTTCGCTTAAGTCTTACGTCATCGGGTTCGTCCTCTCGCTCGTTCTGACGGCAGTGTCGCTAATCGTCGTCCTGAATGACGTGCTTACGGGGACGGCAGCCAAAGTCGTCATTATGATCGCGGCGATCCTGCAGTTCGTCGTTCAGTTGTTTTACTTCATGCACTTGAAGGAAGAGGGCAAGCCGCGCTGGAACTTGATGGTGCTTATCCTCGGCTTGATCATCGTGCTGACGGTCGTCGCCGGCTCGATCTGGATTATGACGTACAACAAAGTAGGTTGAGTTGTCCCTTGAACGTTTAATAGGGGCAGTCCATCAGTCGTAAAAAAACGACTGATGGACTGCCCCTGTTTTATGCGCTCATTCATATTCCGAAACCCCGCGTCCGGCTGACAGTAGTTCGACTAACTCGAACTATCGAATTGTACCCACTCTATGCAGGTTGACAGGGCGCAGGCGTTTGCTACTCCTCCCCCTCATACCAAGGGTTCAAGTGAACCAGCACTTCTACGACGGCGGGGTCGGCTTCCATGATGTGCTGCTTGATCGTGCGGCTAATGTCGTGGCCTTGTTGGATCGTGTACTCTCCCGGGATGCCGACCCGCACGTCGACCGTCACATAGTGACCGTGTTCGCGGGCGCGCACGCGGTCGATGCGTTGGACGTGCTCGACGGCCAGCAACAATGCCTCGTATTGGGCGAGCTTCTCGGGGGCGGCGTTACGCTCCATCAGAATGTCGACGGAATCGCGGCCAATTTCTACAGCCAGCTTCAAGACAAGAAGCGATACGATAATTCCCGCCACCGGGTCGCCGTATGCGGCCCAATGCCAGCCCATATGATCGCCGAGCAAGCCGATTCCGATCCCGATGACCGCTGCCAGGGAAGCGTACACGTCGGCCAGATGATCATAGGCGGTAGCGAGAACGCTTTTGCTGTTCGTCGCTTTGCCGACGCGCAGCGTGTAGACATAGAGCCATTGCTTCCAGACGAGGGACACCGCGGCGGCGCCGAGCGCGAGCCAGTTCTCCGCTTCCGGCGGTTCAAACAAAGCGCCGACCGATTGGTAACCGATCCATAGGGCAGCAATGACGAGCACGATGGCAACGAACGCGGAAGCGACGACTTCCGCTTTGCCGTGACCGTACGGGTGGTCCTCGTCCGCCGGTTTTTTCGACACCATCGAGGAAGTAAGGGCGGCTACCGTCGCAATGATATCGCCTGCGTTATGTACGCCGTCGGCGAGCAACACGGGACTGGAAAGCAGAAGGCCCGCGACGACCTTCATGACGGTTAGAAAAACGTTGCTGATGAGGCTGATCCAGATCGCGACCAAGCCGGAAGTGTGCTTATCTGCCACAATGATTCCCCCTGCTAATAATGTTTACCGGGCGCAAAAAAACAATCAAGCTCCCGGCGACAAGGCCGGAAGCTTGATTTCGACTCTATATGGTTAATCTTGTGAAGGCGCGAATTCATGGGTGAGAATCACCCTCTTTTCTGTAAGCTCGATCGAGCAGTTAGGAATAACTTATTAAGTATAACATATGCTGCGGTTTGGATTCAATTTTCAATGTTTAGTGCCCGGGTGATCTTTTAATGTTCGGATTTTCGGTATGGTTTTGACGGAGTGAGCAGAAAAGTGACGATAAAAATTCGTATTTACGAATGATAAAGGCGATCTCCCATTGACTTGTACGCTTGAATGGGATAATCTACGTAATGGAAATACACTTACGTATGATTCATCCACTCGTATATCCCGGCGATAAGGGCCAGGGTCTCTACCAGGAACCTCAAATTCCTGACTACGACGGATGTGGGATACCCACACCCATCGCTAGTCGGGATTTTTTGCGTTTTCAGACTGCAATGGGCACACGAGGAGGAAAACAAGAAATGAACCACTATGATGTCATTGTCGTGGGCGCAGGGCCTGCGGGTATTTTTACTTGTTACGAACTGACGAGAACGTCGCCACATCTTAAAGTGCTGCTAGTCGACAAGGGTCACGACATCAACGGCACTGCCCGATACTCGAAAATAAAATCGAGCTCTGCCCGCCGCCGGCAGGGAAGAAGGAGTTCGCGGGCTGCCTGCCTGCTTGCTCGATCACGGCAGGTTTCGGCGGCGCGGGCGCGTACAGCGACGGGAAATTCAACATTACGACGGAGTTCGGAGGCTGGTTAACCGACTACCTTCCGCCGTCGCAGGTACTTTCGTTGATCCGTTATGTGGATGAAATCAACCTAGAGCACGGGGCGACGACGAATGTGACCGACCCGACGACCGATTTTGTCCGGGACATCGAACATCGGGGATACGCGGCAGGACTGAAGCTGCTGCGAGCGCAGGTGAGGCATCTCGGGACGGAGCAGAACCTGGAAATTTTGAAATCGATTCGCGATTATTTGGACAGCCGCATTGACACTCGATTTAAGACAGAGGTTGCCGACTTGATTACGGTGAAGGATGGCGGCGCACATCATGTGCGAGGCATTACGCTGAAGAACGGCGAAGAAATTATGGCTGACACAGTTGTCGTATCTCCGGGGCGCGACGGTTCAGGCTGGCTGACAGAAGTATTGAAACGGCGTCGGCTCAAAATGGTCAACAACCAGGTCGATGTCGGCGTGCGTGTCGAGACATCGGACGTCGTTATGCGGGAGATCAACGAGCATTTGTACGAAGGAAAGTTCGTGTTTAATACTTCCGTAGGTACACGGGTTCGCACGTTTTGCAGCAATCCGTCGGGGCACGTTGTCGTCGAGAACCATAGCGGCGTAATGGCGGCGAACGGCCATGCTTTCAAGGACCCGGCGCTTGGCTCGGCGAACACGAACTTCGCTTTGCTCGTCTCGCACAAGTTCACCGATCCGTTCGACAAGCCGAATGAATACGCTCGAGAAATTTGCAAACGAGCGAACGACTTGTCCAGCGGAGGCGTCATCGTACAGAAGTTCGGCGACATTATCCGGGGACGCCGTTCCACGGAAGGGCGGATCAAGGAAGGCTTCATCGAGCCGACGCTGAAAGAAGCGGTGCCGGGAGATCTCGGGCTCGTGCTGCCTTACAACACGATGAAAAGTTTAATCGAGATGGTTGAGGCGTTGGATAAAGTGACGCCGGGTCTGGCAAGCGAGCATACGCTGTTCTATGGTGTAGAAGCGAAGTTTTACTCCGCGCGGCCGAAGTTGAGCGAAACGCTCGAGACGGAGATCGCCGGCCTCTATTGCGGCGGCGATGGAGCGGGTGTGACGCGCGGACTCGCGCAAGCGGGCGCTGCGGGCGTCTGGATTGCTCGTGCGCTTGCGGAGCGGAAGGCAAAATAAGGTGTGTGGGAGGCAACCCGTGGGAGTGGGGCTGCTTTATTTGTAGCGTCGCCGGGCGACTCGGCGGAATAGCTGGAAAAAATCGGGCTACAGAGCGCCGTCGGGCGGTTGGGCGGTCAATAGCCGGGAAAAATCAGGCTACAGGGCGCCGTCTGGCGGTTGGGCGGTCAACAGCCGGGAAAAATCGGGCTAAAGGGCGCCGTCGGGCGGCTGGGCGGTCAATAGCCGGAAAAAATCGGGTTACGGCGCGCCGTCTGGCGGTTGGGCGGTCAATAGCCGGGAAAAATCAGGCTACAGGACGCCGTCGGGCGGCTGGGCGGTCAATAGCCGGGAAAAATCGGGCTACAGGGCGCCGTCTGGCGGTTGGGCGGTCAATAGCCGGGAAAAATCAGGCTACAGGACGCCGTCGGGCGGCTGGGCGGTCAATAGCCGGGAAAAATCGGGCTACGGCGCGCCGTCGGGTGGTTGGGCGAGCATTAGCCCGGAAAAATCGGGCTAAAGGGCGCCGTCGGGCGGTTGGGCGGTCAATAGCCGGAAAAAATCGGGCTACGGCGCGCCGTCTGGCGGTTGGGAGGTCAATAGCCGGGAAAAATCGGGCTACGGCGCGCCGTCGGGTGGTTGGGCGAGCATTAGCCCGGAAAAATCGGGCTACGGCGCGCCGTCGGGTGATTGAGCGAGCATTAGCCCGGAAAAAAATCGGGCTATAGGGTAAAATAGGTCAACGCCGACAGCAGCAACGAAGCGATGAGCATCGCCGTGAAAGGGCGCAAGGCACGGCTGCGAAAGTTGCGCAGATCGACGTTAAGGCCGAGGCCGGCCATCGCCATAGCGAGCAGAAGAGTCGTTGCGATCGAGATGAAGTGCAACAACGCCGAGGCTTCGGTGGCGTCAACTAGGACAGGGAGTGCATAGGTGCCGAATAAGCTGGTAGCCACAAATCCGAGCAGGAACCAAGGAAACGGAAAAGCGGGACGGGTTTGTTTCCGGACGACGTCATTAATGATGTTACCTGGCACCGACTCGGTTTGCGTTGCAACGGAACGCTTACGGAGGAAACGTTCGCGCAAAGCCGGGAAAGCGACGATGGCGAGGCATGTCGGTACAAGTAAAGCAACGCGGCATAATTTGGCCAGCAAGCCGTCGGCCAGTGCGTTTTCTCCTGCCGGAGCTGCGGCCATAGCGACGTGTGCGATTTCGTGAAGCGTTAAGCCCGACCAGATGCCGTATTGCGAAGCGTCGATAGGCAGCCACGGCTGCAGCAGAGTGTAAGCGGCGGCGAAGCCTGTGCCGATAAGCGCGATCAAGCCGGCGCTTACGGCTGTGTCTTCGTCCCGCGACTTCAGCAGCGGCGATATAGCGGCGATGGCGGCTGCGCCGCAGATGGCTGTTCCGACGGCAAGCAGCGCTGTTAGCTTCGCGTCTGCGCGCAGCCAGCGGCCAAGCAGCAGGACGGCGACGAGGGAGAAAGCGACTGTCCCTGCGCTGCGCGCCAGAAGGGGCAGTCCGTGATGAAGCAGATCGGCAACGTTCAACTTGAGTCCGTACAGCACGATTGCGATGCGGAGCAGCGTTCCGGAAGAGAAACGGATGCCTTGGGCAAGAGCAAGCGGGTAACCGAAACGATAACGATAGGTCGCTGCAAGGAACAGCGCGCAAGCGAGCGGACCGATCCGGTCCAGTCCTGGCAAAAACGATAGCCCCCAGCCCAATAGAGCGATAAGCAGGGTGAACAAGATACCGGCGATTGTCGGCTGCGGCAAAGTTGTCGGAGAAGTGGAAGCGGCGCGTAATCGGTTCGTTAACATGTTAGTGAAGCACCTCCAATGATGCGAGTGGTATACGGAATAATTAGCAGGGGGATCGCCTACGAAACGCACAAACCTTGCACGAATCTCCAAGAGACAGGCATTTAGTTTGACTAAACACAACTACAGCGCACCGAAGCGGTTCTTTGCGCAAGCGATTGTCCTAAGGATGATAGATTCAGCATACGCCTCTTCAATAAATAAGGAAAATTAATTATAATTATGTTTAACATAAGTTTTAACTTATGATGAGGTGATCGCATGGACCAATCGTTGATCGTTTTCGCGGAAGTGGCTGAGGCCAGAAGTTTCTCCCGGGCGGCCGAGAAGCTGCATATGACGCAGCCTGCCGTCAGTCAGCACATACGGGCACTTGAAGAGCGACTGAAGACGAAGTTGATGGAGAGGAACAACAAGGCCGTCTCTCTGACGAAGGCTGGCGAGATTGCTTTGCACTACGCGAAAGAAATCGCGAGCTCTTATCGGAAAATGGACGAGAAGTTGGAGGAACTTCTTCATTACGCGGGCGGTCCAATTGCTGTCGGAGCAAGTTATACATTCGGGGAATACGTGCTGCCGCAGTCGCTCGCCAGGCTGAATGAAACCTATCCGAACATTCGGCCATCGGTTGTAATCGGCAATACGTCGGAAATTGCGGACCGGGTGCTCAAGCGGGAGCTTGATGTCGGCATTGTGGAAGGGGAAGACATCGGAGCAGGTCTAACTGTGGAAAAACTTGCGGACGATGAGATGGTCGTAGCGGCGGGAATCCACCATCCGTTTGCCAAGCTGGAGAGGGTTAGTCCATCAATGCTGGCTGCTGAGACGTGGCTCGTCCGGGAGCCTGGTTCCGGCACCAGGGCCGCGGCGGACAAGTTGTTCGAGCTGTTATCGCTTCAGCCGGCCAGATTGATGGAGATGGGCAGCACGCAATCGATTAAAGAAACGGTGGAAGCCGGGCTCGGAGTTACCCTGCAGTCGCGCTGGGCGCTGCGCAAGGAACTCGGGCTCGGCTTCCTGAAGGTGCTGGATATCGAAGGGTTGCCATTCAAGCGAAGCTTTCATGTGCTGACGCGCGAAGGCGATCTTCGCACGCGTGCGATCGAAGCTTTCCTGGACGTGCTGCGTGAAACTTCCTCCGCGATGCTGTCTCAACAGCGGGGGGTTAGCTCCCTTGGCTGATTTTCTTGAACGCCTCCAGGAACTGGGCGGATGGATATGCGCCGGACAATGCAAACTTGTTATCAATGATAAAGAACGGCACGCCGCTAATGCCGATCGCTTGAGCGGACTGCTGGTCGCGTTCTACATCTTCGAGTCCTTCGCCCTTCTCAAGCAACGCTTTCGCTTCTGCAGGGTCCAAGCCGAGCTCCCCGGCAATCTCCAGCAAGACGTCTAGCTTCGCGATGTCTCGGCCGTCCTCGAAATAAGCTTTCATGACGGCTTCGATCCATAGCTCTTCGTCTTCTTGCGGCAGCAGCGCCGTAATTCGATGCGCGAGCACCGTGTTCGGCATTCTCCTGACGTTGTCGAAGTTAAAAGTAACGCCAACGGCTGCGCCGGCGTCCGTAACGCGTTGCAGCATCGGGCGCAGTCGTTCCTTGCCGCCCATCTTCTTCTCCATAACGCTGTCGAACGGCAATCCGTCAGTCGGAAGGGAAGGGTCCAATTGGTACGCGTGATAGCTGACTTCAACAGCCTGGCCGGACTCGCCGCTCCATGCTTCGATCGCGTCGTTCATATTTTTTTTGCCGATTCGGCACCACGGACACACCATATCGGAATAGACGTCGATTTTCATCGAACTCACCTCGGTTATTTTTTTCGCAAACTGTGCCTTACATTATGACAGATAAAACGTTGCCGTACAATGTGCGGTTCGGAACCGCCCGTGTTAAAATAAGGGAACGTATGCGGGGGAAAAGAAAAGCGGATAATCAAGGAGGACACGCGATGGAATGGACGATCGATTCGACGGTCGAATTATTGAACGGCGAACGGATGCCTCGACTCGGGCTGGGCGTCTGGCGCGCGGAAGATGGGCGGGAGACGGAAGGCGCTGTGACGGCCGCTTTGCGTGCTGGTTACCGACTGGTTGATACGGCGTCTATCTATAAGAACGAACAGAGCGTGGGGCGGGCGATACGAGCTTCGGACGTGCCTAGAGATAATGTTTTCGTCACGACCAAAGTCTGGAATAACCAGCAAGGTTACGATGAGACGATCAAGGCGTTTAACGATAGCTTAAGCAAACTCGGTATGGACTATGTCGACCTGTACCTCGTGCATTGGCCAATCGTCGGCAAGTACAAGGAAACGTATCGTGCGATCGAGGCGTTGTACGATCAAGGGCTCGTACGGTCTATAGGCGTCAGCAACTTCCTCATTCATCATTTGGAAGATTTGATGGGGGCTTGCCGGATCAAGCCGATGGTGAACCAGGTCGAAATGCATCCGCTTCATACGCAGAAGAAGCTGTTTGCGTTTTGCCGCAAGGAAGGTATCCAATTACAATCGTGGCGGCCGCTTATGCAAGGGCAGTTAGATTTGCCTTTACTCATGGAACTCGCAGCCAAGTATGGCAAAACTCCGGCGCAAATCGTACTCCGGTGGCACTTGCAGATCGGCGTTGTCACGATTCCCAAGTCCGTTCATGAGGCGCGCATTCGGGAAAATGCCGACTTGTTCGATTTCAGACTGGAGCCGGAGGACGTCGTTCGCATCGATGCGTTAAACGAAAACAGAAGGTTCGGCGCGGACCCAGACAACATCAATTTCTAAAGGAAGGCCGGCAAGATGCTGACCTGCTTGACAATGTCAACTGTAACTGATATTATTACAGTAATCACCGGGGAGGCGAAGTCGTGAACAGTGAATTTATCATCGCCGTCCATAGCCTTGTCCTGCTGGCCCACCGCCCCGACGGGATGGCGTCAAGCGAGGAAATCGCGTCCAACGTGTGCACGAATCCGGTTCGGGTACGCAAGGTGATGAGCTGTTTGCGCAAGAACGGCTTCGTTGACACAAGAGAAGGCTCCGGAGGCGGTTATCGGTTGTCCCGGGAGCCAAGCGATGTGACGCTTGCCGACGTATATCAGGCGCTTGCCGCCGGTTCGCTGGCGCCGGGTTGGTGCAGTGGCGACCCGCAGTCGGATTGTATGGTCGGCTCGAATATGGCGGAAGTGATGAACGCTGTGTTTTGCGGAGCGGATCAGCAGTTGGAGATGTATTTGCAGTCGATTACGATCGGCCAGATGCTGTCCAGCATCGCCGCGAAGGCAAGGAGTTAGCCTGTCATTCGGCGGGCAAGCTAGAGGATGGAGCGGGCGCTTACGTGGTGCTCGATCATCATAGGGTTTTATACATGAATCCACAATTGGATAGGAGAGATGTAAGATGGCAGTCGCGATTACGAAAGAAAACTTTACCGAAAACGTAGCGCAAGGCGTATCCTTGCTTGATTTCTGGGCACCTTGGTGCGGACCTTGCAAAATGCAGCTTCCGATCGTTGAGGAGCTTTCCGAAGAATTGAAAGGCACTGCGACGATCGCGAAAGTGAACGTTGACGAAGAGCCTGAGCTTGCAAGCCAGTTCGGCGTCATGAGCATTCCGACGCTGATTCTGTTCAAAGACGGTCAGCCTGTCGACAAATTGGTCGGCCTGCAAAGCAAAGCCGCTCTGCAAGCGAAAATTCAAAGCCATATGTAACAAGGCTGGGAAGCCGCGACACGTTCCTCGGGACGGATCGCGGCTTTTTTGCATTTTGGGCACATAGGCAAATCGGGTGTTGCAGAAAATAAACAACGGGCGTATAATCAAAAATGACCAATTGACCAAATTAGAATTTTGGTCATAATCGATCGGGAAGGAGTGATCGCAAATGTCCGTCGACAGGAGGAAACAGATTGTCGAAGCGGCAGGACAGTCGTTTGCGCTGTTCGGTTATAAAGCGACGACGATGGACCAGGTCGCCAAGTTAGCCAACGTAGGGAAAGGCACGATCTATACGTTCTTCTCGAACAAGGAAGAGCTGTTCGACGAAATAATGGGCAACCTGATCCGCGACATGAAGGTGGTAGCCGACGCGGAGTATGAACCGGACCGATCCTTCTTCGACAACTTGAACCGAATTCTCTATCGGCTGCTCGAATACCGGGAACGACACCAACTAGCGGTGAAGATGGTTCATGAGGTGAGGGACATCGGGACACCGATGGCGCTCGAAGGATTGCGCAAGATTGAGGACGCGATCGTCGGGTACATACGGACGAAGGTTCAGCTCGGCATCGACAAGGGCGAGTTGAAGCCATGCGATCCGGAGATAACCGCGTTCGTCATGATCAAGTTGTATTTGGCGCTCGCGACGGAATGGGCTGCACGAGCGGATCGAACACCGCTGGAGAAGGACCAGGTCGCTGAGCTGATCCAATTGTATTTTATGAACGGACTGGCAAAAGATTAGAACTCGAATGACCATACTTGCAAATTAGTCACCTACAGGAGATGTTGGGAATGAATGGACTCAAACAATACGTCAAGGAATTGGCTGCAATCGGCCGCGATCCAAAGCTGCTCATTCCAATGGTCGCAATGCTGATGATTCCGATTATGTACAGCGGGATGTTCCTCGGAGCATTCTGGAATCCTTACGGCCACCTGGATCGGTTGCCGGTCGCAGTCGTCGATTCCGATAAGGGCGCGGAATCGAATGGGGAGGCGATCCATATCGGCGCTGATTTCGCGAAGAAGCTGAAGGAGGACCCCGCGTTTGAATACAGCTTCGTCAGTGCCGAGGAAGCTCGCAAAGGGTTGGAAGACCATACTTATTATATGGCGATCGAGATTCCTGCCGATTTCTCGGCGAAAACAGCGACGTTGACGACGGCCAAGCCGACGCAAGCGGAAATTATCTTCCTACCGAACGCCAGCTCCAATTATCTCGCTTCGCAGATCGGCAAAAACGCTGTAGAGAAGATGAAGAACGAACTGGGCGGAGAGGTAACGAAAGCCTACGCGCAAGCGGTGCTTGGACAGTTCAAGACGCTCGCCGACGGGCTCGGTCAAGCGAGCGAAGGCGCTGGCAAGCTTGCCAAAGGAGCCGATGACGCGACGAACGGAGCGCAACTTCTGGAACAAAACTTGCGAAAACTGGCGGACGGAGCCGTAACGCTGAATACCGGCGCCGGCAAGCTTAAAGCAGGCGCGGATACGCTTGATCGGGGCGCTGCCGAGCTCCAGAAAGGCGCTGTGGCGCTGGTCGGCGGGCTGGACCGTCTAAGCACGGGAGGAGAAGCGCTGAAGCAAGGCGCAGCTCAGGCTCAAAGCGGCGTCGAATCGCTAGCAGCGGGTCTGGCGAAATCATCCGCAGGCGCCGGCAAGCTTGACGAAGGTGCCAAAGCTCTTGCGGCAGGACTGAAACAATACATGGCGGCCCACCCGGAATTGGCTGACGATGCGGCGTTAAAGCAATTGTTAGCAGTTAGCGGACAGCTTGCGGCGGGCACAGGCGAAGCTAAAGTAGGTCAAGAAACGCTGGCTACAGGCGCAAACCAGCTTCAGGCCGGCATTACGAAAGTGGCGGCTGGGGCGGAAGGGCTGTCTTCCGGTCTCGCTCAGTCTTCGGCTGGCGCAGGTAAGCTGGCAGACGGGTCGAAATCCCTCAGTGACGGTGCATCGCGCCTGAACGGGGGCCTCACAGAATTAGTCGGGGGCATCGGCGGTATTGCTGACGGTTCGGGCAAGTTGAACGACGGCGCCAAAAAAATGACAGACGGGCTAGTCAAGCTGAAGGACGGCTCTGGCGAACTGTCGGGTAAGCTGGCGGACGCAGCCGACAAGACGGGCAGCGTGCAGGGCGACGACGTTGCGGCAGACGTATTCTCGAAGCCAGTGAAGCTTGATGTCGTTGATGACGGAGGCGTTGCCAACTATGGTACGGGTTTTGCGCCGTATTTTATCTCGATGAGCTTTTTCGTCGGCGCGCTGCTGCTGACCGTCATCTATTCCACGAGAGAACCGGCGGCAACGCCGAAGAGCGGTTGGAGTTGGTTCGTCGGCAAGCTGTTGACGATGGTGACGATCGGCACGATTCAAGCGATCATTGCGGACGCGATCCTGTTGTTCGGCATCGGACTCGAAGTCCGCAGCGTGCCGCTATTGTTCTTGTTTAGCGTACTGACGAGCGTGACGTTCATGGCCATTATTCAATTTTTGTCCGCGTCCATGCAAAATCCCGGCAGGTTCGTGGCGATTATTTTGCTCATCTTCCAATTGACGAGCTCGGGAGGAACGTTCCCGATAGAATTGACGCCGGTATGGATGCAAAATATTAGCTCGTGGTTGCCGATGACCTATACGATCAACGGGTTCCGGGCGGTTATCTCCAGCGGCCGTTACTCCGATATGTGGTCTGACGCAGGCGTATTGCTTATCTATATTGCGGCATTCGTGCTGTTGTCTATCGCGTTCTATGTCCTCTCCTACAAGAGAACATTCGGCAAAGCGAGCGACGTCAAGGCTTCCGCCGAAATTACGGCGTAATGAAAAGAGGTTGGACCGGTAAGGGCTTGCGTCCTTCGGTCCAACCTCTTTGTTTATGCGCTGCGACTGCGTTCGGCGTTAGATCGTCCACTGCCCGTGAGCGATGGCGACGAGGTTCCAATCGTCTCCGGCCGGAACGAATGCGAGAATCAGGCTTTGCCAATCCATGCCTTCTGCGGAGTCATCGGTGCCCGGGTAATAGAACTCGACGTAAGAGGCGCCTGGATACGCTTCCGTAATGTTTATTTTCGTGTTGCCTGCGCCGAGCGTCTTGTCGACGTTAATATCGGGGGCATTCGCGTAATCTTTGTCGTAGACGAATTTCTCGTAATAGTCCCGGAATGATAGCTCAATCGGTTCTCCGCTCCCGTCAGCTGTTCCCCAGAGCATCGTTTTCGCGATTTTGAAGCTAGGAAGTTGGTCCGGTTTGAAAGAAAGATCTTCATCGGACAAGTGAACGGACGGCGAGAATCGAAGCCCGAGAGTCGGATCGATATATTCCTCAAGGGAAGCGATATCCCGTTCTCTCAGCAAGCCGGCAATATCTTTCGCCTTCTCGACGAGGGCGGATTGCTCAGGCTTGGATGGAGACGTCGGGGAAGCGGAGGCCGACGGAGAAGGTTCCCCGGTGACGGTGCTCGTAGGTTCAATCCCGAGGGATGCAGTGGCGGATGGGGTAGCAATCGGAGCATCGGTTGCTCCCTTATTATTAGAACCGGCTCCGCAGCCGGCTAACAATAGCGTAAGAAGAACCGCAGTCATTAGCGGAACCATTCTTCGCATATTCAATTCCTCCTTGCGGTCAAGTACAACGTTAGACGCACAACATGCTGAGATGTTCCGGTGGAAAATGCTGTGTATGCAATTTTATTCGGAAGAGAAGGCTACCGTGGTATAATTTGGCTATAAAGCGTCGGGAGGGGAGCGCAAGATGGCGAGAAAACCTAGTGTCGGCAAACAGTTAGCGGAGTTGCATCGTTGGAACGGTTGGATTGTTCTGCTGCTTGCGGTGACGGGACTGCTACTGGCTTGGGAAGAGGTGCGGGGCTGGCTGAATGGTTACTTCCGCAACCCTGTCAAGCAACTGCACATCGTGCTTGGGGTCATGTCCGCCATATTGATTGCGCTGTATGTTCCCCTCGTCCGGAAACATTTGAAACAAATCCGCAATCGGCCAAGGCAGAAGGGGAACCTTGGCTTCGTTATGGCTCTGCTCGTCGGGTGGCTGTTATCCGGTATCGTGTTATGGCAAATTCGGAGATTCCCGCCCGGTTGGGCGAACGCTGCGCTCGTGATGCACGATCTGCTTACCTATATCGGTGTTCCGTATATCGTTTATCATTCGGTGGCTCGGTTGAGATGGATGAAGCAGCCGCATCGCAAGGCGATTCGAATGACTGATAATGAGGGTGAGGCTGACTTCGGAATAGCGCCTTCCTCGCCATATAATGAGCCGGCTCCGCTTCTTAATCGCAAGCAATTTCTGAAAGCGTCTCTCGGTGTGGGGCTTGCGATCGTAGCTGCACCTCCATTTTTTCGTTGGCTTTCGACGCTTGGAGGAACCGGCTTGTCCGATGTGCCAGGCGGCATGAAAGAGGTTTCCGAGGAGACGAACCGGATGCTGCCGAATCCGACGCCGATGCCGGACTCCGTTAACGTCGTCGGGGGCGGGGCCAGAGGTTATTTTCGCGTGTACACGGTCACCCCGCTGCCTTCGTTTGAATCGACTACTTGGCTTTTTACGATCGATGGACTGGTGGAGCGGCCTGCGACATGGAATTGGGAACAGTTTCTGGCGCTGAAACGTGCCGTTCAAGTGAGCGACTTCCATTGCGTTACGGGATGGTCGGTGTACGACAATACATGGGAAGGTATTCCTTTGTCGGCCCTTCTGCAGACGGCAGGGGTTAAGCGGGACGCGAAGTACGTCAAGTTATACTCCGGAGACGGAGAATATACCGACTCGCTTACGCTAGAGCAAGCGAACATGGACGATGTCATGGTCGCAGTGCTACACGACGGCAAGCCGATCCATCGCGATTACGGCGGGCCGGCAAGACTGATCGTGCCGAAGATGTATGCGTACAAATCCGTCAAATGGCTCAACCGGATCGAATTGATCGACAAAGAGCATACCGGTTACTGGGAAAAGCGCGGATACGACACGGATGCGTGGGTGTAACGTGCTTGTTGACTTTGAACCTCCGAATGTGGATTCGGGGGTTTTTTGCTGAATGCAAATTTGCTTAGAGAGAATCGCTTGAACCTTACGTAACGTGATGATGTATGGTGGGGTTACCGGTAAAATGCTGGCAATAAGAAGAGGAGGAATAATCTATGTCCCGGCAAAGTTCCGGGGAGCCAGTAGAAGAGGCTGCGCTCTCGAATAACCTTCAGGCAGGGTTGAAGGATTGGCTTGGACTTGCCGTGCTGGCGCTGCCCGCACTGCTTGTTTCGATTGACGTATCCGTCATGATTCTGGCTCTGCCTCACATCGGTGTCGCCCTTGGTGCCGACAGCACCCAGCAGCTATGGATCATGGACATGTACGGATTTATGCTTTCAGGGTTTCTGATCACAATGGGCACGCTTGGCGATCTAATCGGTCGTCGTAAATTGCTTATGATCGGTGCAGCCGCATTCGGACTGGCCTCGGTTTTGGCAGCATTTTCGAACAGTCCCGGGATGTTGATTGCAGCCCGGGCGATACTCGGTATCGCGGGGGCGACCGTATCGCCATCGACTTTGGCGCTTATCAGCAACATGTTCCGCGATCATAAGCAGAGGTCATTGGCCATCGGCATATGGTTCACGTGCTCTATGGGAGGTATGGCTCTCGGACCGATTGTCGGCGGGGCGATGCTGGAGCATTTCAAATGGGGTTCGGTGTTCCTGCTCGGCGTTCCGGTTATGGTGCTGCTGCTGTTGACCGCGCCTTTGCTGCTGCCTGAATATCGGGCGCCTGCTTCCGGCCGCCTGGACATGGTTAGCGTTGTCCTATCGCTATGTGCGATTCTTCCGACGATATACGGCATTAAGGAGGTCGCCAAACACGGTGGACAGGCGTTGCCGATTGCGGCTGTATTGGCGGGCATTATTTTCGGGACGATATTCGTTAGGCGGCAGCGTCGGTTGACCAGTCCGTTGCTGGACTTGCGCCTGTTCTCGACTCCCGCCTTCCGCGCCGGGCTGGGAGGGATGTTCGGCATTACTTTTACCGGCGCTTCCATGCTCTTCGTCGCGCAACACTTGCAATTTGTGCAGGGCAAATCGCCGCTGCAGGCGGCATTATGGATGCTCCCGGGAGTGGTCTTTTCAATGGCGGGGATGATGATGTCGCCGCTCGTGGCAAGACGAATTCGACCGGCATTCCTCATCGGAGCAGGGCTTGTTGTCTCGGCTGCCGGCTGTATCTTGCTGTCCCAGGCGGGAGCTGTGTCCGGACTTACCGTTCTCGTAGTTGGCTATGCGATGTTTAGCGTGGGGGCGGCACCGTTCCCAAGCCTGTCTAGCGATCTGATCATCGGATCGGCCCCGCCTGAAAAAGCGGGCTCGGCGGCGTCACTGTTTCAGACGAGCGGCGAATTCGCGTTTGCGCTCGGTATCGCTGTGCTGGGCAGCCTCGGTGCTTACATCTATCGCAGCCATGTCGCGGAGTTCCTCCCGGGTAATTTGTCTGCTTCCGAGGAGGCGGCTGCCCGCGAAAGCTTGGCCGGGGCTCTCTCGGCAGCGGAACGTTTGCCCGGTGACGCCGGTTCCACTCTTCTTCACGGGGCGCGCGAAGCTTTCGCCAGCGGCATGCAAGCCGTCGCGCTGGTTAGCTGCGCACTGATGCTCGGCATTGCGATTGTTGCAGTAACCAAGCTCCGACATGTTCCGAAGATTGGGATGAAGTCGTCCGGTGAGACGACAAAGGAATTGGAGATGGAAGTGGGTAACCTGCAAAGCTAAGCGGGTTGATGGGGAATTTGAAAACAGCGGCAGTGACGGCGAAGAAAGAAGCCTGTCACTGCCGCTGTTTTTAAGACTACGAAGGCACAATGAACCTCGCACCGCTTTGTACGAAATATCGCACAAACGTCCTCTGACGGGCTATCTCGCGCATCGCTTTGTACGAAATATCGCACAAACGTCCTCTGACGGGCTATCTCGCGCACCGCTTTGTACGAAATATCGTACAAACGCCCTCTGACGAGCTATTTCGCGCACCGCTTTGTACGAAATATCGTACAAACGTCCTCAGACGGACTACCTCGGGCACCGCTTTGTACGAAATATCGCACAAACGCCCTCTGACGAGCTACCTCGGGCACCGCTTTGTACGAAATTTCGTACAAACGTCCTCAGACGGACTACCTTGCGCACCGCTTTGTACGAATTTTCGCACAAACGCCCTCTGACGGGCTATCTCATCCAGTTGCCAGTCGGTCGACTTATCTGCGGTCTATCGCCATTTGTTCGTTAATTATGCCGGCGTCAGTCAGTTTCCTTGTTTTTCTTAGGCGTCGCGGCGACGGACTTCGTGTTCTCGATCGTGTCGTTAACGAAAGCCATGTCTTGGTTTCTAGCCTTCATGTTCGTTGTTCCTTTGTAGTTCCCTTTGTGCGATTTGTTTTCCAATTTAATCCCTCCTCAGCGTAGATAGGCATGCGAGGTCATTGTGCGCAATCTCGGCTCCCGTTATCCCGCCTCGGCTTCCCAACACACTTCCCGACCCGGTGTGGACGTTGCTTCTCAGTTCCGTTATAATGGCGTGAGAATTGAACAGCTTGTCGGTCGGTCGCCGCGTGTCGGAGACGACGGCCGCAAGGAGTCAGGAGTGTAGAAGAAATGGCATTGTCTTGCGGAATCGTCGGTCTTCCTAACGTAGGTAAGTCGACCTTGTTTAACGCAATTACTCAGGCGGGCGCGGAGTCCGCGAACTACCCGTTCTGTACGATCGATCCGAACGTCGGCGTCGTCGAAGTGCCGGACGAGCGGTTGCAGAAGCTGGCGGATATCGTAAATCCTAACCGGATCGTGCCGACTGCGTACGAATTCGTCGATATCGCGGGTCTCGTGAAGGGCGCGAGCCGCGGCGAAGGCTTGGGCAACAAGTTCCTCGCCAACATCCGCGAAGTGGACGCGATCGTTCACGTCGTTCGTTGCTTCCAGGACGAGAACATTACGCACGTATCGGGTAAAATCGACCCGATCAACGACATCGAGGTCATTAATCTCGAGCTGATCCTTACCGACATCGATTCCATCGAGAAACGGATGGAACGGACGAAGAAAGGCCTCAAGGGCGGCGACAAGAAAGTTGCCGAAGAGCTCGAAGCGTTGACTCGCGTACACGAGGCGTTAACGGCGGAGAAGCCTGCGCGCAGCGTTGAGTTGTCCGCGGAAGAGAAACTGATCATTCGCGACTTGCACTTGCTCACAATGAAGCCTGTTCTGTACGCGGCCAACGTCAGCGAGACCGAAGCGGCGAATGCCGACGGCAATCCTTACGTGCAGAAGGTGCGCGAGTTTGCGGCTGCGGAAGGTTCCGTCGTCGTGCACATCAGCGCGAAAGTGGAATCGGAGATCGCCGAGCTTGAAGGCGAAGACAAGGAAATGTTTTTCGAGGAGCTCGGCTTGACCGAGTCCGGCCTGGACCGTCTCATTCGCGCGTCTTACAGCTTGCTCGGCCTGTACACGTATTTCACGGCTGGCGTACAGGAAGTTCGGGCGTGGACGATCCGCAAAGGCATGAAAGCTCCGCAAGCGGCGGGCGTCATCCACAGCGACTTCGAACGGGGCTTTATTCGCGCGGAAGTGGTTTCCTATGAGGATCTGACGACGAGCGGTTCGATGAAAGCGGCTAAAGAAAAAGGGCTTACGCGTCTCGAAGGTAAAGAGTACGTTGTCGCGGACGGCGACGTCATGCATTTCTTGTTTAACGTATAATTTCGAGCGGCGTTCTCGCTAGCGCGAAACAAAAAAGCAACCCGAGAGGGTTGCTTTTTTGCACAGGAACAAGGCGGCCTTATTGATATACAATACCGGCATACAGATCCAAGACGTCGCGCATGAGCATATAAGCTTCTCCGTTGGTCAGAGCGTCCTTATTACGGATGGCGTCCAAGGTCGATTGCTTTATCCAACCTCGTTCGAGCATTTTGTCGACCGTGTCCGCTTCGTCCGGACTTTCCGAGATGGCGAAAGCGAGCGTCTTCACCGCTTGAGCGAGAGAAAGAGGGTTTTTAGCTGGTTCCGTCATAGCTGTAATCGCGTCAATCGGCTTTCCTGCAAACTTGTGAGGATATGCCTTAGTCAAACGCGACAATTGGTTGACATAACGTTGCGCGTTGGATCGTCCGTCTAGATCGAACGCTTTATTATTTTCCGCACCGCTTGTCATCAACAGGCTGGCCGCCGTCAGCAAACCTTTGTAATCGGGGTGGCTTAAGTAGTAAGGTTCCTTGAATTGATGGAAGCTCAGGTCCATGCCTTGATTGGTTAAATTCGAGCGCAACTTCGCTACAAGTTCTTTTGACTTCGATAAATCTCTTACATTTATCTGATTATCTTTCGCCAGCTTAAGCGCGGCTCCCGCCGCTTCCCCTGCCGCCATGCCGACAGGGATTACGCGAGCGCTGCCCGCAGGCAACGAATCGAAACTGGCCGCTCTACCGACGATAAGCAAATTGTCGACTTTCAGAGGCACGAGCGTCCGGAACGGTATGCCGTATTGGTAGGGCGACATTAAAATGTAGCCGGAGTTGGTATGATCCGTGCTCTGAATATCGACATCGTAAGAACCGTAAGCGATGGCATCCCAATGGTCGCGGTTTTCCATAACATCCGCAAGCGTCAGCCGATATTCCCCTTGAATATGCCTTGTTTCGCGCACGTAAAGCTCGTCTGCCGTCCCGGCGTATTTCAGCTTCTTGAATTCCTTGATATGCTTGATTAAATAATCGGCGATTCGAGGCGCTTCCGCGCGGCCGATCTTCAGCCCTTCTTCCACGGATGCGGGGTTCAACGGATCGATTCCGAATATATGCATGGCGTTAATTAGGATCGTGCCGTCGTTTTGCCTGCCGATATTCAGCCCGCGCATTCTGACTTTCTCGGGATTGCTGGGCACGTATTCCCGCGCCTCCGGGAAACCCCACGCGCTCACGTCATCGGTTCCTGTATTCTTATGGCCGGCGAAGGAGTTCCATATTTTGTCGGTAACGCCGCTCAACTTAAACACAAGCGTGACGGCCATTTGAGCGTCGGGATCTCCGATATCTTCTCGTCCGACGGTGTACGGAGCCCCTGAAGCGGCAGCGATATCGCCATCTTGCGTGGCGTCGATAACCGCGTCCGCCAGTATCGTACGACTCTCGCCATTCGCCGTAATATATTTCACGCCGGTGATCGTTGCTTGCCCGTCATCGCTCTTTACAGTCGTAGGCTCTAACTGACGGGCATGCATGACCAAATCGATATTCCTCTCTTCTTTTACCATCTTGGCGAATACGTTGGCGGCGGTAATGACGTCGAACGAAGAGCCTTCGATTTGATCGTAGAATTGTTGGAAAATGCCGCGGTTAAGCAGATCGGGTTTTCCCCTGCGCGCGGAATTGCCCGGCGTGTAGTTCAGGTCGATTGTATTGAGTCCGCCCTTCGTCATCAATCCGCCGAGCTGATCTCTATCTTTTCCTTCGACGAGCAATACTTTTAAGCCGTTCCGGGCGGCGGATACCGCGGCGGCGATTCCTTCCGGATCGGTCCCTGCGACGATGACGTCATACTTATCGGCAACGACGGCCGACGACTCGACTTTGATGGGCTCTTGCTGGATTCGAGTTAATCCGTCGGCCGGTTCATTCGATTTCTTCCATAAGCCGTAAGTCGTTACAATCGCGACGATAAGAAGGGCTGAGACCAAGCTGACTAAAGATTTTTTACTTGTTGTTTTCCTATTCTCTGTTTGCATCATGTTTACCGTCCTCTAACTGTTAGTCGCGAATGCGGATTCGCAAGTGACAGAGACGAGTATAGCGAGGAGATCTTATCGTTATTGAACCCGAATTCTTAACGACTGTTTAAGATTTGCTTAACAAGGCGCGATTTTAGTGCCGCATATGGCATAATGGATACTAATTAAAGGCAAAGCAGGACGGGCATTCTATTCGAGTGTCCGACATGCCGGTCAAGGAGGGTTGGGAATGTCGAAAGAAACGATTCTGATGGTAGATGACGAAGCGGAAATCGTGAAATTGATGGAGATTTATTTCAGAAACGAAGGCTACTCGCTCATTCACGCCTCGAACGGTATGGAGGCATTAGAGCAGTTGCGAAGCCAATCGGTGGATTTGATCATTTTGGATGTCATGATGCCCCATATGGACGGGATCGAAGCTTGTATGAAGATTAGGGAGGAGCATCATATTCCCATTATCATGCTGTCAGCCAAAACGCAGGATATCGATAAAATCGCGGGATTAAGCATCGGAGCCGACGAATACGTCACGAAACCGTTCAGTCCGCTTGTTCTCGTAGCGAGCGTGAAATCCCATTTGCGCAGGTACAGAAAACTCAGCACCTTTCACGCGAAGGACGACGATGAAATCGTCATCGACGATCTTGTAATCAACGTTTCAACACATACCGTAACGGTTGACCAGCAAGAGATCAAATTAACGCCGCGCGAATTTGCTATATTGCATTTGCTCGCGATTAACCGGGGCATCGTGCTCAGCATGGACAAAATCTACGAAGTCGTGTGGAATGAGCCGTTTATGGAATCCAAAAACACGGTGATGGTGCACATTAGGAAGCTTCGCGAGAAGATAGAGAAAGATCCGCAAAACCCTAAGTTTATTAAGACGGTGTGGGGAATCGGCTACAAAATGGAATCCTATTAGGGCGAAGGTGACTCTTAATGGACGGGAAACAGGCAAGGCAAAGAGTTTTACTGCTTCTTACTAGCTTGAGTATTGGCGTTTTGTTCGTTTTTTTGGGTCGTTTCCTGATTTCCGTGAATTTAAAAAATCCGGTATTTGTCGGTACGTTCCCCTGGGTCATAAATCACGTTGGCTCTGCGCCCGTGATGATCGTTACCGGGTCGATCTTGATCACCATTACGTACTTTATTTTGAAGCAATTGAATTTCGGGGCCGATTCTCGCTCGGCAGGCGTGGAGATCGACAAGGAAAAAGGAAAAGTAAAATGGCTCGATACCATCAGATGGAGATTTCTGTACCTGTTTCTTGCCAGCATTATGATTGCAGTGTTCGTCGTCATTACAGGCGAAACGATTCTTTATTACGCCGTAGACGTGTGGCGCTTATTCCCGAACAACGCATTTATGAATTGGATCTTTAAGGATACGCAAACGACGGCAACTTTAATGGCTGTTACGGGTTGTTTGTTTTTTCTGCTGATCTTCTATGGGTTGACCAAAAGAATGATCGGGTACTTGAAGGAAATTACGTCGGGTCTTCAAGAAATCTCCAAAGGTCGCCTGAATTACGAAATTCCGGTCAAGTCTACCGATGAGCTTGGCGTGTTGGCCTATAACATTAATCTGATGAGCAAGCAGCTCGGACTGTCCATGGAGGAAGAACGGCGTGCCGAAAAAACAAAAAACGATCTGATCACGGGCGTCTCCCACGATCTCCGGACGCCTTTGACCTCCATTCTCGGTTTTCTGGAATTGGTCGAAGAAGACCGTTATCAGGACGAAGTCGAGCTGCGTTATTACGTTAACATTGCCTACGAGAAATCGATAAGCCTGCAAAGGCTGATCGACGATCTATTCGAGTATACGAAGTATAGCAACGAATTAGAGCTGGGTATCAAGGAAATGGACGTTGCCGGATTTATCCGACAGTTGGCGGAAGAGTTCGTGCCAAGCCTCGAGAAAGCCGGAATGGAATGTCGGGTTTATTCCGATGACGAGCCCCGAATTGCGGCCGATGGAGAGAGCTTGGCGCGGGCTTTCGGCAATTTGTTTATGAACGCTATCAACTACGGGGCAGAAGGCAAAAGGATCGACATTATCGTCTCCAGAGAGGAAGACGAAGCCGTCATTGCTTTCAAGAATTACGGGGAAGCGATCCCGGAACAAAACCTGCCGCACTTATTCGAACGCTTCTATCGCGTTGAACAGTCGAGATCGAAAAAAACCGGGGGCACGGGGTTGGGGCTGGCGATTGTCAAAAGCATTGTTACTCGCCATAATGGCACCATTTCAGTCGCAAGCAACAGGAAGGAAACTGTATTCGAAGTGAGATTCCCTCTGTATTCGGCGCCATAGAAATGTGCTATAGTATATCCAATTTATTCCCTGAATAAGAGATCTCTTGGATGGAGGGGCGGATGTTGAGAGCTTACGGGTACTTGGTCAAAATGAGGATTTTGACGGCGCTCGCTTACCGATTCGAAGTATGGATAGGCATGATCGGCGACATCATTTTGTTGGCCGCCTCCGTCTACATTTGGAAAGCCGCGTACGCCGGCGGAGCGAGTGCAACGCTCGGAGCGGGCGCCGCTCAAATCGGGCTGCAGAGCATGGTGACGTATACGGTCGTATCGGTGTTGCTTGCAGCAGTCTTCCAGACGGGCGTGCAGAATACGATCTATTCTCAGGTGCGTGAAGGGAATATCGCGCTCGACTTCATGAAGCCGATACCCTTGCTTGGCATTTATTTGTCCGACGACTTGGGCAGCATGGCGAGCGCGCTAGTGAATAAGGCGATCCCCCTCATCATCGTGGCGGCGCTGTTATTCGGCTTCCCGATGCCCGTGAGCACGGGGGCTTTTGCCGTTTTCACAATGAGTTGCCTATTCAGTTTTACAATTTTGTGGTTGATGAGCGCGCTTGTAGGGTTGATAGCTTTCTGGGTTATCGAGCTTGGCAATCTCGGGATGATGAAGGACGCGATCGTGCGGATTTTGTCGGGCAGTCTTGTTCCGTTATGGTTTTTCCCGGAGTCGGTACAGAAAATTTCCGAGTGGCTTCCGTTCCAATACACGTACCAGACGCCGATCGGCATCTATATCGGACAGATTCCGCTTGATAGAGCTTTGCAGGAGATCGTAATTCAAGGCCTATGGATTATCGTATTTATGCTGTTGCTTGGGCTGGTGTGGAGACGGGCCAGAGGAAAAGTGATGGTACAAGGGGGTTGAACCGTGGGGAACGTCGTTAACGGGATTCGTCATTACGCGATCGTGTTCGGCTACTATGCCAAACTGGCGATCCAGCGCCAGCTTGAATACCCGCTTTTCCTCGTCAGTTGGCTGCTCGTGATTCCGACGCAGTATTTTGCGGGTATATGGATGCTGCGGATTATCGTCGATCGATTTCAACCGCTGAACGGATGGGGATTCAGCGATTTGGCTTTCCTGTACGGTCTCGGATTGCTTAGTCACGGACTAGTCGTCGTTCTGTTTATACCGACCTGGGGAACCGAATATGCAGTGCTTCGGGGGGAATTCGACAGGCTGCTGCTTCGGCCGATGAACGTCTTTTTCCAATTCGTAACGGGCTATTTCAACTTTATCGGGCTAGTCGATCTAATTCCCGGCACCGTCATTTTTATCGCCGCGGCGAGAATGGTTGATTTCGATTGGAGTTTAGTGAATTTGCTTAAGCTTGCCCTCGTCGTCGTTGGCGGAACGCTAATTCGGGCGAGCATCTATACGGTTGTCGGGGCGGTCGCTTTCTGGACGAAAAGAAGCCGGAACTTGATCAACATGACGATCGCGACGATGGAAAGGACGACGATGTACCCGCTGACGCTGTATCCGCAAGTGGTGCAAGCGATACTTACATTTCTGTTGCCGATCGGTTTCATCAGCTTTTATCCTGCGGAGCAGTTTCTGAACAAGACGAAATCGTTGGAGCTGCCGCTCGGATTGGCGCTATGGACACCGCTCGTTGGTCTGGTCAGCTTTGTGGTCGCCTATGCAGTGTTCCGCCAAGGGTTACGAAAATACGAAAGCGCCGGCTCGTAGAGGGGGATTCCGATGGCGATCATTGAAGTGAAAGATTTGGTGAAGGAGTTCGTTGTAGTTCGTAAGAAAACGGGGCTAAGCGGCGCGTTAAGAAGTCTGATCAAGCCGGAGAAGTCGATCGTACGCGGCGTGGACGGGCTGAGCTTCGACATCGAGCAAGGAGATATCGTCGGTTACATCGGACCGAACGGAGCTGGGAAAAGCACGACCATTAAGATGCTGACAGGCATACTGCATCCGACGGAAGGCGACATTCGCGTATGCGGCCTGTCTCCCCAGAAGGAGCGGAAAGCGGTTGTCCGCCAGCTTGGCGTTGTGTTCGGGCAACGAACGCAGCTTTATTGGGATTTGCGACTCGGAGAGACATTCGAACTTCTGAAAAGAATTTATCGCATCGAAGCCAGACGGTTCGCTAACACGATGGACGTGCTGCATGAGGTTCTGCGCATTCGCGATTTCATCGATACGCCGGTACGCCAACTGTCACTCGGGCAGCGGATGAGAGGCGACTTGGCCGCGGCGATGATTCATGAGCCGAGCGTGCTGTTTCTGGACGAGCCGACGATCGGGCTGGACGCGGAAGCGAAACACGCCGTTCGCCAATTCATCCTGACGATGAACCGTGAACGACGGATGACCGTCGTGCTGACGACGCATGACTTAGACGATGTCGAGTTTCTATGTTCCCGCCTCCTCGTCGTCAATCATGGCAAACTTGTCGAGGACGGTCCTCTCGACGACATCGTTGGCAAGCTTGCGCCGCACCGTTTGCTCGTGATCGAGCTTGACCGAGAAGCGACGTTGCCGGACCATGACCGAGCGAACCTTGTGCGGCAGGAAGGCTTGAAAGTGTGGTATCGCTTCGATAAGTCGGACATTACGGCGTCGGAACTGATCGCGGACTTGTCGGCGAAGCTGCCGATCCGCGACTTGAGCGTGCAGGAGCCGGACATCGAGGATGCGATCCGACAAGTGTACCGGACGACGGGGCAGGAAGCTGCGGGATAGGGCGGATTCAAAGCGGGGCAACGGGCGAAATACCTGTCGCCCCGCTTTTTTTGCGTTGAATGGGGAAAAATTAGGACATAACGGAAACATTTTGGGCCGCGGGTGCGTCAGTGACTTTGACAAAATGCGAATCCCTGCAACGCAGGGTCATCTTGGGAAGGAGACATATGTATATGTTGCCAAAAAAGAAACTATTGATCGTCATGACCGCCGCTGGAGTGTTCGGAGCGACCGCTGTCGCCGGCGCAAGCGGACTTGTCAGCAAAGTTACGGGTATGCTGCATAAAGAGATCGCCGTATCGGTGGATGGAGACGCGACTTCGCTGAACCCTGTTTATATCGACGGCAAGGCATATTTGCCGGCGCGGGCGCTTGCGAATGAGCTGGGGTACGAGATCAGTTGGAGCCAAGGAGGCAAATCCCTGGACATGAACCGGAAAGCCGAAGAAGTGAAATATATGATGGGAATGGGCGTTATTGTCGACGTGAAGTCGACCGATAACGGCCAATACCGCGTTGAATTGCTCGGTAAAGGCGGAGTTAACTGGGTGATCCTGTACGTGGATAAGGATACGACGTTAACCGGCAGTGATGGCGCCGTTCTCGCGGCGAAAGACTTGAAAGTCGGCGATCGGATCGTCGCCGAATTCGGTCCGGCCATGGCTATGAGCTACCCAGGTCAATCGCACGCACACTCCATCAACGTCATCGGAGAAAGCCTGGTGAAAGAAGACGTCATTCAGTCCGTTGAGAAAACCGATGACGGCTGGCAAGTGAAGTTCGGCGAGACGAAGGACGGCAAAACCGTGACGACCCTCGTCCTTACCGCAGGCAAGGAAACAGGCGTGCTGACATCGCAAGGCGAGTCGGTCATGTTCGAAAGCTTAAAAGCCGGAGATAAAGTCCGCGCCTATTACGGCCCGATCATGACGAAAAGCCTGCCGCCGCAAAGCCCATTGCATTACCTCGTCGTGCAACCGGCAGCGACGTCGGGCAAGATCGATGCAGCGACCGCTCAACAGTATCGCGAACTTGCTTGGAGCAAATTGTCTGAAGATCAGAAGAAACATGTGAAGACGAAATCGGATGAGGCGATCGTGCAAGTCGTGAACGCAAATGACGGCGCGATTATCGCGGCCGAAGGCGCGCAGAAGAAGCTGGAGGAGCTTCGCGCTGCCGGTGCGGTGTTGTATTCGGTCACTTACAATACGGATCAAGATGAACTGATCGGGCCTTTGACGGTCGTAGTTGATCCGGCTGCGAAAGAAATCGTCGGTTATTTTGCCAGAAGATAAATAACTGGAACCGCTAGAGGTTGGTCGCTGCCAACCCCCGCAGCGGATTTACACCGCCCAGGTAATCGCCATGCTCGGCGCACAAAAAAGGGATGCGGAATGCGCATCCCTTTTTGTGTACGCTCACCTTGTTGCGCGCCGAACCCGATCTGATCGACTTGGTAGCTCGCGTCCCAGAGAGACGTGGAGTTCGCGCTGAACCAAATCTTGATTTTGTCGATGCTGCCTTTGTATGTCCACCTGCTCAGGTCCACGCTGAGCTCGTTCCACCTGTCACCGGCAATGCTCTGGGTGAGCGGGGGAGAAGTTCTTATAAACTGCCCGCCAGGACGTCCCCGGCACCGCTGCTGTCGACAACTCGCCCATTCGGTTGCCGGCATAAGGCGTCGTCGGCTCGTTCAGGCTGCCGCCATCCAACGTTTAGCTTTGTTCATGTTTAACCTCCTCGGATAATGGCTCGATCAACGATATAAGGTCACCAATTCCACACGCTCAAGGCCGCACATGGCGACGGCGTATCGATGTCCGGGAGGCGGGCCTTCGGCCGGCCCGGTTTTCCACATCCAGGGTGATGCGATTTTCGCAGGCTGGCCCGCATGGTGGGGCCCCCACACGTTCTGCTGCGTGGCCGACACGATCACGGAAAGCCGGTTGGCGCCTGGCGACAGAAGGGCAGTAATGTCAGCGCCTGTGCCGCCCATGTGAAGCGCTGCTTGAGCGTTGCCGTTCGCCCTCACGCGTGCAGCCGCTCCGTGCAGCCCTTCCGTCTGCAAATAGAAGCGGGCGGATGACAACTCCTCTTTATCAACAACGATCGGCTCCAGTTCGAATTCCGTCTGCCCGCCGTAGAACGGCAGCCCTTGAACTGTCCAATCGCCGGGTTCGAGAGCGGGCATCCCCGCATGGATTCGAAAGCCGGCATCGACAGGCTCTACTGTAAAATCGCCCAGCAAGTACACCGGCTCCAGCTCGAGCAGCGGATGGAACAGGGGCGCGCGCAGCATGATTTCGTTCGTGCCGGGAACGAGCGCGCCTGTCAGATCGTAGACGCCGAACACTTTGTCCAGCCAACGATCCGATTCGGATCGCGCAATCAACGTCCCGTTGACTTCGAGCCGGTAAAATTCGGCGCGTTCGACCGCCAATCTCACGCGGGACGGAACAGAGGCGGCTTCCACGCGGAACACCGCATCGAACCCGTCGGCGTGCAGGCTTGGCGCCCGTTCCAGCACTCTTCGCTTGTACTGCACGCTGTTATCCCACGGATTCGTGTCAAACCCGTTCTCGCGGAACAATATTTCGCCCGCCCGCTGAACGGAAACGCCCTTCATCTCCCGATGCCGGCTGCGTACGTCCGCGTAATCGAGCATAAGCAAGTTTTCGTCGCATGGCGTAATTCTGCGGATAGGCAAGCTACGCTTCTCTTCGTCGCGGCGGGACGGGACTCGTTTCTGAGCGGTGGCGAGAGACAACCTTTTGCTGACCCTATCGACCGAAGACGCATCGTTCACGAGCAGAAAGCAGTGAGAGCTGCCTTGCTCCAGCAGCAACTCTTGGTCGCCGGAGGCGAGTTGCTCCGCCGTCCCCTGGAGAAGATCCAGCCGCACAGCGGCCATCTTCGCGAACAGCGCAAGAGAAACCCGCTTCGGCTCCGGCGCGCTGTAAGCCAGAAACAACAGCCGGTCGCCGCCAGGCAGCACCCGAGACTGAACCCCAAGCCCGCGAACCTCCGTTATCGCCGGTGCGATCGATACGGCGATTGTCGAAGCCCCCGCCGCCGATACCGCCGATACCGATGCAGTTACCGCACTACCGCTCTCTAAGCCAATCTCGCGCAAGGCGTACCCGCAGCTCCTCCGGCTCTCTGCGCTCCATCGCTCGATAAGAGCGGCAACGCTTGTTCGCTCCCAGCCCGCCGGTTTGCGTTCCGCGAGCTCCCTTACGGCTGAACTCTTCCTGCCATCTACATAATTCGGCAGGCTGCCGCCGAGGACGCGCACGGTGCCGCCCGCTTCCACGAATTCCGCGAGCAGCCGCAAGGTGGACGCCTTAATGGTTTCCATGCCTGCCGGAAGTATGACTTCGTCGTAAGAAACGCGCCCGACTGTCCACTTGCCGTCCGCCACCCGCCCATGGCGGGCCATGATCTCCTCGTCTCCCAAGTCGTAGTCGATGCCGGCATCCGACAACTGTTGCAGCAGTTCCTTATAGCCCGACACCATTTCCTCGAACGGCTGTCCGGCCGCGTTCCAGCTTGCCGTCGCCGGATACAAGTACGACGTCCGAGTCGGATGCAGAAGGAGCACCCGGCGATCGGGCTCGCCTTGCATGAGCGCGAGCTGCGCCCGGGCGAAATAATCGTTCAGCTGCCGCAGCTCGTACTGCCAAGGCACACGCCAGTCGAACGATTGCGGATGATCCCGCTTTCGGGCTCCCGCGAGCGACCCTGCCGTCAGATGCGGATTCAGGAAGTTAATGCCGTGTACGAGCAGCCAGTCCCCAATCCGTTTGTAATCCTGAGTAGAAGAATCGAAGCCTCCCGCGCCGAACGCTTCGCATAGCGTCCGTTCTTTCCCGAGCTGATGCGCTGCGCTGGCCGCCTCCCGTACCGCGACAAGCAACGGATCCTTCCCGTCCTGCTCCAATGGGCTGCAGGTCAGGAAGTCTATACCCGGCCAGCTCATATATTCATAGAGCGACATAATCCCCGGCGAAAATCGCACCCACGGAATCGGCCACTGATGCTCCAGATAATGTCCGGTTAAGGCGAGACCGTTCGAGACGCACCACTCCGACAGAGGAACGACGTAATTTTGTTTCCACAGCTCGTACATGATTTCGTAAAAGTCATAGCGCACTTCTCTAGCGTCGCGCAAGTTTCCCGTCGCGTCCTCCGCTTCCTGAAACAGCAGCGGCAAATGCTCGATCAGGTCGTAGCCGGTTCGGTCCGCGAATTGCGCGGCGAACCAGTAGGAGAACGGAATGGCAACCTCGTCCTGACGGAACATGTTCCCCGGTGATACTTCCGGCTCATCGGTAAACACGGCAGGAATCGTCGTCCCGAACCGGTCGCCGAATCGTTCCTTATATCGTTCGTGAGTAAGCTCGATAAACTTGCGCACCACTTCCGGCCGCAGCAAATCCACGTAAGCGAAGCCGCCCAGCCATGAATTCGTTTCGGCCGGCTGCCAGTCGTACACGGCGAACGATCGGCCGTATTTTCCCCATTCGGAAGCCGGCAGCCCCGAGAGCGATTTCGTCAGGCGCATCCCGCCTTGCGGGGTGCGTTCGAAAGCGTAAGCCGCGATCGGGCGCCCCGGGCTGGCCAGGAAATGATCTTTCGCGTAAGGCAACTCGCCGGCGTCGATATTCTCGTAAAGCGTCTGTACGGCAGCGCGGCTCAGGCAGTCGGGGAGCTCCGCGGACACGTGCCCGCCGCCGAAGCCGGACGGATAGGAATTCTCGTCGTATATATACAGATGGAGACCCTGCTTCTCCGCTTCCTCCAAGGCCGCAGCGAACAGGTCGAACCATTCCTCGCTGAAGTATTCGTTCACGAGGCCGGGCCGGGGGTGAAAAAATCCGCCTCCCATGCCCATCACTTGCAGTCGCTTCAACTGTTCCTTCATTTCCTGCGCGTCATGCTCTCCGTTGAGCGCCCAAAACGGTACGGGCCGATACTTCGCCGACGGATTTCGATATTCCCCGAGCCACTCGCAAGAGGCTGTACCCATCCGCGAACCCTCCTACATTTTCAAGGCGCCTTGCGCCATTCCCTGAATGTAATATTTCATGCCGAATGAAAACACGGCGATCAGCGGCGCCGACGCGATCGTATACGCGGCGAACTGCACGCCTTTGTCCGTAATCCCGAACTGCTTCGTGAACTGGGTGAGCCCGACCCCGACCATCTGCAAATCGCTGTCCCGGATCGTGAGCAGGGGCCACACGTAATCGTTATAAGTGCCTACGGCCTGCATGATGAAAATCGTGGCGAGGATCGGTACCGACAGCGGAAGCACGATGCGCGCGAACACTGTCCACTCCTTCGCCCCGTCGATGCGCGCGGCTTCGAATAGCGAATTCGGCACCCCCTCCATCGACGTGCGGCACAGGAACGTTCCGAAAATTTGCCCGCCTGCCGCATGCGCGATAATGATGGCCAGCGGCGTGTTGGTCAGCCCGAGCTTCTCGTACCAGACGTAAGCGGGAATGAGGGTAAGCACGGCTGGCACCATCATCATGGCGAGCAGGAGCAGGAACAGAAACTCTTTGCCTGGAAACGCCTTCTTGGCAAACAAATATCCGGACACCGCGGACAAGTACACGACTAACGTGCTTGCGCCGGCCGAATACAGGATTGTGTTGACCACGTACCGCCAAATGCTGGAGAACGCCTCCGCGTAATTGTCCCACTGGGGAGGCGAAGGGAGTGACCAGAAGCTGCCCAAGATTTGCGAGTTGCTCTTCAAAGAGCTGTAGAACATAAACAATATCGGAACCAAAGTGAGAGCGACCAGCAGCGCCAGGCATACGATCAGGATCAACTGTCTGACGGATGCCCGGCTGAACAAGGCGCGCCCGACTGCCTTCGAAGATGTCATGACATTGGCCCCCTACTCCCGCGAGCTGCGCAGGAACTTCATGTTGATAACCGTAATCAGCAAAATAACGAAGAACATCGATACGCCCAGTGCGGAAGCGTAACCAAGCTGGTCGAACTTCGTAGCGGCGTAGTACATCTGCAAAGCCGGCACGTACGTGGAATCCATCGGCCCTCCGCCCGTCACGATCAAGATGGCGTTGAAATCCTGAATGACGCCGATCAGCGTAAGGATGATCAGAAATTTGAATTGCCCGGACAACAGTGGGAGATGAATGGAACGCACGATACGCATAAACTTGGCCCCGTCCATCTTCGCCGCCTCGATCAGTTCCTCGGATATGCCAAGCAGGCCCGAATAGAGCACCAGCAATTGAAGAATGCCGACGAAAGGAAATCCGATGAAGATGACGGACCAGATGGCCGTCTTCGAATCGCCTAGCCAGGAATGCTTAAGGCTCTCAAGTCCAATGGCGTCCAGGAAGTGATTGATAAGACCGAGGTTAGGATCATACAGGTTCTGCCAAATCAGCAGCATGGCCACAACGGGAATGACCATCGAAGAGACGAAAGCCGTTCGGAAATAATATTGCAGCCGCTTGCTCTTCAGATGATAGATCAATTCGGCCACGACAAGTGGCGGCACGATCGCCTTTATCAGCCCTGTCACGATCAGAATGGCCAAATTGCCGATCCCTTTCGTGACGTATTCGTCTGTCAGCATCCTGCGAAAATTCGCCAGTCCGACGTAAGACGAACGCCCTCCGGGATGCCAGTCGTACAAAGAATGATAGAGGCCCGAAATCGCGGGCACGTACAGAAATCCGATCAATAGGAAAAACGCCGGAAACAGCGCGACATAAATCCACTTCGCTTTCCATATTCTCCGGAATACAGAGAGTCGATTGTATTTTTTCAATACGAGAAACAGGGCGGCTGCGGCAATAAGTACTCCTGCGGCGATCGCAACGTTCACGTACTGCGCATTGCGCGCCGCGGACGCTGCTCCTTTCACGGCGGACTCCACGTCATAGCGGTAGATTTGTCCGTCCTCCGTACCCCCGTAAAGGTTGACCGCTTTAGCATCGAAGACAACCCGCGTCGCAGGGGCATTCACCCGTATTTTCCAGAGCACCTTGCCTTTATCCGAGATGACGTAGAAGTTGCCCGCGTAGTCGGCGGCGCCGATCGTCCGACCGTCCGAAGCCACGGCCACATCCTTGACGGCGTCCTGAACGTCGATAGTTCGCTCCACTTCGCCTTTGGCGTTCAGCACGATCACCTTTGGCGTCGTAAGCCCGACGACGAGCTCTCCCTCACCGGTCACCGCAACGCTGCTAATCGTCCCGTCCATTCCGGCTTTGTAGAGGAGCTTGCCTTGTTCATCCAGCAAATACGCGTTCTGGTCTTTGCCGCCGACGGCAATATACTTTCCGTTCGAAGCGACGGCTGCGTCCTGGACGCGGAATCCGATGTTCGTCTTACCCTTTGCTTCCCCGCTTGCCGTATCGATGAGCAGGAGATCCGGGCTATTCTGAACGGTGACGGCCGCGACTGACCCATCCGCCGATGCCGACACCCCTTCTACTCGCTTTTTAAGATTTGACTCCCACAGCAGGTTTCCGTTCAAGTCATAGGCATACAAGCGACGATCATCCGAAGAGACGAGCAGTTTCTCGTTGCCGATGACGGTGACGCCGGTTACGACGTTGTTGGCCGCGATATCCGTTAATTTTTTTCCTTCTTGATCGAACACGTAGGCATGGGTGTCATAGCTGCCTACGGCAAGCTTCGACCCATCCGCCGACAAGGACAAGGACGTGACGCCCTTTCCCGGGTCGAGGGTCCAATTCGTCTTCGCGAACACGCTCGTCGGCGCTAAAAGAACGAACAAACCGAGCGCCACCAAGCCAAGTTTCAATCCGTTCCTCATGCGGTCATCCCCCTTCCTGTCTGAAACGGAGGTCTGCACAGACCATTGGCGTCCGTGCAGACCTGCAATGCTATTTTCTTTCCGGCGGTTTACGCTCTGGCGTGTCGAGATCGGCCAGTTCAAGTTTCTTGTCTTTCAATGCGGCAGGGAAATGCTTGTCGACCGAAGCCTGGTACTTCGTTAAATATTGATCGATCGTGATTTTATTGCCGAAATATTGCTGGATGAGGCCAACCCATTCCTGAACGGATGGCTGGAAGTCCGATACGCCGCGGGCAAGTGAGTTGTTCGCGCTCGGGAAGCCTTCCGTATTTCCGATCGGTTTGAAATTCGCGAACGCTTTGGCCATTTCTTCGGGAAGCTCGATATCTTTCAGCGCTGGCGATCCGGCAAGAGAAGCATCTTTACTATTCTGAATCGCTGTTAAGTATACTTTGTAACCTTCCGGACTAGTCAAGTACATCATGAAATCGATGCCGAGCTCCGTTTGCTTCGCGTCTTTGGACACGAGCCCGTAGAAACCGATCGGAATTTGAATCGTCCGGGCCGGAGCCATCACTTCAGGCCCTTCCATCGACGGCATGTTGAAAAATCCGTATTCGAAAGGTTTAGCGCCGCCTTTCGTGCCCGACAGCTTCTCGTCGGCCAAGTCTTTTGGCAACTGCCAGTAGGAGCCCGGGGTTGTGAGCATTGTCGCCGCTTTGCCCGTCAGGAACAAGCTGTAGGCCTGGTCGTGGTTGACGCCGAAAAATCCGGACTCGGTGTATTGGAACAGCGTCTTCAAGTTTTCCATGAACGCTTTCCATTTCGGATTGCCTTCGATTTTGAACGGTCCCGTCTTCTCCTTGATCGCTTTCCATACGCGAACGTCGTTCTTTGTGACCCGGCTGTTGGAATCATTGTTCGGATCCGTCGGATCGAACGCCCACTTGTCGTCCAAGTCCGCTACGTAGTTGTAATCGTTCGGCTGGGAACGGACGATGTTGACCGAATCTCTCATGTATTGGTCGCCGTATACCCGGACGAGCCAACCCGCTTCGCCGCTCCACATCGAATTGGAGTTGCCGGCCAGCGCAAGCGGCACGAAGCCCGCTTCTTTGATTTTCTTGAAATCTTCGATCAACTGGTTAAAGGTGGTCGGAGCCTCTGTAATGCCGGCTTTGGTGAAAATTTCTTTGTTATAGAGCCATACGATCTGCACCGACTCGAAGTTCAGCGTGTACAGGTGGTCGTTCTCTCCCATGGCGTCGAGGTTCACGCCCATCGTGCCTAGATCGAGGCTGTCCTTCCATGCCTTGCCGGTGTATGGATTGGTCTTCTCGAACCAAGGCAAGAAATCGACGAACTTGCGGTCGTTCTGCAAGCCGGTCACTTCGTTGATAACCGCCAGATCCACGTCCGGCGTGCCGGCGGCGAACTGCGAGGTCAGCCACTCCTTGTACCCGTCCATCGGCTTGTTGTCGACGGTCACTTTAACGTTCGGATGCTTCTGCATGTAGGCGTCAGCCACGGCGTTCCATACCGACGCGGATGCGTTCGGCAGCGAAATCTTGAACGAGCCGGACAAGTCGGGAGCAGCGGGCGACGACTCGGAAGGCGACTGCGACGGTTCCGCGGAACCGCTTTCAGAAGGCGACGGGGAAGAATTGCCCTTTCCGCTGGAGCATGCTGCGAGTGTAGAGATAACAAGGGACAAACAAAGCATGTACAGCCATTTTCTCGAAGCTTTCATATGACCTCTCCCTAACTATTAAGTATACTTACACTTTATAATATATACTTTGAATAGACTATTTTCAAGAACAAAAATTAAAAAAAGAAGCGCGATCGCTCACACTTCTAAAAATGCATATCCTTTAAGCCGAAATCCCGTTCGTTCAGAACTGTCGGCCTGAGCGTTAACGATTTACGGAATCCGCTCCGCAGTGCTGTCCCGAACGATCAGGCTGGGGACGATTTCGTCTTTACTGAAGCCGCCGGTTTCCTCGCTGACGGATTCCAATAACAGTTCCACCGCTCTCTTGCCGACCAAATACGTGTTTTGATTGACAGACGTGAGCCTGGGATGTACGAAGCTGCTGACGGACAGGTCGTCATACCCGACAAGGCTCACATCCTCCGGCACGTTCAGTCCTCTTCGTTCTGCTGCCTGCAGAGCCCCGATTGCTTTAATGTCGCTGGTCAGAAAGACGGCCGTCGGAGGCTGATCCAGATCCATGAGCCGATCAAAACCTTGCGCCCCTGATTCGAATTCTTCTTTGGCGCCTTCGATAACGACGACGAGCGACGGATCGAATTGGATGTTGTACTGCGAGAGGGCTAGCTTGTAGCCTTGCAGGCGAAGCGAAAATTCCTGATTGATCTCTATCGGGGAATTGCCTGTTAACACAATGCCGATGCGCCTGTGGCCAATGGACAACAGATGCTGTGTCGCCAAATAACCGCCTGTCATATTATCTACGATGACATAAGGAATTTGCAGATGGGGGAAGTAGAAGTGGACGGTGACGAACCGTCGCTTCTCTTCCTTCCACCTTGCAACAATGTCTGCCGATACGTGCTCAGTTTCCATGGCAAGCGGTAGCAGTACCCACCCGGAGCGATCGCTTTCCGGCGGCAATCCCCCTTTCTCTCCGAGATCCCACAGGCGAAAAGCAACTTGATTCTTCTCGCATTTCTCATGAAGACCGCGAAGCAAATCGCCGAAGAAGCCATGGTTGAACAGCTCCAAGGGGACGAATTGGTACACCAAGTAAATCGTATTGATCTTCGGTTCAGTTGTGCCTGCTCGGCCCGCATATTCTTCGCTTATAAAGGAGCCTTTGCCTCTCACTCGGTAAATGAGCCCTTCGTTGGCCAACTCCGTCAAAGCGCGACGCGACGTAATTTCACTGGTGCCGTATACTTTGGCAAGTTCGATCTGCGAAGGAACCGGTTCTTCGCCGGATATTTCGCCCTTGCGGATTTTTTCCTTGAAATCGTCCACAATCAATTGGTACATTGGACGTTTGTCGGTTTTCATGACAACTGATCGCTCCCCTCGCTACTTCCAAAGTATACTTTACAAAATTGGCTTTTGCAAAGCACTATCCACACTATTTAATATGCGAATGTGAAGACGGGCAACGCAGGCTTCATTTATGTTATAATGATGGGTAACACATGAGGCAACGGAGGATGAGAATAGTGTTGGACCGTCTGCAAATACTGGCGGATCGTTACGAGAAACTAAACGAATTGCTGAGCGATCCGGACGTGGTGAGCGATTCGAACCGTCTTCGCACGTACGCGAAGGAACAAGCGGGACTAGAAGAGGCGTACCGCGCTTACGAGGAATACAAGCAGGTGCTGACGCAAGCGGCGGATGCGAAGGCGATGCTGGAAGATAAATTGGATGACGAGATGCGGGAAATGGTGAAGCTGGAGCTGGGCGAGCTCGAAGAGCGCCGCACCGCGCTCGAGGAGAAAGTTCGCTTCTTGCTTTTGCCGAAGGACCCAAACGACGGGAAAGACATCATCGTCGAAATTCGTGGAGCTGCGGGCGGCGAAGAAGCAAACCTGTTCGCTGCCGAATTGTACCGGATGTATACGAAATTCGCGGATAGCCATGGCTGGCGGACGGAAGTGCTCGAGTCAAGTGTCAGCGATCTCGGTGGGTTCAAGGAAGTGATTTTCTCGGTTAGCGGAGCGGAAGCCTATCGGATGCTCAAGTACGAGAGCGGCGCGCATCGCGTGCAGCGCGTGCCGGAGACGGAGTCGGGCGGGCGTATTCATACGTCGACATCGACTGTCGTCGTGATGCCGGAAGCCGAAGAGCTCGACATCGTCATTCACGACAAAGACATTCGCGTCGATACGTTCTGTTCGAGCGGCGCCGGCGGACAGTCGGTTAACACGACGAAATCGGCTGTCCGTGTTACACATGTGCCGACAGGCATCGTGGCGACTTGCCAAGACGGCAAATCGCAGAACGATAACAAGGACAAAGCGCTGCAAGTGCTGAGAACTCGGATTATGGATGTTAAGCGCCAGGAAGAGGAAGCGAAGTATTCCGGCGAACGCCGCGAGAAAGTCGGGACGGGCGATCGGAGCGAACGCATTCGCACGTACAATTTTCCGCAAAGCCGCGTAACGGATCATCGGATCGGTTTGACGCTGCACAAGCTTGATTATGTGCTGAACGGCGATATGGAAGAGATCGTTCAGGCGCTTACGCTCGCCGAGCAGGCGGAAATTCTTGAACGGGAACAAATGAAATAATACGGGAGGCGTTGTCGTGTCGACGGAACGCGGAACTCAGACGCTGAGGGAAGTATGGCGGTCTGGGGCAGCGCGATTGCGGCAAGCCGGAGTCGAAGAAGCGGACGCGGATGCGGAGCTTCTTCTTCTTTATTTGCTCGGAATCGGCAAAACGGAATGGCTACGGGATATGCGGGAGCCTTTTCCGGTGGAGAAGTTAGAAGTCTGGGAAAGCTTGCTCGCGAGACGCGAAAAAGGAGTGCCCGTGCAATATGTGGTGGGGGATCAACATTTCTATGGTCGTGCGTTCGAGGTGACGGAGGCGGTGTTAATTCCTCGGCCCGAGACGGAGTTGCTCGCAGAGGCGGTTCTTCGGATTGGGGACGAGCTGTTCGGCCCGAACGGACAGGGAGGCAGCTGCCCGGTTGTGCTGGATGTGGGTACGGGCAGCGGCGCCTTGTCGGTGACGTTGGCGGCTGAACGACCCACGTGGCGAGTTATCGCGTCCGACTTGTCAGAAGATGCGCTGGCGGTGGCGAGACGGAATGCGTCAAAACTCGGAGTTGGCGGGAAGTTGGCTTTCGTGCAAGGCGATTTGTTGACTCCGTTTATGGTTAATGGTCCGGGCAGCGACGTTGAGATCGATATTCTAGTGTCCAACCCTCCGTATATCCCGAGCGCGGACATAGAGGGATTGCAGCGCGAAGTGCGCGATTACGAGCCGAGGCTTGCGCTGGACGGCGGTGAGGACGGCCTGAACCCGTATCGCGCGATGGCCGGGCAACTCACGGCATTGAAACGGCTGCCGCGCCTCGTGGCATGGGAAGTCGGCGCAGGCCAGGCAGCAGACGTTGCAGGGTTATTGCGGACAGCGGCGAACTGGGACGACGTTTATTGTGTGAAGGATTACGCTGGCATCGATCGGCATGTTATCGCATTGTGTAAGTAAAAAAGATCGCGGACCCGAGAGGGCTTGCGATCTTTTGGTCATTTAAATGGGATTTATAGCCCGGCGGCTGCGCGCGGCCTGTTCAAGTAGTGATTTAGCGATCTCGCCGAGAAGCATCTCATGGCGTTCGTGCTTGTCGTTCAGTTCGCTTACCGTCTCTTTCACATCTCCGACGGCATCGAAAGTCATATCCATACGTCGCTCCAGTCTTTCTGTGCGAATATCGATTTGCGTCACTTTCTCGTCCAAGCGTTCTACGTTCTGTTTCAGCTCGGTGACTTCATGTTTAAGCTCGCTCACATCCCGTTTGAGCTCACTAATTTCGCCTTTGAGCCCGCTAACTTCGCTTTTAAGCTCGCGAATGTCATGCCTGACCTCGATCTTAAAATCTTCAAAGCTTGCGTGCATTGCCATAACGTTGTTCTGCAACTCGAAAAAGTTGTGCTGCAACGTTGACATGACATCCAGAATTTGTCGTGCGACCGGTTCTTCCACGTTCAGACCTCCTCAGCCATTAGTTTGGACCGGTGCTTCCGGATTTGTCCTAACTGTACCATAGCGTCTTGCGGGCGGTAAATCCCCATTTTTTGAAAATTGTCCTTGTGATCGGTCATTCGATTTCTTCGGGCATGAGCTCGAGAAACCGCTTGGCCGGTATGTTCGCGCCGGCGGGCTCGTTTCGGAAATACGCACATATGAGATTCTCTGCTGACGCATCCGACGCGACAATCCGTTGGAGTGTTCCCCGCTCGACCTCCTCGCGGGCTTCGAGCGCGGACAAGTAGGCAATGCCATAACCTTTTGCGACAACGCGGAGTAATTCTCCATAACCGTTCATCTCGAGTCCGATGACTGGCATTCCCACATGGGCAGCGAGGCATAGCGCCTTGAGTTGTTCTCTCGCATAACTGCCCTCTTCTCGGGACGCGAAAGGTTCGGAAACGATATCCGCCAAAGTTGTGTTCTTTCCGGCGAGCCGGTGCTCCGCATGAGCAACAAACCACATTTCGTCTTTCCGCCACGGCTTCGCCCTGAGGCGAGGGTTGGCGATCCGTCCGCCACCGACAATAGCAAGATCTACCTCGTAACGGAGCAGAAGCTCCGTTGCCTTAACCGATCCGACAGTTTCGATCTCTACCCGGACTTCAGGATAACGATTTTTGTAACTGGCGACGAGATCAGGTAACAAGTAATTGGCTGGCAAATAAGTAGCCGCGATCCTCAGAACGCCAGCTGTTCCGTCCTTTAGTCGAGCGATCGAATGCTCGATATGGGCTTCTAGAGAAAATAGCCGATTGGCTTCTGCCGCGATCGTCTGACCTGCCTCGGTCAGCAAGATGCCTCTGCCTCGAGGAGCGAACAACTGCAGTCCCAATTCTCGCTCCAACTTCTTGATCTGCCCCGTGACGGCGGGTTGACTGATGTTGAGCTTTTCGGCCGCTTTTGTCACACTTCCAAGTTCGGCAACGACATGAAACAAACGCAACGCATGGAGATTCAGCAATCGGTAGACCTCTTCTCAAATGATAATAAAAACTTATGAAAAACGAAATTTTATATATTAGATTTATGAATGGATATCTCTTATTTTAGAGGTAGAAGGGAGTGCGGTGCAAATGAAAATCAAGTGTTACGAGTGTGGGCGCGAGCATAGAGACGCGGCTTATCGGTGTGAGTGCGGGGGATTGCTGGAAATCTCGCACGATTTTGTCGGACTTGATCCGGAGCGGTTGAAGAGAACTTTCCACGAGAGACTTTCGGAGAGAATGACTCCTTACGCGAGCGGGGTTTGGCGGTACAAGGAGTTGATCCACCCCGAGTTGCCGGAAAGGGAAATCGTAACTAAATACGAGGGCAACACGGGGCTCTACCCTGCGGAACCGATCCGTCGTTCTCTCGGTATTCGGCAATTATGGCTGAAGGCGCAGAGCGAGAATCCGAGCGGTTCGTTCAAAGACAACGGGATGACGGTTGCTTTATCCCACGGAAGATCGATTGGGTATAGGCGATTCTCTTGCACCTCAACAGGAAATACGTCGGCTTCCCTGGCGATGTACGCGGCGCTTGCGGAATGCGAGTCAGTCGTTCTTGTGCCCAACGAGAAAGTGTCTGCGAACAAAGTTGTGCAGACGCTTGCCTATGGCGCTCGGATGATCCGATTCGACGGCACATACGATGATGGAATCCGCTTCTTCGAGCAACACGGTGGCGGACTAGATCTATACATCTGCAATTCGCTTAATCCTTTTCGAATAGAAGGGCAAAAAAGTATCGTCTACGAACTCGCGCAGTCGATGAATTGGAAATTGCCGGATTGGATTGTTATTCCCGGTGGAGCTCTAAGCAATGTGACGGCGCTTGGGAAAGGGCTCCAGGATCTGCTGCAGCTCGGCTTAATCGAAAGGATGCCGAAGGTTGCGCTTGTACAGGCGGAAGGGGCAAGCCCGTTTCATAAAATGATGGCGGCGGCAGGCGAAACGCTCATTCCGGAACGTTCGCCAGCGACAGTCGCTTCGGCGATGAATATCGGAAACCCGCCTAGTTGGCGCAAAGCCCGAGACTTCCTGAGGGAGAGTGGTGGCGTGACATGTACGGTAACCGACGAGGAGATCATTGAGGCCAAAAGGCTAATCGATGGTTGTGGAATCGGTTGCGAGCCTGCGTCCGCTTCGACAGTAGCCTCGTTGCGCAAGCTGATCGCTGAAGGGACGATCGACAAAGACGAGACGGTTGCCTGCATATTGACGGGAAACCTCCTGAAAGACACGGACATACTCTCGATGTATGAACAAGGTGATGAGAGTAGCTTCGATTTTGCGAGTTTGATAGGTTTATAGATTCGAAATCCGGACATACTGATGGCTAAGACGTTCCGGAACGCATAGTGCTGCACCGACGGGTGCATCAAGGAGCGAAAACCTATGCGTATTAGCCATCATTCATCTTCCTTTTCTTCTTCCCGTTCGAAAACCCGTTTCACCCGTGCTGCCGGCAAGTTTGTACTGCTCGGCGTTACGATATTGATAGGTTTGTTCGTTTTTCTGCGCCCATCCGCTTCTGCGGGAACCGGAGCGCTGATTCCGACCGATGCTATTCGTATTCGAATAATTGCTAACTCCGATGGAGAGGCCGATCAACGCATCAAGGCTAGCGTTCGCGATGCCGTTGCAGCATCCATCCGCTCTTGGGGCGCGATGCCGGATACTCATGACGAAGCTCGTGCACTCATCGGCAAGAAATTGCCCACGCTCCGCCAACTGGTAGCAGCCAAGCTCAAACAACTGGATGCGCCTTATGGGGGCAAAGTAGAGCTTGCCAAAGTACCGTTCCCAGCCAAAACGTTCGAAGGACGGTCCTATGCGGCAGGCGACTACGAAGCGCTCCGCGTAACGCTCGGCGACGGCAAAGGCGCCAATTGGTGGTGCGTGCTGTTTCCTCCGCTTTGCTTGACGGCGGCTACCGCCGCAGATGATGCCGCGTCCGGCGAGATCATCAAAACTTCCGGCGAGAAAGATAAATCGCCAGCTCAGGCAGAAGAAAAGCCGGAGACTAAGTTTTTTCTATGGGAACTGCTCGAGAAGCTCATCGCGTTCTTGTCATCCTTGTTCTGACCAATCTGACGTCCGCCGCCCGCTATGTTATAATGGCGTTAACATAAAGGCTCGGCGCTGCGGTTTCCGCATGCGCGAGAAGTCGATGGGATGGAGCAGCAGATGGCGCAGCATACGACATATTGGCCTGCAGATCGATTGCGGGTCGGCATACAGGAAGCCGCCGCGGCGCTCGCCGGAGGCGGCATCGTTGCGTTTCCGACGGAGACGGTGTACGGACTTGGTGGGGACGCGAGGAGCACGGAGACGGTCGGCCGTATTTTCGCGGCGAAAGGCAGGCCGTCGGATAATCCGCTGATCGTACATTTGGCGCGTACGAAAGATGTGGCGGGAGTGGCCGAGCGGGTGAATGACATCGAGCGGAAACTGATGGAGGCGTTCTGGCCGGGGCCGCTGACGCTTGTGTTGCCGGCGAAGGAGGGGGCGGTGTCCCCGCTCGTGACGGCAGGCTTGGATACGGTCGCGGTCCGGGTGCCGGAGCACGATGCGGCCCGCGAGTTGATCGGTCTCTCAGGATGTCCGATCGCCGCGCCGAGCGCCAATCGTTCCGGACGGCCGAGCCCGACGAAAGCGAGCCATGTACTTGAAGATTTGGACGGCCGCATCGACGGGGTACTGGATGGCGGAGAGACGGGTGTCGGTCTGGAGTCTACAGTCGTCCGCGTCGTAGGCCGCGAAGTTCATGTGCTGCGGCCGGGAGGTGTGACGCGGGAGCAGCTTCGGTCGGCGCTCGGCGGGCTCGCCGACGTAGCTGAAGCGGGTTCCGATTCGTCGGCGGCGGCGGTGGAAGCCTCGTCCAGAGAGGACGCAACGATGGCCGACGCAACGCCGCGTTCGCCCGGCGTCAAATACGCGCATTACGCGCCGAAAGGCGAGATGGTGCTCATCGTCGGCCCGCAAGAGCGGCTGCCGGCTGCCGTTCAGCGGCTCGCCGACGAAGCGGCTGCGCATGGCCGCACGGTCGCTATCTTAAGTTGTTCCGAGCACGCGGCGACTTACAGAGCGGACGCGGTGCTCGATTGCGGCTCCCGTGCCGAGCCTGAGCAAGCGGCGCGCGTGTTGTATGCACGGCTTCGTGAATGCGACGCTCGGGGCGCAGATTACATCGTCGCGGAAAGTTATCCCGAAGACGGGATTGGCGCCGCGCTTATGAATCGGCTGCGCAAAGCCGCCGGAGGCCGCGAAATTCACGTCTAGTCATTGTTTCCTAGGGCGTGTCTGAATACTCGCTCAGGGGCATCTTTCACCGCCTTTTCGCCCCCTGCTTCGTCACTTTTGCTCGACGTACCCCTGGTACGCCTTCACAAAAGTTCCTTGCATGGAACGAAAATTCGGCAAAATCTGCTGCCCTCGGAGTATTCAGACACGCCCTCATCCGTGCTCTCGCCTGTTAGAGCCTCTTTGCATGTTCGCCCCCTTGTCCGCATATGTTGGGAAGAGACATCGGGGAACGGCGAATAATCGCGCGGGAGGGGACAAGCTATGTTCGGCGGAGGCGCGGAGACAGGACAACTGCTGACGATCGCCGTTATGGCGATTGCATTGGGCATGGATGCTTTTTCGCTTGGAATCGGCATCGGTCTTAAAGGCATTCGCCTGCGGGACATTGCGAAGCTTAGCGCACTGATTGCCTTATTCCACGTGCTTATGCCTCTTGGCGGCATGGTGATGGGGCAGTACGTTAGCGGGCTGCTCGGAGATATCGCGACGACAGCGGCGGGAGCGTTGCTTTTGCTGCTTGGCGGTCATATGCTGTACAGTGCCATTCGCGGGGAAGCGGTCGACTCGTTCGACCATCGGACGGCATGGGGGATGCTCGTTTTTTCTTTCAGCGTCAGCATCGATTCATTTTCCGTAGGAGTATCGCTCGGCATGTTCGCTTCGCATGTATGGATGACGGTGCTTATGTTCGGCTTGATAGGCGGAGCGCTGAGCGTGCTCGGGCTAGTGCTTGGTCGAAGGGTAAGCAGATCTCTGGGAGGATATGGAGAAGCGCTGGGCGGTGTTATTTTGTTCGCGTTTGGTCTATTATTTCTTATATAGGATGATGCATCGAGAGACGGGAGCGCGAGGAGAGAATGAACCGGATATTGATCGTATGCACGGGTAACACTTGCCGAAGCCCGATGGCGGAGGCGTTAATGAAGGATTTGGCGGCTCGGGGCGGCAAGCCGATCGAAGTCCGTTCGGCGGGCGTCTCGACGGTCGACGGGTTGCCGATATCTCCCCATGCCGCAACGGCGCTGCGGAAGAGGAATTTGGCGCTGCCGGAAGGCTCGACTTTGTTAAAAGCGGACGACGTGCTGTGGGCGAGCTTGATTCTGACGATGACGGCTGGGCACAAGAGAGCTATTCTGGAGAGGTTCCCGCAGGCGCTTGGCAAAACGTTCACGCTCAAAGAGTATGCTTTGCGCGGCGATCCCGTCATGGACGACGTGGCGGAGTTAGAGAGGCTGTATTCGGAGTGGCAGGTGAAGCAAGCGCTTGGGCAGAATTTGTCGATTGAAGAAAGAACGCGTTTGCTGGAGCTGCAGCGTCGCATCCCCGACTTTGACGTCGCCGATCCGTTCGGCGGATCGCTCGCGTTATACGAGCAGACGGCCGACGAGATCGAAGACGTTCTGCTGACGCTGATCGATAAACTGGATCAGGACCCGAACGATCGGTGATTGATTTTTTTCGCACGGTTCGTTATGATGAGGATACAACTTCAAGGTTCCGATGTAACTGGCGACGACAAGTGGGATCAACCACGGTGGAGCATCGGAATGACGGCCGGTCGCCTGGGCGAAGAGCGGTGTGCTTTATGCACGCTAGCTCTTTTTTGTCGTTTTGTCTCTTTCAGAGCATTCGAAGAAGGGGGCGGGAGCGCGTTGCGTGGATTGGGGATTGCTGTTGGCATCGGTCGAATTCAGGTATAATACCTTTACATGGATGTAGGGCGTGTCGGCCAAACCGTGTGATCGAGAAAATCGTTATTATACCGCGTTTACCGCTATGGGAGGCGATCTGATGGCTGCAGAGTCCGAACAATCCGTCATGTCCGAGACGTCTTTGTCGACGCTTGGGCGTGCCGAAGTCGAAGAGAAGACGGTCGCCCTTCTGGAAGAACTGGCGGACACCGCCGGCCTTCGCGCCGGGCAAATCGTCGTCATCGGCGTCAGTACGAGCGAAGTTCGAGGCAAGCGGATTGGTACTGCAGGTGCCGAAGATATCGCTAGAATGATCTACGATGGTGTAGAGATCGTTCGCGAGCGCATCGGCTTCAACGTTGTCTGGCAATGTTGCGAGCATTTGAATCGGGCGCTTGTGACCGAGCGCGCACTGGCCGAACGGATGGGGTGGACTGAGGTAGCAGCCGTGCCGATACCCAAGGCTGGCGGCTCGATGGCTGCCTATGCTTTCCGCAAGATAGCCGAACCATGCCTCGTTGAGGAAGTAAGCGCCCACGCGGGTGTCGATATCGGCGAGACGATGATCGGCATGCATCTTCGCCGGGTCGCCGTTCCGCTCAGGCCGACCGTTCGAGAGATCGGGCATGCCCGCGTCAATATGGCGATGACCCGGCCGAAACTGATCGGCGGCGCCCGTGCCGTGTACGAATTGCCGCAAGCTTCTATCGTATCGCCATCGTGCGACTAATTCATTTTCACATTTTAGGGAGGATATATGACTATGTTGACTAATTTGAACAAGCAAGACCCTGAAATCGTCAAAGCGCTGAACCTGGAATTGAAACGCCAACGCGACAATATTGAACTGATCGCTTCCGAGAACATCGTCAGCGAAGCCGTTCTGGAGACGATGGGTACTGTCCTGACGAACAAGTACGCGGAAGGTTATCCAGGCAAACGTTACTACGGCGGTTGTGAATACGTCGACATTCCAGAACAAATCGCCATAGACCGCGCGAAGCAATTGTTCGGCGCAGAACATGCTAACGTGCAGCCGCATTCCGGCGCTCAAGCTAACCTCGCCGTATACTTGGCAGTTCTTAAGCCTGGAGATACCGTACTCGGCATGAACCTTGCCCACGGCGGGCATTTGACTCATGGCAACCCTGCGAACGCTTCCGGTCTGCTCTACAACTTCGTCGCATACGGCGTAGACGAGAACACGTTTACGATCGATTACGAAGAAGTGCGCAAAGCGGCATTTAAACATCGTCCGCGTCTGATCGTAGCCGGGGCTTCCGCTTATCCGCGCACGATCGACTTCGAGAAAATGGGACAAATCGCGAATGATGTAGGCGCATTGCTCATGGTCGATATGGCGCACATCGCTGGACTTGTCGCAGGCGGCGAGCATCCGAGCCCGGTGCCTCATGCTCATTTCGTTACGACGACGACGCACAAAACGCTGCGCGGTCCTCGCGGCGGCCTGATTCTGTGCCGCAAGCCTTGGGCGGCCGCCATCGATAAAGCGGTATTCCCAGGTACGCAAGGCGGGCCGCTGATGCACATCATCGCAGCGAAAGCTGTCGCTTTCGGCGAGGCGCTGCAGCCTTCTTTCAAAGAGTATGCGCGCAACGTTGTCGTGAATGCGAAAGCTCTGTCCGAGGCGCTTGTGTCCGAAGGTTTGAACATCGTCTCCGGCGGCACCGACAACCACTTGATGCTGATCGACACGCGCAACCTGAACATCACGGGCAAAGTGGCCGAGCATGTGCTCGACTCCGTTGCCATCACCGTCAATAAGAACGCCATTCCGTTCGACCCGACTAGCCCGTTCGTAACGAGCGGCATCCGCGTTGGAACGCCGGCGGTCACGACGCGCGGCATGGGTACGGAAGCGATGAAGACGATTGCCAAAGTGATCGCTCTTACGCTCAAAAATCCGGAAGACCAAGCGACGTTAGACAAAGCGCGCGCAATGGTCGCCGAACTGACGGCGCAGTACCCGCTTTACACGAACTTGCAATATTAATGGTGTAACGACAATTGCCCCGGGCCGACTTTGCGTCGGATTCCGGGGTTTTGTTTGGACGTTCGCGTCGTTTCGTCTTCGTACGTTAGATCAACAGCGTAATGACGAGCAGTTCGAAAAGCACCAACGTCAAAATGGCATTGGAAGCATAGGGACCGAAGAAGCGGGCGTCGCCGGTCATAAGATGCATGTACGTATGGTCGGAGCCGACGACTATGCCTTCATACGTTTGTCCGTCGATCGTTTGAACCCGGACGGTTCGGTTCATGCACTGGCCGCAAGCTTCGGCCAGCTTCTGGCGGGTTTTGCGTACGTGACCGGCCCACTCTTGGTCGGCCTTGTATAAAACGGAAGTGTTGGAAGTGCGTACGTTCATTGGCATTCCTCCTAGAGCGTTCTCGTTCATCGTATGCGAATGCCCAGCGAGGAGTGCGAGGACGCGGAGGCGAATTATTACCTTTCATCGTCAGATTGTTCCGTTCGTTCGACTTGATTCGCCTGCAAACGACGGATGTTATGCACCTATTCGGAGACAATGATATAATGTACGGGCAACCTACATAGAGCAACGTCCCGGAGCGTCGCGAAAGCGGACGAGCGGGCGTTAGGGAAAGGGTAGAACATAATGGGAACATTGGTCATTTGCGATCATCCGTTAATCCAACACAAAATCACGTTTATCCGTGACAAAATGACGAATACGAAACAATTCCGGGAGCTGGTCGACGAAGTCGCCATGCTGATGGCTTACGAAATCACGCGGGATTTGCCGTTGTCCCCTGTGCGGATCGAGACGCCCGTTACAGTAACGGAAGGCAAAGTGATTGCCGGCAGAATGATCGGATTGATTCCGATATTGCGTGCGGGTCTCGGTATGGTTGACGGCGTGTTGAAAATCATTCCATCGGCCAAAGTCGGACATATCGGCCTGTATCGCGATCACGAGACGCTGCAGCCGGTCGAATATTACTGCAGCTTGCCATCCGACGTTGCGGAGCGAGAACTAATTGTCATCGATCCGATGCTTGCAACGGGAGGTTCCGCCAATGCCGCAATCGATATGCTGAAAGCGAAAGGCTGCCGCCCGACGAAACTCATGTGCCTGATCGCCGCGCCGGAAGGCGTCAAAGCCGTTCAAGAAAAACACCCGGACATCGACATTTACTTGGGTGCGCTGGACGAGAAGTTGAATGAGCACGGCTACATCGTACCCGGCCTCGGCGACGCCGGAGATCGGTTATATGGTACCAAGTAATCGAATCAGATAAGCGCGGATAAAGGGAGAAGAAACCGACGTGAGTGAAAAAATCAAAGTGATGACCATATTCGGCGTCCGTCCTGAAGCGATCAAGATGGCGCCGCTTATTCTGGAATTGCAGAAGCATCCCGAACATATCGAACCGATCGTCTGCGTGACGGCGCAGCATCGGCAAATGCTTGACCAAGTACTCGAAGTGTTCGGCATTAAGCCGGATTACGACCTGGATGTCATGCAGGCGAACCAGACGCTGAACGGCATTACGATTCGTGTACTCCAAGGACTTGAGCCCGTTCTGCAAGAAGCAAAGCCGGACATCGTGCTTGTGCATGGCGATACGTTAACGACTTTCCTTGCGAGCTATGCTTCATTCCTGCAGCAAATTCAAGTCGGCCACGTGGAAGCGGGCTTGCGGACCTGGAACAAGCTATCCCCGTATCCAGAAGAGATGAACAGACAATTGACAGGGGTGCTCGCTGACGCTCACTTCGCACCGACTGATTGGTCGGCGGATAACCTTCGCAAGGAAAGCAAAAACGCCGACAACATCTACATTACCGGCAATACGGTAACCGATGTCTTCCAATATACAGTGAAATCCGACTTCACTCACCCGGTGCTTGATTGGGCGGCCGGCAAGAGGCTCATTCTAATGACCGCTCACCGCAGAGAATCGCAAGGAGAACCGCATCGGCAAATTTTCCGCGCAGTGAGAAGAATTGCCGATGAATTCGACGATGTCGCCATTGTCTATCCGGTTCACTTGAGCCCTGCTGTTCGCGAGCCTGCGCAAGAAATTCTCGGCAATCATCCGCGCATTCGCCTCATCGATCCGCTGGACGTCGTCGAGCTTCATAACTTCTATCCGCACACGCATCTGATTTTGACCGATTCCGGCGGCTTGCAGGAAGAGGCGCCGTCTTTCGGCGTTCCGGTACTTGTCCTTCGCGATACGACGGAACGTCCGGAAGGGATCGAAGCGGGGACGCTCGAGCTCGTCGGAACAGACGAGGAAGTTGTCTATGGACGTACGCATGCGCTCTTGTCCGACAGAGAGTTGTATGAGCGCATGAGCCAGGCGGCCAATCCTTACGGTGACGGTCAGGCATCCGCACGCATCGTCGGGGCGATTCTCCATCACTTCGGCAAAGGCGAACGTCCCGAATCGTTCAGGCGGTGAGCCGATAAGATAGCTGCAAAAAAGCGTCTCCGGCGTACTTGCACACCGAAGACGCTTTTTGCCGCAGGAGAATAGTGGCAGGGCGATTGGCACATACTGGTGTGCGAGTTTCCAAATGTCGGGAGAGAGCGATAAACGATCCGGACAGAACGTACAGCATACAGCGGAACTGTATGGTTTGCGCAGCCGAAAAGGGTTGATTTGAAGCGATTTGCGGCATCTTCGTTCACATAAAGTTTGATTTTCGATCAATTGACAAACGTTGTCGCCGAAAGATACAATATTACGTGGAACATGGGAAGAAAGGGCTTACTATTTCCTTTTTTCGTACGCCATGCAGCGTTGAAGGAGCGACAGATCCATGACGGAATCTCCTCGCAAGCCACAATTACCACCGGACGAGAACCCTTGGCGAACGGCTGGACTCGTCGCGGGTTTGGGCATGGAGTTCGCCGTCTGCGTAGGTCTCGGATGGTGGCTCGGCTCCTTGTACGACGACCATAACGGCACGGATTACGGGTATTTGACCGGAGTCGTGATCGGGTTGGTTGCCGGGATCGGATCGGCGGTCGCGCTGATTCGGAAATATACGGGGGCTGGAAAACCGTGATGATTGATTTGCCCGCTTTGCTTAGACGTTCAACGCGCACTGCATTCTTTTTTTTGTCCATTGGTTTCATTGGACTTGCCGCTTGGCCGGCTTACAGGCCGATCTTCGGCGGTTTCATGGTCGGTGTTGTCGGTGGATTGCTGGGTGCTTACCACCTCGCGTGGAAGGCGACTCGCATTGGCGAGATGGCGGCTTCAGGTCGCAAACCCAGAGGCGGGTTCGGCTATATTACCCGCGCAGCTATCGGAGTGTTTGCCGCTCTGTTGTCCGTAGAAGGTTTTGGTTTCAGTCTGGGGGCGACGGCGGCAGGAATATTCGCTTTACCGTTGGTGACACTGTTACTGGGTTTATTCGCCAGCGTCGGTATTCGCAAGAAACAGTCCGCTGACGAAAGGGGTGAAAAATGACAACATGGAACATTTAGCACCAAAAATCGAGGTCGCCGGCATTGAATGGGATTTGGCCGCGATCATGATGATCGTCATTTCCAGTCTAATCGTCTTTATCCTTGCTCGTCTTGCCGTTCGCAACCTATCGGTAGAGAATCCCGGCAAGCTGCAGAACTTCCTGGAATGGGTCGTCGAATTCGTTCAGGGCATTATCGGGCAGAACATGGATATGAAGAAAGGCAGACCGTATCTTGCGCTCGGCTTGACGCTTATCCTGTACATTTTCGTCTCCAATATGTTGGGTCTTCCCTTCAGCATTGTGACGGAGTTGCACGGAAATCACATTCCAACGATTTTCGGACATGAGCTGATTATACCGGAAGGCACGGAACATCCAGCTTGGTCTTGGTGGAAGTCGCCAACAGCTGACGCTTCCATGACGATGGCATTGGCGCTGATCGTCATCGTGCTGTCGCACGTTGAAGGGATTCGTCAGAACGCCAAACATTACTTCAAGCACTACGTCAACAACCCGAACGTCGTATTCTTGCCGATCCACTTGATCGAAGTTGTGTCCAAGCCATTAACGCTCGGCTTGCGGCTATTCGGTAACATTTTTGCAGGCGAAGTTATGATCGGCGTTATTCTAGGCATGGGCTGGATCGGTATTCCGGCAATGCTTGTATGGCAAGGTTTTAGTATTTTCGTAGGCGCGATCCAATCTTTCGTATTCACGATGCTGACGATGGTGTATATCTCGCAATCGATCGTTCACGAAGAGGATCACTAATCTAATAAAAACCAATTATCTCGAGGAGGATTTACAAATGGAATACGGTTATTTAGCAGCAGGTATCGTGTTTGGTCTGGGTGCGCTTGGCGCAGGTATCGGTAACGGTTTGATCTTCAGCAAAACGGTAGAAGGCATCTCCCGTCAGCCTGAGCTTCGCGGTACGTTGACTTCCACGGCGTTTATCGGCGTAGGTCTCGTTGAGGCAATGCCGATCATCTCCCTCGTTCTTGCCTTCATGTGGGCGAAATAATCAACTTTATCGAATCGTAAGGCGCGGAGTCGGGTTAGCCTCCACGCCTTCCTTTTGCAGTTAATGCACGAAGCTTGATTGAGCCATGTGAAAGGAGTGTAGGCGCAATGAATTTAGTACCATCCAACTTTTTTATTCAATTAGTCGCTTTCGCCATTTTGTTCTGGCTTTTGTCTCGTTACGCGTTCAAACCGTTGTTCGGCATCATGGAGCAACGCCGTCAGCTCGTTAAGGAGCAAATGGAGAACGCACAGAACAACCGCAGCGACTCGGAGCGTCTGCTCGAAGAGCAGAAGCAAGCGTTGCAACAAGCGCGCAAAGAAGCGCACGACATCATCGAACAAGCGAGAACGACCGGTTCCAAGCAAGCGGACGAAATCGTTCAAGCTGCACGCAATGAATCGAGCCGCATTAAGGAAGAAGCGGTTCGCGACATTGATACAGAGAAGAACAAAGCTGTCGCTGCGTTGAAAGCGGAAGTGAGCGGTTTGTCCGTTCAGATCGCTTCCAAAATCATCGGCAAGCAAGTGGACGAACAGTCCCAGAAACAGCTTGTGGATGAATATTTGCAAGAAGTAGGGAATAAGTCATGAGCCGCGGCACGGTAGTCGCCAAAAGGTACGCAAAGGCGCTGTTCCAGCTTGCGCAGGAACGCGGGCAAGTGGCCGAGACGGAAGTGCAATTAAAGGCGATTGTAACGGCGATCGACGGAGACGCGAATGTTCGCGCTTTTCTGGTCGCTCCCAACATTACGCTGGACAAAAAGCAGCAAGCTTTGAATAACGCGTTCGGCGGTCATGCGTCGCCGATCGTGCTTAACCTCGTCAGCCTGCTCGTGGAGCGCGGACGCGAAAGCGAATTGCCGGCCGTCCTGGCTGCTTATTTGCAAGTTGCGGGCGATGCGCTTCGCCGCGCGGACGCACACGTTGTTTCTTCCCAACCGCTCAGCGAGATGGAGAAGATTAAGCTGGCTGAGAAGTTCGGTGCTACACTGGGCAAGTCAGTACGGGTTACCAATGAAGTAGATCCGAGCCTGCTCGGCGGACTGACCGTTCGTATCGGCGACACGCTGTATGATGGAAGTCTTCGCGGCAAGCTTCAACGGTTAGACAAGACGCTGCAGTCTGCGGCGCTTTAATATTAACACTACCATTTGTTAGCAATGGAGACAGGGGTGAACGAATTGAGTATTAAGCCCGAAGAAATCAGCACTCTGATTAAGCAACAGATCGAGCAGTATCAGTCCGATATTCAAGTCGTTGACGTAGGCACCGTCATCCAAGTCGGTGACGGTATTGCCCGCGTTCACGGTCTGGAGAAATGTATGTCCGGCGAATTGCTCGAATTCGAGGGCGGCGTTGTTGGTATGGCGCTTAACCTGGAAGAAGACAACGTCGGTGTCGTTATTATGGGGCCTTACAAAGGGATCAAAGAAGGCGACCAAGTTAAACGTACGGGCCGCATCATGGAAGTTCCGGTAGGCGAAGCGCTCCTCGGACGCGTCGTTAACTCTCTCGGCCAACCGGTCGACGGCAACGGACCGATCAACACGACGAAAACTCGTCCGATCGAATCCCCGGCACCGGGCGTTATGGATCGTAAATCGGTTCACGAACCGATGCAAACAGGTATTAAAGCGATCGACGCGATGATTCCGATCGGCCGCGGCCAACGGGAACTGATCATCGGCGACCGTCAAACGGGTAAAACAACGATCGCGGTTGATACGATCGTTAACCAAAAAGGCAACGGCGTTATTTGTATCTACGTTGCAATCGGCCAGAAGCAATCGACCGTCCGTGGATTGGTTGAAACGCTTCGTAAGCATGGCGCATTGGACTACACGATCGTCGTTACGGCGAGCGCGTCCGAGCCTGCACCTCTCCTCTATCTAGCTCCGTACACCGGATGCTCGATGGGCGAAGAGTTCATGTACAACGGCAAACACGTTCTGATTATCTATGACGATTTGACGAAACAAGCTGCCGCATATCGCGAATTGTCCCTGTTGCTCCGTCGTCCTCCGGGCCGCGAAGCTTATCCGGGCGACGTATTCTATCTACACTCCCGTTTGCTCGAGCGCGCTGCGAAATTGAGCGACGAGAAGGGCAGCGGTTCGATGACGGCTCTTCCGTTCATCGAGACGCAAGCGGGCGACGTATCCGCTTATATCCCAACAAACGTTATCTCGATTACCGACGGACAAATCTTCCTCGAGTCCGATCTGTTCTATTCCGGTCAACGTCCGGCGGTTAACGTCGGTATTTCCGTATCCCGGGTAGGTAGCTCTGCGCAGATCAAAGCGATGAAGAAAGTCGCCGGTACGCTGAAAACCGACCTTGCGCAATACCGCGAGCTTGCGGCGTTCGCCCAATTCGGTTCCGACCTCGACAAAGTAACGAAATCCCGCCTCGATCGCGGTGTTCGTACGCTCGAAATCCTCAAGCAAGGCGTTAACGCGCCGCTTGCCGTAGAGCGTCAAGTCGTTTCCCTGTATATCGTGACCAAAGGTCATCTCGATACGATTCCGGTGCAAGACGTTCGCCGTTTCGAAGCGGAATTCCTCGCATTCATAGACGCGAACTACCCGCAAATCTTCAGCTCCATCCGCGATACGAAGGATTTGACTGCTGACACCGACAAAGCGTTGGTTGACGCGATCGCGGCGTTCAAAAAAGGCTTCGCCACGTCGGCGTAAGCCGTCCGTTCGGGCACGGGTTACGTCCGCAATTGAGCCGGGTGCGCCTTATGGCAATCCCGGCAATAAGGTGGTGACAACGAATGGCTAAAGGGATGCGCGAAATCAAGCGCTCGATCAAGAGCAAGCAGAATACGAAACAAATTACGAAAGCGATGGAGATGGTTGCAGCCTCCAAGCTGAGACGCGCTCAGGAAGCAGCGGTTGCCGCTCGCCCGTACACGGACAAGATGAAGGAGGTTATCTCCAGCATCGCCTCCTCGTCCGGCAGCAGCAAACATCCGATGCTGATCAGCCGCCCGGTCAAGAAAACCGGTTATCTGGTCATTACGTCGGACCGTGGTCTTGCCGGCGGTTACAACGCCAACATCCTTCGTAAAGTGATCAATACGATCAAAGAAAATCATAAATCGGCCGACGAGTATGCCGTATTCGTCATTGGACGCAAAGGCCGCGACTTCTTCAAGCGCCGCAACATTGCGATCGTCGATGAAGTGACCGGCTTGTCCGATACTCCGAAGTTCTCGGATATTAAGGAAGTCGCGACGCGGGCTGTCCAAAGCTATGTCGACGGAACGATCGACGCCCTTTACTTGGCCTTTAACGAGTTTAAGAACGCAATCACGCAAATTCCGACGTTGAAGCAGATTCTCCCGCTTGGAGAGATGAAAGCTTCGGGAGGCAGTGCGGACTACGAGTACGAACCGTCTGCCGAGGAAGTGCTTAGCGTCCTTCTGCCGAAATACGCGGAGACGCTCGTGTTCAGCGCCGTGCTTGAGGGCAAGGCCAGTGAATTCGGTTCCCGTATGACGGCGATGGGCAACGCGACGAAGAACGCGACGAAGATGATCGCGAACTTGACGCTCACTTATAACCGCGCCCGCCAAGCGGCGATCACGCAAGAGATTGCGGAAATCGTAGCCGGAGCGAACGCACAGCAATAAATTTCGTGACGATTGACCGCAAGCCTGCGGGCGTTGCATTCAAATCGCACTTCAGGAGGTAAACCCATGAGCAAGGGACGCGTTGTTCAGGTATTGGGCCCGGTCGTCGATATCGAATTCGACCACGGACATTTGCCTGACATTCTCAATGCGATCAAAATCGAATCCAATGCCGGAGGCGTGCACGTCAGCCTGACGGCGGAAGTTGCAACTCACCTTGGCGACAATCTCGTTCGCGCGATCGCGATGTCTTCCACTGACGGTCTCGTCAGAGGAACGGAAGCGGTTGACCTGGGCATTCCGATCACGGTTCCAGTAGGACCGGCGACTCTCGGTCGCGTATTTAACGTTCTGGGCGATCCGATTGACGGCAAAGATGTCGATCGTTCCACAGCGAATCCGATCCACCGTCCGGCTCCATCTTTCGAAGAACTGACGACGCAGACGGAAATGCTCGAAACGGGCATCAAAGTCGTAGACTTGCTCGCTCCTTACACCAAGGGCGGTAAAATCGGTCTGTTCGGCGGTGCCGGCGTAGGTAAAACCGTATTGATGCAAGAGCTGATCCACAACATCGCTTCGAACCACGGCGGTATCTCCGTATTCGCGGGCGTAGGCGAACGTACTCGTGAGGGTAACGATCTCTACCACGAAATGACGGAATCCGGCGTTATCGCGAAGCTCGCGATGGTTTTCGGACAGATGAACGAACCGCCAGGAGCGCGTATGCGCGTTGCGCTGACAGGTCTGACGATGGCGGAATATTTCCGTGACGTGGAAGGCCGCGACGTTCTCTTGTTCGTCGACAACATTTTCCGCTTCACGCAAGCGGGCTCCGAAGTATCCGCATTGCTCGGTCGTATGCCTTCCGCGGTAGGTTACCAACCAACGCTGGCAACCGAGATGGGTCAACTTCAAGAGCGTATCACTTCTACGAAAAAAGGCTCCGTAACGTCGATCCAAGCGATCTATGTTCCTGCCGATGACTATACTGATCCAGCTCCTGCTACGGCGTTCGCTCACCTTGATGCAACGACGAACTTGGAGCGTAACATCGCGGCGATGGGTATTTTCCCTGCGGTTGATCCGCTGGCATCCTCCTCCCGTATTCTGGCTCCGGAAATTGTCGGAGACGAGCACTATGCGGTCGCGCAAGGCGTTAAACGCCTGTTGCAACGCTACAAAGAATTGCAAGACATCATCGCGATTCTTGGTATGGACGAGTTGTCCGACGAAGACAAGCAACTCGTACTTCGCGCACGTCGTATCCAATTGTTCCTTTCCCAGCCGCTGCACGTTGCAGAAGCGTTCAACGGTATTCCGGGCGTGTATGCGCCGATCAAAGAAACGATTCGCTCCTTCAAAGAGATCCTCGAAGGCAAGCATGACGATCTTCCTGAACCGGCTTTCCATAACGTCGGTATCATCGAGGAAGCCGTCGAGAAAGCGAAGAAACTCGCAGCTGAGGTTTAATCAGCCGCCGGTTTGGAGGAAACGATATGAGTACCTTACGGTTAGAAATCGTTACTCCGGAGCGCAAAGTTTACGAGAAAGACGTGAACATGGTCGTTGTTAAAGGAGTGGCCGGTGAGCTCGGTATACTGCCTCACCACATTCCTTTGGTAACGCCGCTCAAGATCGCTCCGGTTAAAGCCAAGATCGGCAACGAGAACGAGTTCATTGCCGTTCACGGCGGTTTCATCGAAGTGCGTAAAGACAAAGTGGTTATCCTCGCGGAAGCCGCTGAGTTGGAAGCGGACATCGACGTGTCCCGCGCGCGCCTTGCGAAAGAACGCGCGGAACGCCGTCTCGCGCAGAAACAATCGGACATCAACGCCATGCGCGCCGAAATGGCGCTGCAACGCGCGATCAACCGATTGGAAACGAGCAGCCATAAGTAAGCTGCTTCCAAATGGCCTTTCCCGAATCGCATGATTCCGGGGGAGGCTTTTTTGCAAGGATTAGAAAGTATAAAATTCAGTCGTTGTATCTTCGTTTGATAGCACGCCGCAGCAACTCCGAGCAGACATTTAGTTTGACTAAACACAACTACAGCGCACTGCATTGACTCCGAGCAGGCAATTAGTTGAACTAAATGGGCGATCGTCTATGACGATTTTGCTTACGCTGCAAGAGGGGAACGATTGATAAACATACCTTCAGGGTAACCTACAATGAAAAGTTGCAACCTGGAGGAATGACTGATGACTGGCAAGAACGATCTCGAACAAGCGCTAAACGTCCAGCTTTCGAACTGGGCGGTGTTGTATGTTAAGCTGCATCACTTCCATTGGTATGTGAAGGGACCGCATTTTCAGACTCTGCACGAGAAGTTCGAGGAGCTGTACGAACTAGCGGCAACGAAGCTGGATGAGCTTGCGGAAAGAATACTGACGATCGAAGGCGAGCCGTCTTCAACGATGCAGCAATATTTATCGCAAGCGACGCTTCGCGAGGGCCAAAAGCCGCAGACGGCTGAAGAGATGATCTCTTCGGCGATCGAGGACCTGAAGGAACTGAGCGAAGGACTCGTAACAGTAGCCGAAACAGCGGAGAAAGCCGGAGATACCGTAACGCACGATATACTCTTCGACCAAGTCGCCGAATTGCAGAAACAAATATGGATGCTTCGCTCCACGATTGGCTGAGGACATAGAGAAAGGTCACAAGGAACCGTCGATCCGCAAGAGGGATTGACGGTTTTTCACGTTTTTCAGCGACTGTAAGCGGAATCTAGGCCCTTCCAATGTAAACGCTATTTTCATGGACACTCATTAGGAGCATTTGTTATACTTATGGGGGAAATTTACCTGTTCGCTGTTGGAATTGGGAGGCGTTGAAGTGGAGAAATACATCAATTCCTACGTCATTGTGACCGTCTTCCTGATCTTGGGCATCGTTTTTCCGATCTTCGTATTGTGGTTAGGCTCCCTGCTCAGGCCGAACAAGCCAAGTCGGGAGAAGCAGACGACGTACGAGAGTGGGAACGATCCGGTCGGGGACAGCCAGATCCGCTTTAATGTCAGGTATTACTTGTATGCGCTAATGTTTGTCGTGTTTGATGTGGAAACCGTGTTTCTGTACCCGTGGGCCGTAGCTTACAAACAGCTAGGGTTATTTGCTTTAACGGAAATGGCGATTTTCGCAGGCTTGCTGCTTGTTGGACTCGTGTACGCTTGGAGGAAGAAGGTGTTTAAATGGAATTCGATTTAGCGAACGTAAATCCGGAAGACCGGAAGGAACTCGAGCGCAACGTATTCTTTGGCACCATCGAACAACTGAAGGGCTGGGCAAGAAGCAACTCGCTGTGGCCGCTCACTTTCGGGCTCGCTTGCTGCGCCATCGAGATGATGGCCGCCGGCGGAGCTCATTACGACTTGGACCGATTCGGCGTTATTTTCCGCACCTCTCCTAGGCAAGCCGACGTGATGATTGTCTCGGGGACGGTTACGAAAAAAATGGGGCCGTTGTTAAAACGGCTGTATGATCAGATGCCTGAGCCGAAATGGGTCATAGCAATGGGGTCATGCGCGACCGCCGGAGGACCTTACGTCAAGTCCTATTCCGTCATTAAAGGCGTGGATCAGATTGTACCGGTTGACGTCTACATTCCGGGATGCCCACCGAATCCGGCGGCGCTGATCTACGGCATTAATAAGCTTCAAGAGAAAATTCGATACGAGGCGAAAACCGGGAAGCAGGTGACTAGCCGATGAGCGAGAACGAGAATCGCGAACCGGAAGACAAGGTAACCCCTGCTTCGGAACCGGAAGCTTCTGAGGCGGTTGAACCTCAAGCATCGTATTCATCACCGTCTGCTGCACCCGAGTCCACGCCCGTAGAACCTGCTCCGTCTGCCTCGAATCCGGAAGAACCTGCCGTTGCCGCTCCGTCCGCCAGAGAGAAGCCGCCTGCCGAGGTTGAGCCGGTAGCACCGGCAGCGGAGCCCACTGCGCAGGCCGAGGCGCCCGCCGAGCGTCCGCCGCGCCGCGTCGAGACGGACGAGGAGAAGGCAGCCCGCCGGAAGGCAACGCTCGAAGCCCGCGAAGCGGCGAAAGTCGCCGCTGCGCTTGCGGCCGCTGAAGCGGCCAAAGGCGGAACAGCCGTCAACGCCGCCACGCCGCCGCCATCCGCAGCACCAGCAGCGGAAGGTGAGACGCCTGCTGGGCCAACCGCACAAGGCGAGGCGTCCGCCGAGAAGCCGGCGCGTCGCGTCGAGACCGACGAGGAGAAGGCTGCCCGCCGGAAAGCAACGCTCGAAGCGCGCGAAGCGGCGAAAGCCGCCGCCGCGCAAGCGGCCGCCGAAGCGGCCAAAGGCGGCGCAACGCCTGCAGCCACGGCGCCATCAGCCGCGCCGTCGCCGTCCGCCGCCGCTCCAGCAGCGGGAGAGCCTGCTGTCGAAGAGCCGCCGCCGAAGCCGCCGTCTCCGAACCAGCAGCGCCTCGACCGTGCCGTCGAGCTGCTGCGTGAACTCGTCGCCGCCGATGCAGTCGAAGAAGCGTACATTAACGAAGCGAACGACCATTTGCCGACGCTGACTGTGAAGAACGAAAGCTGGCAGGATGCAGCCCGTCTTTTCAAAAACCATCCGGAGCTTGCTTGCGCGTACCTACGCAACGTGTCCGGCGTCGATTACGAGTCGTATATGGAAGTCGTCTACTATCCGCTTAATATGGACGCCCGCCACACCTATTGCGTGAAGGTGAAGACCGTCCGCGAAAGCCCGTCGATCGCCTCCGTAACGCCGGTCTGGCAGACAGCCAATTGGAACGAGCGGGAAATCTACGACTTGCTCGGCATTGATTTTCCGGGGCATCCGGATCTAAGACGCATTATGCTGTCCGACGATTGGGTCGGGCATCCGCTGCGCAAAGACTACGTCCCGCTCGATCCGGAGGTGTAACCGAACGTGATACGTACTGAAGAATTGTTGCTTAACGTGGGCCCTCAGCACCCGAGTACCCATGGCGTGTTTCGGATCATCGTCAAGCTGGACGGGGAAATCATTACGGAAGCGACGCCTGTCATGGGCTATTTGCACCGGGGAACGGAGAAACTGGCCGAGGACCTGAATTTCACGCAAATCGTGCCGTACACCGACCGGATGGATTATGTGTCGGCGATGACGAACAACTATGTGCTCGTTCACGCGGTGGAGAAAATGATGGGGCTGGAAATTCCGGAACGAGCGGAATATTTGCGGCTGATCGTCATGGAACTGCAACGCATCGCAAGTCACCTCGTCTGGTGGGGAACGTACTTGCTGGATATCGGCGCGATGAGTCCTTTTCTATATGCGTTCAGCGATCGCGAGCGCATTCTCGGGTTGTTCAACGAACTGTGCGGCGCCCGTCTCACTTACAATTACATGCGGGTCGGCGGCGTGAAATGGGATGCGCCGGAAGGCTGGATCGAGCGCGTGAAGACGTTCGTCAAAGACATGTACGTCCGGTTGGACGAATATCATAATCTCGCGAGCGGCAACGAGATTCTCCTCTCCCGCATTAAGGGTGTCGGGAAATACGATGCAGCGACGGCAATCGATTACGGTTTGTCCGGAGCGAATCTGCGCTGCACAGGCGTAGCGTGGGACTTGCGCAAAACCGAGCCGTACAGCCTGTACGACAGGTTTCAATTCGATGTGCCCGTTGGGAAAAACGGCGACTGCTTCGACCGCTATCAGATTAGAATGGCGGAGATCGAGCAAAGCCTGCGTATTCTCGATCAGGCGCTGCCGCAATTTCCGGGCGAGGGAGAGACGATGGGCAAAGTTCCGCGCGTCATCCGTCCGCCTGCAGGAGAAATCTACGTGCGTATCGAATCGCCGCGCGGCGAGATCGGTTGTCATATCGTCTCCAAAGGTAAAGCGGAGCCGTATCGCCTCAAATTCCGCCGGCCGTCGTTCGTGAACTTGCAAATTCTGCCCAAGCTCCTCGTCGGCGAAAGCATGACGAACTTGGTTACCATTCTCGGCGGCATCGATATCGTGCTCGGGGAGGTCGACTGCTGATGCAGCACTTCTGGGATAAACCGTTAACTTGGGGCTACGGCGGCATCTTCTTCGCGGGAGCGGTCGCTGTGCTCGCGGTCGTCATTTTCTTCGTGACGTATGCGATTTATTTCGAACGCAAATTCATCGGCTGGATGCAGTATCGCAAAGGTCCTAACCGCACCGGTCCGCTCGGATTGCTGCAATCGGTCGCCGACGTTGCGAAACTGCTCTTGAAGGAAGACACCATTCCGAACAAGGCGGATAGAGGGTTGTTCATTCTCGCTCCGGTCCTTGCATTCGTACCTTCTTTCTTGGTGCTTGCCTTCATTCCGTATACGATGGATCTTCAATTCGCCGACTTGAACGTCGGCTTCCTGTATTACATTGCGCTGTCGGGCATTACGACGATTGCCATTGTCGTGGCTGGCTGGGCGTCCAATAATAAATACTCGCTCCTCGGTGGCATGAGGTCTGCTGCGCAGATGATCAGCTACGAAGTTCCGCTTGTCATGTCCGTTGTGGGCGTCGTCATGATGTCAGGCAGCCTGAATCTTCGGGAAATCGTCATCGCCCAGAGCGGTTATTTCTGGCATTGGAACTTCCTCCCGCAAATTCTCGGCTTCGGCATTTTCGTCATCGCTGCGATCTCCGAACTGAATCGGACGCCTTTCGATTTGCCGGAGGCGGAATCGGAGCTTGTCGCGGGCTATCACGTCGAATACAGCGGTTTCCGTTTTGCTTTCTTCATGTTGACGGAATATATCTACGTGTACGCGATTGCATGTTTGACGACCATTCTGTTCCTAGGCGGCTGGAATCCGCCGATTCCACAGCTCGACTTTGTACCTGGGCTAATCTGGTTTTTCCTGAAATTCGCAGTAATCGTATTCTCTCTCTTCTGGATTCGGGCGACATTCCCGAGACTTCGCGTCGACCAGCTTATGGGCTTGGCCTGGAAAGTGCTTCTGCCGCTGGCGATCCTCAATATTTTCTTGACCGCGTTAGGCATAGAGTTGCTAGGATAGGGAGGTTGAAGCCATGAAAGGCATGCTCAAAGGGCTTGGCGTAACGCTGAAGACGATGGGGACGAAAAAGGTCACGATGGCTTATCCCGACATGCCCGTCGTCATGCCGGACCGCTTCCGGGGCATTCAATACTTCGAGCCGGACAAATGCATCGTCTGCAACCAGTGCGCGCGCATCTGTCCGACCGACTGCATCACGCTGACGGGCAAAGCGAATCCGGACCCGGAGAAAAAAGGCAAAGTGATCGACACGTTTGACGTCAATTTCGAGATTTGCATCTTGTGCGACCTATGCACGGAAGTGTGTCCGACGGAGGCGATCGTCATGACGAACAACTTCGAGCTCGCCGCCTACAGCCGTGACGATTTGTATAAAGATAAGCAATGGCTGTATGAGAACAACAAGAATATTCGCGCTGACAACAACAATATCGGCTCTCCGAAAGGGGGCGCCAAATAATCCGTGAACTTCAATATTGATTTTACGGGCGAATTCGCGGCGTTCTTCGCACTCTCCGTGTGCGCGATCGTCGGAGCGGTGATGGCGATCAACTTCACGAAAGTCGTTCATATGACGCTGTCCATCGCTTTTACGTTTGTAGCGCTCGCCGGCTTGTACGTCGTTCTCGAAGCCGAATTCATCGCATTCGTTCAAGTGCTCTTGTACGTCGGGGCGATTACGATATTGATGATCTTCGGCATTATGATGACGAAGCACGACGGAGAGGGACGCGAACCGGCTAGGCCGCTGCTCGAGACGCTTGCTGCGATTGGATGCCTGTGTTTGTTCGGCATTCTGTTCTACGGTATCCGCAACGCAAACTTTCCGGCAGAATCCGCTGCTTTCAAGGAAGACAATACACGCGAGATCGGCTTGCAGCTCTTCTCTCAATATGCCATTCCGTTCGAACTGGTTTCCGTGCTGCTAACGGTGGCGTTCATCGGCGCGATCGCACTGGCGAAGAGGGAGGAGGAAGCGGCTTGACGATGCTCTCTTCGTATTTGACGTTGGCAGCGGTACTGTTCTGCATCGGGCTGTACGGCGTACTGACGAAACGCAACGCGATCGTCGTGCTGTTATGCATTGAACTGATGCTCAACGCGGTCAACTTGAACTTGGTCGCCTTCTCGAAGTACGGCGTTAACGCCAGCTTGGCGGGGCAATTTTTCTCCCTGTTCACGATTACCGTCGCTGCAGCGGAAGCCGCAATCGGCATTGCAGTGCTGATTGTCCTCTATCGCAACCGGGCAACGGTTAACGTGGATGAATTCGACGAACTGAGGAGGTAACGACCATGAGCACGTTCTTTACGGAATTGGCCTGGCTCGTTCCGGTATTCCCGTTCGTCGCCTTCGCCGTTCTGACGGCGGCGGGCAAGGGAATGAAACGCGCAGGCGCTTGGCTCGCGACGATTGCGTCGTTCCTGTCGCTCGTCCTGTCGATCTGCATCGCGACAGAACGGATATCGGGGGACACGCCGGATTATCGCAGCCAGATGGATTGGATTCATATCGGCAATGTCAAACTTGTCGCGGGATTCGAAGTAACCAACTTGTCGACAATTATGCTTGTCGTTGTTACGCTCGTCGCGTTTCTCGTCAATTTGTACTCTCAAGAGTACATGAAAAAAGATGACAGAATCTCGACGTTCTTTGCTTATATCGCATTGTTCACGAGCGCGATGCTCGGTTTGGTGCTATCCGACAACCTGCTTACTTTCTATATTTTCTGGGAGCTTGTCGGCGTTTGCTCATTCTTGCTCGTCGGCTTCTGGTATCAGAAACCGGAAGCGAAGGCGGCAGCCAAGAAGGCATTCATCGTTACCCGTATCGGGGATCTGGGGTTGTTCGTGGCGCTGCTGCTATTGTTCTGGTATATGCCGGGGCATGCGCTCGATTTCACGACACTGCATAACGTCTACGATACGCAGACAGGAGCGATATCGACGGGCATTACGACGCTGATCGCCATCTTGATCTTCGTCGGCGCCGTCGGCAAATCGGGGCAATTCCCGCTTCACGTCTGGCTTCCGGACGCGATGGAAGGCCCGACGCCGATCAGTGCGCTCATCCACGCCGCGACGATGGTCGCGGCTGGCGTCTTCCTCGTCGTCCGCACGTTCGACGTGTTCGAGGCGTCGCAAGTTGCGATGACGACTGTTGCAGTCGTCGGTGCGTTCACGGCGATCTTCGCTGCGACGATCGGCCTCGCGCAGAACGACATCAAACGTATCCTCGCCTATTCAACCGTCAGTCAGCTTGGTTACATGATGCTGGCGCTCGGAGTCGGGTCTGCGACCGGCGCCATGTTCCATCTGTTCACCCACGCGTTCTTCAAGGCGCTTCTGTTCCTTGGAGCGGGCAGCGTCATCCATAGCGTACATACGCAGGATATACGCGAGATGGGCGGACTCGGACGCAAGATGAAGATTACGGCATGGACATTCGGGATCGGCGCGCTGGCGCTATCGGGCATTCCTCCGTTCTCCGGCTTCTGGTCCAAAGATGCGATTCTGACAGCCGCGCTTGACGACAATCCGATTCTGTTCGCGGTTGGAGCGCTGGCTGCATTCTTTACAGCGCTGTATATGGCGAGGCTGTTCTTCCTTGTTTTTGCGGGCAAACCGCGCGAAGACCAGCATCATGCGAAAGAATCTTCATCCGCAATGACGATACCGCTGATCGTACTCGCTGTGCTAGCGACGGTTGCGGGTTTCGTGGAGACGCCGTTCTCCGGATGGTTCGGCCACTGGCTGTTCGGCGAAGGGGAGGAACATCAGGCGAGTGCTCTCGTCATGATCGTCTCCGCGGCCGTCGGACTGCTTGGCCTTTATATCGGCTGGCTAGTCTACGCCAAAGGAACGATCCGGCGCGATGCGGTATCTTCGCGTATTCCGGGCCTCGTTAAAGTACTGGAACGCAAATATTATATCGACGAGCTGTACGACTTGCTGTTCGTGAGGTCGCTTCGCGGCTTAGGCAAGGCGCTTGAAGCGTTCGACGTCTATGTCGTCGATGGCATCGTCCGCTTGTCGGGACAATGCGCGACCGGCATCGGCAAATTGAACTCGCGTCTGCAGAACGGCCAAGTTCAGACGTATGCTCTGACGGCGCTGATCGGCATTGTCATCCTCATCGTCGCTATCGCCGGAAGGAGGTTCTGGTAATGCTGGATCACTTGCCGGTGTTGTCCTTGATCGTATTCGCACCGCTTGTCGGGGCACTGATCGTCCTGCTGCTTCCAGGTTCACGCAGCAACTGGCTCCGCTGGACGACGATCGTATTTACGCTTCTGCCGTTCGTGCTTTCCCTGCTGCTCTTCGCGGCGTACCAACCCGGCGCAGGCGGGGGCGAATATACCGAGCATGCGACATGGCTGTCCATCGCAATGAACAGCGAGCAGTTCGGGCCGGGTGTTGAATCTTTGAAGGTCGCGTTTGATTACCATCTCGCCGTTGACGGTATCTCATTGCCGCTCATTTTGCTGACCGGCATTGTGTCGACGATGTCGGCGCTCGCATCGGTGCATATTCGCAAACGCTGGAAGACGTATTATTCCTTATTTTTGCTTTTACTGACCGGTATTTATGGCGTGTTCCTCGCACGCGACTTGATTCTGTTTTTCATCTTCTTCGAGATTACATTGATCCCGATGTTCTTCTTGATCGGGATATGGGGTTATTACGGCAGAGAGAAGGCGGCGACCCGATTCCTCGTGTATAACGGGCTCGGTTCCGCGGCGATGCTGCTCGGGTTCCTCATTCTGATCACAACGCTTGGATTCACGGCTGTCGGTGATGCGTCGTCAATGAAGTTTCTGTTCAGCGGCAATTACGACGTCATTTTGGCCAACTTGACCGATCCGAACGCCATCGCGAACCTAGATAAGGAGCAAACTCGCCACTTCGGTCTTTTCTTCACGGAAAATGCGAGATGGGGAGCATTCGTGCTGCTGCTCATCGCGTTCGGCATCAAAGTGCCGATCTTCCCGTTTCATACGTGGATGTTACGCGTTCATACGGAAGCACCGCCTCCGATCGTCATGATCCACTCCGGTATTTTGCTGAAGATGGGCGTGTACGGTCTCATACGCTTCGTGCTCTTCCTGTTTCCTGAGCAGGTGCATTCGTGGACGACCGTTATTGCGGTGCTTGGTGTCATCAATATTTTGTACGGGGCCGTTCTGGCCTGCGTACAGAAGGAATTCAAGCTCGTTCTGGCCTACTCAAGCATCAGTCACATGGGCATCGTGCTTCTTGGCATCGCGTCGCTCGAAGAGGTTGGACTGCAAGGCGCGATCTATCAATCCGTATCTCACGGCTTGATCTCGGCGTTGTTGTTCCTTATTGTCGGCAATCTGTACGAACGGACGGCGACAACGCAACTTGGCGAACTCGGCGGATTGGCAAGAGCCGTACCTTTCACATCAGGCATTCTACTGGTTGCCGGGCTTGCTTCGCTCGGACTTCCCGGGCTGTCGGGCTTCGTGGGCGAGTTCCTATCGTTCCTCGGCTTGTTCGGATCGATGAAGGTACTCACCGCTATTGGCGTAGTCGGCATTTTGTTGGCAGCGGTATACGTCTTGAGAAGCGTGCTGAGCATCACCTATGGGGCGCTTCCCGAGAAGTTCATCGGCATCAAGGACGCTCGGTTTATCGAGGCGTTGCCGATGATTACACTCGCCGCTTTTATCGTCTTGCTCGGTGTGTATCCTTCCTTGCTGACGGACCTGATGCGGAACGGATTTGCCGTCGCGCTTGAACATTTCCAGACAAGGATGGGGGGATAACATGGCGGCCGTACAGACATTAACTTGGGACGACGCATGGACGCTAGCCCCTGAGATTATCCTGAGCCTATTCACGATTTTGCTGATCGTACTCGACCTTGTATTGCCGAAGCGAATAAACCGGAACCTGATCGGCTGGCTTTCTATCGTCGGACTGATTGCGGCAGCGGCATGCGTGCTCATCTGGATCGGCACGATAAACGGCTCGGCTTCGGACAGCTCATCGGGTGTAAGAAGCTTGCTTGGAGGCAGCTACGTCGTCGATGACTTCGGCAACTTACTGAAGCTGGCGTTCATCGGGGCGGCTGCGTTGATCGTGCTAGGGTCGCTCGGAACGGTGAAGGACGACCAGGTGCCGATCAAAGGCGAGATGTATTACTTGGTTTTGCCTGCCGTCTTGGGTGCGATGGTGATGAGTTCGTCTGGAGATCTGATCACCATGTTCGTTGGCTTGGAGCTGCTTAGCATTACAACGTATATTCTGGTCGCGGTTCGCAAAAGAAATCTGGCCTCCGGGGAAGCGGCGTTCAAATACGTGGTGTCCGGCGGCGTGGCGTCTGCGTTTATTTTGTACGGTATGTCTTTCCTTTATGGCATCACCGGCGCGACGAACGTTAATGCGATTCGCACAAGCCTTGCTTCGATGTCGGGCGATTTCGACGCTTTGATCTACATCGCCTTTTTCCTCATGATAGCGGGTTTCGCGGTTAAGCTGGCTCTCGCTCCATTCCACGCATGGGCGGCGGATGTCTATCAGGGCGCGCCCACACCAGTTACCGCATTTCTCGGCGTTGTGGCGAAAGGCGCAGCTTTCGCGATGATGTACCGTATTTTCGTAAATACGGTTTATGCACTCGGTCAATCGAACGCGCAGATCAAGGACGATCTGTTTCTCGCGTTGTCCGTTCTGGCCGCTGCGGCGATGATTGTGGGGACGACTGGCGCGCTGATGCAGCGGAATTTGAAAAGACTGCTTGCCTTGTCCGGCGTAGCGAACGCGGGTATTCTGCTTATCCCGCTGACGACGGCTTTTCAGACGGAAATGCACGCGGACTTTTTCTCCGAATTTCTGTTTTACTTCATCGCTTATGTGTTTATGAACGTGGGCGCCTTTACGGTGCTGACGGTTATCGGCCGAAGCACGGGAAGCGAGACGATGTCTTCGTTCGAGGGGTTGTACCATCGCGCGCCATGGCTTGCCGTCTCCATGACGGTGCTTCTGTGCTCGCTTGCCGGCTTGCCGGTTACCGGGGGGTTCTTCGGTAAATTGTATATCTTATTCGGAACCGCGCAGACGCATCAATACTGGCTCGGCGCAGTTCTTCTCGTCACGACGATCGTCTCGTACGCCGTTTATTTCGGGATTATCCGTCAAATGTATTTAAGAAGCGGATCGTCCGACGCCGGAGTCGAAGTGCCGGTCGCGCCGGGCATTGTCATCGGGCTTAGCGTCATCGCAACGCTTGTTCTCGGATTTTTGCCTTCGCCGATCTTCTCTTGGATACACGATACGTTCTCGGTTTTCAGCGAGCAATCCGATCTATTCATGTTGCTGCGTTAGGGCGTGTCTGAAAACCCGCTCAGGGGCATCTTTCACCGCCTTTTCGCCCCCTGCTTCGTCGCGTTTGCTTGACGTACCCCCGGTACGCCTTCACAAACGTTCCTTGCATGGGACGAAAATTCGGCCAAATCTGCTCCCCTCGGAGTATTCAGACACGCCCTAGCGAGCATATGGATGTGGAATGCGGCCCTCAAGCTTCTAAGGCTTGAGGGCCTTCTTGCGTTTAACGGGGAAAGCGGTGATTCCCGATTGCGGGAATATCCTGTGACCAAAGACCCGATTTTAAAGGCGAAAGAAGGGAAATCCTGTCGGAAGGAGAACTTGTACATCAATAGCGACCGTTCCGGGCGTATCGGTCGGCGTATCGGTTGCAACCGAATGAAGGTGTGAGGCACGTGCGCTTGAAGAACATTCTCCTGGCGGCAATCGTCGCGATACCGGTTTATGTGCAGTCGGAAGCGACGGGCGCGAAGCCTACTTCATCCGCCGTGGGCGTGGTTACCGCGTCTGCCGTTGTTCGCGTGCAGGAGAACGAACTTCAAACGCCGGCGAAAACGTCCGGACCGGCGGCTTTCTTGCGAGATATCGGCATTCCCGAAGCCTGGCCTTTGTTGCAGAACGATGTGACGGCGACGATTGCCATCGTCGATACGGGCGCAGACTACGATCATCCCGATTTAAAGCCTTATTTGGCTGAGGGGGTCAACTTGGTAAACCCAGGCAAGAGCGCTCAGGACGATAATGGTCACGGGACGGCTGTTGCCGGCGTCATTGCCGCCATTGCGCGGTCAGGTGATGCGTCATCCGGCATTGCCAGGTGGAAAGGACGTATCGTTCCGGTTAAGGCGCTCGACGAGAAAGGTTCCGGCGACGAAGAAAAACTGACGAAAGGCATTCGTTATGCCGTCGACCGAAAGGCGGATTTGATCGTGCTGTCGCTTGGTTTGAGGCGTGATGCCTCGAGCTTGCGCGATGCGGTCGCTTACGCTGAAAGCAAAGGGGTGCTTCTCATCGCGGCAAGCGGCAACGATGCGGCGGCATTCGGTTCGAAAGCAGCCGTCCAGTATCCTGCCGCGTATCCAACCGTACTGTCGGTTGCCGGCGTAGAGTCGGGACTGCCCGTTGCGGCGTCTACGGCAGGAGCGGAGAACGATATTGGCGGTGCTTGGCGAGTGAGAACGACAGCGCTTGGCGGAGGCAACATCGACATGGAAGGGACGTCAATGGCAGCCCCGCAAGTTACCGCTGTTGCAGCGATGATCCTTGCCGATCATCCCGATTGGACCCCTGTGCAGGTGAGGGAGGCGCTTCGTGGCACCGCCGTACGTACCTCTGACAAGGAGTGGAATCCTAATACCGGCTACGGCATGTTGTCGGCATCGGGAGCATTGCGAATCGACGATGATTCGTTGGACTGGAGAGAACCTAACGACACGAAGAGTACGGCGAAACCGCTGCCGCTTGGCAAAGAAGCGACAGGGACATGGAGCAGAAGCGGCGACACCGACTGGTACACGTTCGAATTGCCTTATGCGGGCGTGTTCGGGATTCGGAGCAGTCAGGCCAGGCTTCTGTTATACGGCCCCGAAGGATTGGTGGAACCCCGTTCAGCGACAAACTTGCAGGGCGGACTCGACAAACAATGGTCGGCTCCGGCTGGCAAGTACTGGCTTCAGGCGTTAAAGCCGATCGGTCCCGCTGCGGAATCCGAATATCGCCTGGAAACGAGATTCATGATGAATCCGGATGCAAGCGAGCCGAATGATAGCGCGGCAACGGCGCGTACCTTGCCCGCCAGAAGCCAGAAATGGACGGGGACGTTCCATAAACGCGGAGACGTCGATTGGTTTACGATTACGCTGCCGAAGCCCGGCATGCTGAAGCTTACAGTCTCGACCGATACAACGAGGATCGATCCGGGATTGTGGGTTCAGCCGGCAGGCGGCAAACCGATTCTCGTGGACGATCACGGGGACGGGGCCAACGAACAATGGTTGGCGGCCGAAGCGAAGGCGGGCAAATATTATTTTCGAATAACGAATGCGGTTTCTTCAAACCCGGAAGCGGTAATCGGGACATATGCCGCCACTTTGGAATATATTACCGAGAAGGAAGATCTCTACGAGCCGAACGACGCTCCGTTAACATCGACGCCGATTGTGCCCGATAAAATATACAATGGGCTGATTGCCGTCGCGAAAGATCAAGATTGGTACCGTTTCTCCTTGAATAAGAAAACAACGGTCGATCTGAGCATCGTTACGATTCCGGAGCGGATGCTGCTGAACGTGGAATTGCGGGACAAAAAGCTGCAAATTTTAAACAAATGGTCCAATTCGGATGGGAAAAGGTCTTTGACAGGGCGAATCGAGCTTCCCCCAGGCGCGTATTACGTTAAGGTGACTGCGGATCGCTTCAATCGCAGCCAATATTACGGACTTAAGCTGCAACTTGCCGCCAAAACCAAATAACGACACAGGCCAACCGAGAGGAGGTACTTGAAGAGTGGACGATACGGGAGTATTCGAGGCGGCCGGATTAAACGGGTTGTTCTCGATCTTCGTGACATTAGGATGCGTGCTCGTCGCATGGATCATTCTGCAGGAAGTCAACTTTGACAAAATCGTCCGACAGCCTCGCGGTCCTAAAGCACGCGTGTTGCAATTGCTGCTCGCGGTCGCACTCGGAAGAGCTGTCGCAGGATTTATTCTCGATTATTGGAACTGGGTCGGTACATTGAAGTGGCTGTTCCGGCAATAATAAACGATACAGCGAAATCGCCCGATGAAGCAGCGAGGAATGTCGAGCGAAGTCGGAAACGATCTAAAAATGCCGCTTGTGCCGAATAAGCATATGGTGGTATGATGGAATTTGGGTTTTTCGGGGCCTATATTCGGTAAACTTGCCATAGATGGCCATCGGAATGAACTATTACGCGCGGAGGGAAACACCCATGAGCAAAATCATCGTCCGCGGCGGACGTACCTTATCAGGAACTGTCCGCGTGCACGGCGCTAAAAATTCCGTCCTTCCGATTCTTGCCGCAACATTGCTTGCAGAGCAAGGATCCAGCGTCATTCATGACGTACCCGCCCTGGACGATGTGAGGAACATTACACAAGTACTCTCGGCTTTAGGAGTGAGTGCGGAGGAGCGCGATGGAAGCGTTCGCCTGCAGGCCGAGTCGTTGACTTCATACGAAGCACCTTACGAACTCGTTCGAAAAATGAGGGCTTCCTTCCTCGTGATGGGGCCGCTTCTTGCCCGTCTGGGCAAAGTTAAAATTTCGTTGCCGGGCGGTTGCGCGATCGGCACGCGTCCGATCGATCAACACCTCAAAGGCTTCGAAGCGATGGGAGCGGAAATCGGTTTCGGCCAAGGCTCCATCGAAGCGACTGTTTCGGGCAAGCTGCGCGGCGCGAGAATTTATCTCGATATCGCCAGCGTAGGTGCTACGGAGAATATTATGATGGCTGCAACGACGGCGGACGGAACGACCATCATCGAGAATGCCGCGAAAGAGCCTGAGATCGTTGATCTAGCCAACTTCCTGAATGCCATGGGCGCGAAGGTCAGAGGCGCGGGCACCGGCGTCATTCGTATTGAAGGCGTTGAACGTTTGCGCGGAACTGAGCATCAAGTTATTCCCGACCGCGTAGAAGCGGGTACTTATATGATTGCGGCGGCCATTACAGGTGGCGACGTCTATGTAGAGGGCGCGATCCGCGACCATCTCGGGCCGGTTGTTGCCAAGCTGGAAGAAATGGGAGCACGGGTCGATTGCGACGAGAACGGCATTCGTGTGCAAGCACAGAAACCGCTTCGCGCCGTGGATGTAAAGACGCTGCCTTATCCGGGCTTCCCGACCGACATGCAGGCGCAGATGATGACGCTGTTGCTTGTCGCAGATGGCACGAGTATTGTAACGGAGACGGTGTTCGAGAACCGTTTCATGCATGTTGACGAGTTGATCAAGATGGGTGCAGAGATTAAAGTCGACGGACGTACCGCGATTGTGACGGGCGGAACGAAGTTGTCCGGCGCAAGCGTATGCGCGACCGACCTTCGGGCGGGTGCTGCATTGATCTGCGCCGCGTTGGTTGCCGACGGTAGCAGCGAAATCGGCGGCGTTCACCATATCGAGCGCGGCTACATGAATATCGTGAACAAACTCGCCGTACTCGGAGCGGATATTTACCGCGCGCCATCGCCGGAAGAGATTTTGATGCAATCGGAGCAAGCTTCCCTGCAGCCGGACGTTCTTCTGCAACAGTTGGAGCAGCGGGCTTCCGCCAAGGCCGACGTCGTCATTCGGAACATTCAGCCGACGCTCGCGTAAAGACGTTCCATTGCAATTATTCTATTTCCAATTAGTGAGTTCTAGAGTTCGAATCCCCTGGCTCGTTGCAGGGGATTTTTTTGTATGATGGCACAATGCACTAACACCCATGTTGCTACCGACGAAAGCTGTATCGCCTCGCGCCTCTCTAAGTGGGTTTCACCTAACTGCAGCTCGCCGTCCGCCGCTTTTTGTCGCTCTAAGTGGGTTTCACCTAACTGCAGCTCGCCGTTCGCCGCTTTTTGTCGCTCTAAGTGGGTTTCACCTAACTGCAGCTCGCCG
>NZ_JBHSMI010000023.1:476848-505168 GCF_042655525.1 Cohnella soli
CCGCCGTTTCTCGTCGCTCTAAGTGGTATTCACCTGACTGCAGCTCACCGTGCGCAGCTTTTTGTCGCTCTAAGTGGGTTTCACCTAACTACAGCTCGCCGTTCGCCGTTTCTCGTCGCTCTAAGTGGGTTTCGCCTGACTGCAGCTCGCCGTTCGCCGTTTCTCGTCGCTCTAAGTGGGTTTCACCTGACTGCAGCTCACCGTGCGCCGCTTTTTGTCGCTCTAAGTGGGTTTCACCTGACTGCAGCTCACCGTGCGCCGCTTTTTGTCGCTCTAATTGGGTTTCACCTAACTGCAGCTCGCCGTTCGCCGTTTCTCGTCGCTCTAAGTGGGTTTCACCTAACTGCAGCTCACCGTGCGCCGCTTTTTGTCGCTCTAAGTGGGTTTCGCCTGACTGCAGCCCACCGCGTACCCGCTTCTCGTCGCTCTACTACCGACGGGCGGCGGCTGATTTCGCATTTACGCGCTCCAACCGTTACAACATTCAACAATTGTTCCTTAGCAGTTATGTTTCTGGTTAGTGAATTGTGCCGTCGTAGTTTTTTTTATGGGCACAATCAAGAAAAATGTCTGGTACCAGCACGCCACACTGTCAGTAGCACACCGTTTGACGCCAACTTCGTCTGAAGGCGGTTGTGCGAAAATTAGTACACTGCGGGGCGCGAGGTAGTGCGGAGGGCGGCGTCGCTGAGGTGAGCCGTAGTTGGGATTAGTCGAACTAGCTGTCTGCTCGGCGTCGCTGAGGTGAGCCGTAGTTGGGATTAGTCGAACTAGCTGTCTGCTCGGAGTCGCTGAGGTGAGCCGTAGTTGGGATTAGTCGAACTAGCTGTCTGCTCGGAGTCGCTGAGGTGAGCCGTAGTTGGGATTAGTCGAACTAGCTGCCTGTTCGGAGTCGCTGAGGTGAGCTGTAGTTGGGATTAGTCGAATTAGCTGCCTGCTCGGAGTCGCTGAGGTTAGCCGTAGTTGGGATTAGTCGAACGAACAACCTCACCCTTCTACCGAAACGGGTTCTAGCCATTGCGAGACTCGCATATTTTGGAAGCATCCGTTTTGCGGGAGGTGGGAGTTTGCGAGCGAGAGTGAAAGGAGCGGACGGCGGCAGGTTGATCTGGGTCGCTTTTGTCGCCGGCATTCTATTGTCAGGTATCGTATGGATGTTAGCTCATGGGGCAGGCGGCGCAAAGCAGGCAACTTCTGGCATGTTCCAAACGTCCTTCACCCAAGTCGGCGGAACGGACGCCAACCCTAGCATGATACCGAGGCAAACTGCTCCTCCAGATCGGACAAGCCAGTCTACCCACTCGTCTTCGTCCCCGGGCACTGCAGCAAAGGCAGGTATAGAAAAGTCCGTGAGCGTCTACTTAACCAAGCAGCATAAAATAGAGACCGTGCCGTTGGAAACTTACGTGCTAGGCGTCGTCGCTGCGGAGATGCCGCTGGATTTCGAACCGGCAGCGCTGGAAGCCCAAGCACTTGCTGCCCGCACGTATATCGAGAGAAGACTCGCGCTCGGCGACCGGTCCGGCATGACGACGGAAAAAGCGGATGTGACGGATACGATCACCCATCAGGTCTATCGATCACTCTCTGATATGAAACGACTTAAGTCGGAAGACGAAGACGGCTATAGAAAAGCGGCCCTAGCGGTAGAACGAACGAAGGGGCAGATTATCGTCTATGGCGGCCAACCGATAGAAGCTTTATTTTTCTCGACGAGCAACGGCTATACTGAAAACTCGGAGGATGTGTTCGCGGCTAAGCAACCTTATCTCCGCTCCGTACCCAGCCCATGGGATGCAGTTGCTCCGAGAGCAAAAGAGACGACACGGTTTGGATTGGCTGAGATTTATCGCAAGCTCGGAGGAGACGCTCTGCCGGTCGCCGGTAAAGCGGGTGTGTCGGCCAAGAAGCCGATTCGAGTGCTCGATAGAACGCCGGGGCGCCGCGTCAAGACGCTGCAAGTGGGTTCCGAAAGATGGACTGGAGAGGAAGTCCGCGAGAAATTAGGGCTGCGTTCCGCCGCGTTCGATCTTCAAGTCACCGGCAACGAACTTCTGGTTACAACTTACGGCAGCGGGCACGGTGTCGGCATGAGCCAATGGGGTGCGCAAGGATTGGCCAAGCTGGGGAAGACGTCGTCTTATATTGTGGAATACTATTATCAAGGAGCTCGTGTGCAGGTAGTTTCAAAGCTTGCGAAAGGCTCGGCATAGAACAATATCTATAAAAATGGCAATCTTTCAACCGATTCAGGTATAAAACGTCGTCACCTGGTAACAATGGCTTACTGAGGTGATGATAACCATGAATGATGGCAATAACAAAACGCCACGCAAGATCGAAGACTCTAGCAAGACGGTTGCGGTAACGTCGTCCGCTGCCAGGCCTTCCGGATGGAAAAAGCTGCTTTCAAAACGCTGGGTATTCCCTGCAGCTTACATGGCCGCCGCAGCAATCATCGTTACGATTCTCTGGCTGAACGCGGGATCGGGTCAAAAAGATCCGAATCAATCCGTCCCGAGTTTGACAGGCGTCGAAAGCGAGTCGACTGCGAACGGGAAATCCGATCCCGAAGCAACGGCGGTAGTCGCTAACGGAGAGCAACTGAAATGGCCGGTCAGCAAGATCGAAGATTTGACCACTTCGATTCCTTTCTATGATGCTTCGGCGTCCGAGAAAGAGAAAGAAGCGGCGATGGTGCAGTACAGCGACAACCAGTTCAAACCGCATATGGCAACGGACTTGGCAAGAGCAGACGGAGCGACGTTCGACGTTGTGGCCGCGATGAGCGGCAAAGTTATCGTCGCAGGTCAGAACCCTGTCAACGGCTATGAAGTGGAAATCGAGCATCCAAACGGTCGTGTGACGGTTTACCAAAGCTTGACCGATCTGCAAGTGAAAGTCGGCGACGAAGTGAAGCAAGGCGACAAGATTGCTTCTGCCGGAACGAGCGAGCTCGAATCCGAGAAAGGCGCTCACGTTCACTTCGAAGTTCGCGACAACGGCATTTCGGTTAACCCGAACAAGCTGATTAAGTCGGAGAAAAAGTAAGAGATTCGATGTGGCGATAGAGAGAGCTTCGCGTGAAATGCGCGGAGCTCTCTTTATTTCACTCGAGAGACTATCGACAATTTGGTAAAAGCTATGTCATAATCTTGACGAATAAGAGTGTCTGAAGCGAATGGTTGGAAGGAAGGGGCTGTATGAAGAACGTTGGAATCGCCCAGCTCGAGATCGGAGACGTGCTTGCCAAGCCGGTGCACGGTCTTAACGGCATCGTTATGCTGGAAGCGGGAACGGTGCTCACAGATAAATATATCGAGAGATTGAAAGCGCTTCGAATTAATAGTGTTCAGATCGGCGCACATAACGAGTCGGCGGCGAATGCGGCTAACGTCCGAAAGGATAGAGTGGCGGCGGATTGGATTCCACCGAATATCGCCGAGATGAAGAGCGACGAGCAGACGCGCAAGGAAGCGGTCAAACTCGTAGCGGAATTCGCGGAAAGAGGCGCATTGACCGAGCAGATGCTGGCGCCATTCCCCGATTTTCGTCCCAAGTTCCGAGAAATGCTGATGGAGATCGTCTCCCACCCGGCTTTTGCAGAAGAATTGGGCGTCATCAAGGGCACGGATCAAATGCTGTTCGAACATTCGCTTAATGTTACGTTATGCTCAAGCATTCTCGGGATGGCGCTAGGGTTCGACGGAGCGAAGCAACTCGAGCTTGCGATCGGCGCTATGTTTTCGGATATCGGCATGACCCGAATTCCGCATGAACTTGTGAAGCTCAATCGAGGGTTGACCGAGAAAGAGCTGACCGTCCTCAGGCAACATACGAACGAAGGATACCATGTTCTGAAGAAGATCAAGGAAGTTCCGCCAGCTGCCGCGCAATGCGCGCTTCTGCATCATGAGCGTTATCAAGGCAATGGCTATCCGCTTGGGATGAAAAACGAAAGCATTCCGGAGTTCGCGCGGATAGTTGCGATCGCGGATGTGTACAACGCGCTTGGCTCTCCTCGGCATCATCGCAATGCCTATCGTCCAGCCGAAGCTGTCGAATATTTACTCGCAGCAGGCAATTATCATTTCGATTGGCAACTGGTCAAAACATTCCTGAGCAGGCTGGTCATCTATCCCGTCGGCACGACGGTCATGTTGAGCGACGGGCGCGAGGCGACCATCATGGAGACGGCGGGCAGACCGATTCAACGGCCGGTCGTTAAGCTGGCAGTCGCGAGAGGGAAAGAAGACGGCAAACGGGAAATTCTCGATCTGCAACAACATCCGAACCTTGTTATCGTTGGCAAAGCCGGCCAATAAGAAAAGTCCGTATCGAGTTTGTCTTTGCAGGCTCGCAACCCTTTGTTTATCAAGGGGTTGCGGGCTTTTTTTGTACAGCGGAAATGTCATCTGATTAGGTCTTTGGAAGTGTTTTTCGGACCTTCGGACCTATTTATCGCGTCAAAAAATGGACTTTCCTAGCCCGTCAGGCTTGGCAACATAGAATAAGTGACCGCGCCCCTCATATACTGTACCAATTCTATTTCAGCAGGGAGGCGGGAGCGTGCACGATTACATCAAGGAACGCACGATTAAAATCGGCCGCAGCATAGTGGAGACGCGCAATACGGTGCGAACGATAGCGAAGGAATTCGGCGTCTCCAAAAGCACGGTGCATAAAGACCTAACCGAACGTCTGCCGGAGATCAATCCGGACTTGGCCGACCAGGTGAAGCACATCCTTGAATATCACAAATCGATCCGGCACCTTAGGGGAGGGGAAGCGACGAAAATCAAATACAAGAAAACGACGATCAAGAAAAGGGAAGTGATGGCGGCGGGGAAAGCATAATTTTGCTAATCTTGTCGAAAAAACAAAAGGAAAAGAAGGATTTGCGGGAGGCGCCCCGAATAATATACTATTGCTACGTAACCATTTTTTCGGCGGAAGGATTATCCTCTCATGTTTAGCAAAGACATCGGCATCGATCTGGGTACGGCTAACGTATCTATTCACGTTAAAGGCAAAGGAGTCGTACTCGACGAACCGTCCGTTGTCGCCATCGAGAGCGACACGCGCAGAGTATTGGCTGTCGGGGAAGAAGCCCACCGCATGGTTGGTCGGACGCCCGGCCACATCATCGCCATTCGTCCGCTCCGGGACGGCGTCATCGCCGACTTCGAAGTGACGGACATGATGTTGAAAGCGTTCATCGCGCGTGTCGGCGGCAAAAACTGGTATAGCCGTCCCCGCATTCTCATCTGCGCGCCTACGAATATTACATCGGTAGAACAGAAAGCGATCCGCGAAGCGGCCGAACGAAGCGGCGCCAAGGAAGTGTTCCTCGAAGAGGAAGCGAAAGCGGCCGCGATCGGCGCAGGCATGGATATTTTCCAGCCTAGCGGCAATATGGTAGTTGATATAGGCGGAGGTACGACGGATGTCGCCGTTCTGTCCATGGGCGATGTCGTAACCGCCTCTTCTCTTAAAATCGCGGGGGACAAGTTCGATTCCGCGATCATGAAGTACATAAAGAACAAATATAAATTACTTATCGGCGAACGTACGAGCGAAGACATCAAGATCAAGATCGGCACCGTGCACCTCGGCGGTCGTCGCGAGGAAATGGACATTCGCGGAAGAGATATGGTGTCGGGGCTGCCGCTCACCGTGACGATCCACTCGGACGAAGTGCGCGAAGCGCTTTGGGAGCCGGTGATGTCGATCGTCGCTTCCGCGAAATCCGTGCTTGAGCGCACGCCTCCGGAATTGTCCGCGGACATCATCGACCGCGGCGTCATCTTGACGGGCGGCGGCGCATTGCTTGACGGATTGGACGCTTTGCTTGCGGACGAGATCAAAGTGCCGGTGTTAATCGCGGAAGATCCGATGCATTGCGTCGTTAAAGGAACCGGAATTATGCTGGACCATCTCGATAAAATGACCCGCAAAATGGGATAAACTTGCGTTTTCAAGGGAGGCAGCTTCATGTTAAGAGGGTTGTATACGGCCGCATCGGGAATGATCACCCAACAGCGGAGACACGATACGATCACCAATAATATCGCGAACTTGAACACGCCGGGCTTCAAAGGCGGCAACACGGTTTCAAGATCCTTCCCTGAGATGCTGATTTCGGTCATGGGCGGGGCGAATCCGCCGACGGGCGGCATCGGCAAGCTGACTACGGGCGTATTCGCAGAGGAGAACCTTCCGTTATTCACGCAGGGAGATCTCCAACAGACTTATAGAAGCCAAGATTTGGCGCTCATCTCGGATTACCTTGTGGATGGCGTGCCATTCGACGATTCCGGCAAGTTCGTGGACGCGAATGGACAAGTGACGTACAAACCGCAAGCCTTTTTCGCGATATCGACGCCAAACGGCGAAGAACGTTACACGAGGGATGGCAGCTTTAAGACGGCTCCAGACGGCACATTGATTACGTCGAATGGACAAGCGGTTGTCGGCGCGAACGGTCAACCGATCATTGTGACCGTTCCATGGGACCGAGTGACCGTAACCGGTGACGGCAAACTTGTCGACAAGACGACGGGAACGCCGTTGAATGGCAACCCGCAGCTTCGCATTGTGAAGGTGGACAACCCTAACCTGCTCGTTCGCGAAGGTGACGGCCAGTTCCGGTACAAGGGAGACGCGACGGCGCTGACGCAGATTGCTGCGGGTGAACGGGTTGCCGTACGCCAAGGCTATCTCGAGCGTTCGAACGTCGATCCGGCTCAATCGTCAGCCGATCTGATGGCCGCTCTGCGAGCCTATGAAGCGAATCAGAAGGTCATCCAGACGTATGACCGCAGCTTGGATAAAGCTGTAAATGAGATTGGTCGGGTATAACCAACACAAGTAGGAGGAACTCCTAAGTGAACAACTCCATGATTATTGCTTCGGCATCAATGAACGCCTTACAACGCAAGCTGGATATTCTCGCAGATAACGTCTCCAACTCCAATACGGTCGGGTACAAACGCAAATCCGCCGTATTTCAGGATATATTGACGAGCATCCAGCCTCAGCTGCAGGATTTCAACCAGGCAGGACGCCGTTCGCCGCTAGGCTTCACGGAAGGCTGGGGTACGAGAATCGCATCGATGCAGACCGACTTGTCCCAAGGCGTTCTGCAAGAGACGGGGAACATGACGGATATCGCGATCGAGGGCAACGGCTTGTTCGAAGTGCGCACGGATGGCGACTTGAACGGCGTCCGCGCATTTACGCGTCACGGACCGTTTCAATTGATGCCCGACGCGAACGGGGATCGCATTCTTGTGACAAATTCCGGCCAGCAAGTCGTAGCGGACGTTGGCGGAGCGGAAGATTTCGTACGCGTTCCGGCGGGTTACAACTTGAGCGTCGCGGCAGACGGCACGTTGACCGCGGTCGGCGCTAAAGATTCGATCGCTCTCGGCAGACTAAAGCTCGTAGAAGTGACGAATCCGGAATTGCTGCAAGCCGTATCGGATAACTTGTATGGCATTCCTGCCGATGTTAATCCCGACAACGTGGTACGCACAATTGCCGGGCTTCCTAACGGAGAGAGCGGAATCTCGGTTCGCCAAGGCTTCGTCGAGCAATCGAACGTGAACTTGACGGATGAATTGACCGATCTGATGATCGTACAACGAGCTTACCAGCTCAGCGCTCGGGCACTGACATCCAGCGAACAGATGATGGCAATGGCGAACAATCTGCGCGCCTAAGCTTTAAGCTAAAAGCATGTTCAAAAAGCCCGGTTTTCAGCACCGAGAAGGTTGAAAGAAGCTTAGGGAATGAGGAGCGGAGAGTAGGCAAACCTACGTGAGCACCGGAAGTCCCGGCTGAATTCAAGATTCGACATCGAATAAGCTTCTCGAACCCACATCGTGATCAAAATCGGGCTTTTTGAACTACCTCTTGAAGGAGCAAAAGAGTCATGACTGCAACATCACGACCCAACGAACCGGCCAAAAGGTCTTCGGGCAAGGTGATCGGCCGAATTGTCTGGGTAAGCGTCAAAATATTGATCATCCCGGTACTATGCGTAGCGGCGCTCATCGTAGGACTTGCGATCGGATACGGCGTTCTGGGTGATCGGCCGATGTCGGAAGTATTCGATTCCAGCACCTGGAAGCATATGTATGATCTCGTGTTCGCGGCGGGCAGCTAAGTTTGGCTGAGTCTGGCCTGCGCCTTGCAACCGGGACAACGACTCCCCGGCACCTTGCTCGGGGAGTTTTCATTTGTACAGGTGAGCGTTATAATGATGGGGAACTTTAAGTGGAAATGGGAGGGAATCAGATGATGAATGTGCCAAATATGTTAACGATGGCCCGATTCGTCTTGATTCCCGTATTCCTGTTTCTCTATTTGAACGATCAGGCGATCGCTGCCGTAATTGTTTTGTTGGCAGCCGGTTTGACTGATTTTTTGGATGGTTATATCGCCCGCCGAAATGGTCTGGTGACGGTTACCGGAAGTTTACTCGACCCGCTCGCGGATAAGTTGATGGTGCTCAGCGTCGTGCTGGCGTTGCTGATCAACAGCGTTCTCCCTCTCGCCGCGTTTATCGTGATGGTTTTCAGGGAAACCGCAATGATTGTCATTACGGCCTACTTTTATTTCCGCGGACAGCAAACCGTTCCGGCTAACTTTTTCGGCAAAGCGACGACAGTCATCTATTATATCGCAATCACGTTGTTGTTTTTCGAGCTTGCAGGGGGCATCGAGGTGCTGTGGTGCGGCATCGTTCTGTCATTCATCGCATCGTTTGTCTATTTAATGAAATTCAGGAGCCTGAATCGGGCAAGCTGAGAAAAAGAACCGCCGCCGGCGGATCAGTGCCGGCGGCGTTCTCTTATATCAACCTTCGCGACTGCAGTTCGCCTAGGGATAGTCGTATTATGGACAGACCCCGAGCAGCTTATGCGCGTTCGGCCCCATCAATGTCGCCGGCAGGCAGTCGGCACAATAAACGGAGGAAATTATGTTAGATATTATCGAAATCCAAAAGCTGATCCCGCATCGTCCGCCGTTTCTGCTCGTAGACCGCATCCTGGAGCTGGAGCCTGGCAAACGCGCCGTAGGCATCAAAAACGTAACGATGAACGAGCCTCATTTCGTTGGACACTTTCCGAACTATCCGGTTATGCCTGGCGTTCTAATCGTTGAAGCGCTTGCGCAAGTCGGTACGGTCGCGATGATGGCGATTGATGAAAACAAAGGCAAAATCGGCTTCTTCGCGGGCATCGATGAATTCCGTTTCCGCGGGCAAGTGAAGCCGGGAGATACGTTGACGCTCGAGCTTGAAGTGACGCGTCTGAAAGGACCGATCGGCAAAGGCCGCGGCGTCGCCCGCGTCGGCGACACGATCGTTGCCGAAGGTGAGCTCATGTTCGCTTTGCAGGATCCGAATAAAGGATAAGAGAGAAAGGGGAACGAACGAATGGCAGCGAATCCGCTTGAATTGTACGAAGCATGGTTAAGCGACCCCAATATCGATAGCGCGACGAAAGAAGAGTTGCAAAGCATTGCCGGACTAGAAGGCGAAATCGAGGATCGTTTCTATCGCGATCTCGAATTCGGAACGGGCGGACTTCGCGGCGTCATGGGCGCAGGGACGAACCGAATGAACCGTTACGTCATCGGCAAGGCCACTCAAGGATTCGCGAATTTCCTTCTGACGAAGGCAGATCGGCCTTCCGTCGTCATCGCTCACGACTCCCGTAACAATTCCGATGTCTTCTCTTTAGAAGCAGCATGTGTTCTCGCGGCCAACGGCATCCGTACTTATTTGTTCCGTTCTCTTCGTCCTACGCCGCAGCTATCGTTTGCGGTGCGCGATTTGAAAGCGACCGGGGGCATCGTTGTGACGGCAAGCCATAACCCGCCTGAATACAACGGCTACAAGGTGTACGGGGCGGATGGGGGACAACTCATTCCTGACGATGCCGAACAAGTCATTTCCTATATTCGTAATGTCGGAGCTTTCGATAACGTAAAGAGACTCACTCGCTCCGAGGCTGAAGCTCAAGGGCTGCTCGTCTGGTTGGGAGAAGAGGACGACGAGAAGTTCGCGGCGGTCGTTGCCGGTCAGAGCGTTCGTCCGGATGTGCTCAAGAACGGTGCGGGCGCAGCGTTGGGCGTCGTATTCACCCCGTTGCACGGCACGGGTAATCTGCCCGCGCGCCGCGTGCTGGAGCTAGCGGGATTCTCCAACGTCCGGGTCGTTCCGGAACAAGAGAAGCCGGATGGCATGTTCCCTACGGTCAAGTCTCCGAATCCGGAGGAGCAGGAAGCTTTCGTTCTGGCGATCAAACTTGCGAACGAGACCGGCGCCGACATTATCGTCGGAACAGACCCGGATGCAGACCGGATGGGTGCTGTCGTCAAAAATGATAAAGGCGAGTATGTCGTTCTGACGGGCAACCAGTCCGGCGCGCTTATGATTCACTATTTGCTGTCCAACTTGAAAGAACAAGGCAAGCTCCCAGCCAACGGCGCCGTCGTTAAGACGATCGTTACGAGCGAGATGGGGGCCGACATTGCGGCTTCATATGGCTGCGAAGTGTTCAGCACGTTGACCGGCTTCAAATATATCGGGGAACTCATGACGAAATTCAAAGCGTCGGGCTCCCATTCGTTTTTGTTCGGCTACGAGGAGAGCTACGGCTATTTGACGGGGGACTATGCCCGAGACAAAGACGCCATTGTCGCAACGTTGCTGATCTGCGAAGCGGCCGCTTATTACAAGGCGCAAGGGAAGACATTATATGAAGTATTGCTTGAGCTGTACGCGCAATACGGAACTTATCTCGAAAAGTTAGAGTCGCGCACCTTAAAAGGCAAGAACGGCGTCGAACAGATTGGGGCGATTATGAGCGATTGGCGCTCGAATCCGCCGCAGGAAATCGCCGACGTTACCGTAACGCGAGTGCTCGATTATGCCGAAGGGCTGGACGGCCTGCCGCGCGAGAACGTCCTGAAGTTCATGCTGGCTGACGGTTCATGGTTCTGCTTGCGTCCATCGGGCACAGAACCGAAAATTAAAGTCTATTTCGCAGTGCGCGGAACAGGTATAGAAGAAGCAAAAGCTGCCGTTGGACAGCTTGCCTCAGCCGTTATGGCACGGGTCGATTCTTTGGCTTGACGCGTTGTCCCGATTTATACGTACGTGTACAGAAGATAAAGGAGTGACCCGTAGTGCCCCAATGGTTGAACAAATGGAATGCGATAGGCGCAAAATGGCTTTGGTGGGTTGTGTTGGTCGGCATTGTCGCTGCGTTGCCGGTAATGTATGCACGTGTGCAGACGGAAACGTCGGCGGACAACTATGAAATCGTGATGGACTACCGGGACCTGCTTCAGGTGAGCAGCACACAACCGAACCCGCAAGTATTTGTACAGGAGCAGCTTAAGCGGCTGAAGGATGCGGGCGTTAACGCGATGACCGTGTTCGAGAGCACGCTTGAGGAGCTGGGCTGGGCGGGCGAAATCAATGTGTACAATGCAACGCAAGCGGCCCTGCTTGAAGGAAAGCTGTCGCCGCCGGAGGATAATGCGACTTACGTCGTTTTTAATCAACCGGGTGACGAAACGACGCTTCGACCAATTATTGAACAGGCGTTCGCACGGCACGGCGCAGCAGTTACCAATTGGTCGATCAAAGGCGCCGATGGCCTGAGAATCGATATGGGGTACGACGATGCGTTGCTGCGTCCCATGCAGCCGAATCCTTTGGCGATGAAAATGCTAAAGGACGAAGGGTTTAACCTTGTTCCGAGGTTGTCGGACCGTTTTCCTTCATTCGATGCGGCCGAAGTGGATCGCTGGCTGAGCTCGTTCCAGACGCTCGGCGTCAAATATGTGCTGTTCGACGGCGAGTCGGTAACCGGCTTCGGCGAGGGCAAGAAATTCGACAATCTGAAAACTTTCTCTTACTCGCTTAAGAAGTACGGCATCGGCATCGGGATGTTCGAGAACTTGAAAGTGCCGCAGCGTGGCGCCGCGAAACTTGCCAACTTCCTCGGCTATAATGCGATTCGCGCACATTCCGTCGGCGAGGCCGAGATGACGGTTATCAAAAAGCCGGTGCTGGAAGACCGACTCATTCTGGCCGTAAAGGACCGCGATATCCGTTTGTTGTACTTGAACGCAGTTGCGGTGAAAGACACGCTGAAGGGCAAAGTGTCCCAACCGCTCGATAATATTATTGACGTTCTTCAAGGAGAAGAGGATGGTTCGAAGGGCGTCATCGCGCAGTTGCATGACTTCGGTTACGACGTCGGCGAGCCTTCTGCGTTTAAGGTGCACCACGCTCCTCAAGAGACGTTGTTGCGCGGTTTGACGATGTTGGCGGCGATTACGCTTGTGGCGTTGACGATCGGTCTTTTTGCGCCGGCGTTGCTGGTCATCGCTCTCGTGCTCGGGTACATCGGCGGGGCGGGACTATACGTCGTCGCTCCGACGCTGATGGTACAAGCGTTGGCTCTCGTGGCGGCGATCTGCGCACCGACTGCGGCTGTCGTCCTGCTCGTAAAGAAACTGCGTACGCTGAGGGAAAGCGCAAGCTCGCCCATCTCGGTATCACGGCGCATCGGCGGAGCGCTGCTGCTGTTTGCGCGTACGACCGTGCTATCGCTGGCGGGTATCCCGTTTATCGTGGCGCTGCTCAACCATATTTCCTATAACCTTGTGTTGCAGCAATTCCGCGGCGTTGGTTTGCTTCACCTGGCGCCGATCGGTCTCGTTGCTTTGTATGTGTTCCTGTACGGGGGCAACAACACGGTTGTCGGCAACGCGAAGAGAATTCTCGCCATGCCTCTCACTGTGTTATGGATTGTCTGCCTCGGTGTATTGGGCGCGGCTGGACTTTACTATTTGACCCGTACGGGCAATTCCGGGCAAGTATCTGGGCTCGAGATGCAATTCCGTTCGATTCTCGAAAACACGTTCGGCGTGCGTCCGCGGACAAAAGAATTTTTGCTCGGCCATCCGATCTTCTTTGCGGGCATTTTCCTGGCACTGCGTTATCGCTGGGGCTCGGTGCTCATCATCGCCGGTACGATCGCTCAACTGTCCATGGTGGACACGTTCGCGCACATTCATACGCCTTTGCTCTTGTCGATCATTCGCGTGCTGCTGGGCCTCGGCATCGGTCTTGTGCTCGGATTCATCCTGATCGCCGTATGGCAGATTCTAGAGAAGCTGTATGGCGTGTGGTTGAAGCGGAGCGGGGCTGTCTTGTAGAAAGGTTGCACGCACTGCGGCTGATCTGTAAGGCCTGGTGAGGGCGAAGGCTGGTAGGATTAAAAACATCGTTATCGCTTACGAAATCGATGGCGATGGTGCTGTAGTGATGTTTTTCATCGTAAGGCGGAGGGAATGGGCCGTTTTAACGATTTATTGCTCGCGGTACGATGAAAAACATCGTTATCGGAGTCGGATGTAATGATCTTAGCGGTGTAACGATGAAATTCATCATTACATCCTGCATGGTGTGATGCGGAACGCGTTGCGGTTGGCAAAGGCATAAGAAACCAATGGAATCCCCTCCGTTGCCAGTCGGCGGCGCAGGGGATTTTGTGTGAATGGAATAGCAAGTGGGGTGGCTTTTTTGCGTACCGAATGCGGTTATTAGAAGTTTTTTTCTTGTAAGTATTGGCACTTTGGCGCATTCTATAGGAAGTATCAGCGATTGGGGCGGTAGAACATCGGACAGCGTAAACCATTTGGGAAAATGAAAAACGGCCGCATGACGTACCGGATTCTGCTTTCCGGATATTACGGATTTCGGAATAGCGGGGATGAAGCGGTTCTTAAAAGCATTTTAACTGCGCTTGAGGAAGAGGCCGAAGCTGCGGGAGTAGCCGTGGAGCCGGTCGTGCTCTCCGGAGATCCGGATTGGACGAAGGCGCAATACGGTGTCGAGGCGATTCCGCGCATGAAGCTCGCGGAAGTACGCAAGGCGCTGAAAGACGCGGACGGGCTTATCAGCGGCGGGGGAAGTTTACTGCAGGATGCGACCGGCCTCGGCTCTATTCCGTATTATTTAGGTATACTGGCACTCGCCCGTTGGGCGGGTAAGCCGACATTTGTGTATGCGCAAGGTATCGGTCCGGTTCATCGGGCGATGTTTAAGCCGTTCATCGCCAGCGCGTTCCGCAAAGCCGCGTACGTGAGCGTGCGCGACGAGGAATCCGCGTCGCTGCTACGAGGCTATGGCGTTGATCCCGCGAAAGTCGAGGTCGTGCCGGATCCGGTGATGGGATTGCCGTTGCCGGGGGACGTGGGGGAAGAGCTAGCGGATGACAGCGCTAGAGAAGAGCCGAGGGATGCGTCGGCAACGAGTGCGTCGAGTGAAGAGCGGGCAAATATGCCGGCGAATGATGGCGTGAGCGAGGAGCCGAGAGATGCGTTGGCAACGAGTGCGTCGAGCGAAGGGCAGGCGAATGTGCCTGCGATTGGCAGCGCTAGCGAAGGGCGGAAGGACGCGCTACCGACGGTAGGCGTGTCCGTCAGGTTCTGGCGCGTCGACCGCGCGGACATGGACCGCGTGGCAGACGCGCTTGAAGCGCTGGCCAGACGCCGCGACGGCGGCGTGAGGCTGCGCTTCCTGCCGTTCCATCGCGGCGAGGACGAGGATGCGTCCCGCTACGTGATGGAACGGCTCGTGCGCTCCGGGGCTCCGGCGGAGCTGGAGCTGGCCCCGGCGCACGATGACCCGCAGCAGATGCTGCGGGAGGTGGGCCGATGCGAATTGCTCATCGGCATGCGGCTTCATTCGCTGATCTATGCGGCGAATCGTAACGTTCCGCTGCTTGGGATCTCGTACGATCCCAAGATTGATCAATTTCTGCATCGCCTCGGACAAGCCGCGATCGGCACAACCGAAGCTCTTGATCCATCAGCAGCGTCTGCCAGAGCCACCGAAATTCTGGACAATCCGGCACGCTGGCTGGACCAATGCGGACCTGCCATCGAACGTTTGAAACGCGAAGCGGCGAGACCCGCGCAACAAATTATCCATTTCATTCGTAATAACTAACGCCGAGTAAATTTAATTATGGCGTTCATTCGTCTCATCAATTGTCCGAACTTGGAGTGTGACTTTACGTGAACGCAACGCCAAAGCCTTTTCCGACGGTATCCTTATATGGAGTTCCTTTCTCAACAATGAACATGCGGCAGACAGTCGATTACTTGACCCGCGCGGTCGAAGAACGCAAACCGCATCGTGTCGTGACAGGTAATCCGATCATGCTCATGGTTGGGCTCAACAATCCGTCGTTTCATCGCACGCTTGCAACTGCCGATCTCGTCGTCCCGGACGGCGCTGGAGTCGTCTGGGCGGCCCGTCGAGTGAAACGCCCAGTGCAGGAGCGCGTCGCGGGATTCGACCTCATGCACGAGTTGTTCGCGCAAGGCGACAAACGGGGATGGAGCGCTTATTTACTCGGAGCGTCGCAGGAAATTATCGATGCTGCGTACGAGAAGCTTAAAGCGCGTTATCCGGGCGTTCGTTTCGTCGGGCATCGAGATGGGTACTTTACTGATAAGGAAGACCAGGAAGTCGTGTCGGCCATACGGGAGGCGAAGCCGGATTTGTTGTTTGTCGCGCGCGCAACGATGAATCAGGAGCCGTGGATCGAGAAATACGAAGCGGAGCTCGGTGTTCCTGTCATCATGGGCGTAGGAGGCAGCTTCGACGTCGTCGCAGGCAAGCTGAAGCGCGCGCCGGCCATTTTCCGCAAATTGGGTATGGAGTGGTTTTATAGGCTGTTGCAGCAACCGAGTCGGTTCAAGAGAATGCTGGTGTTGCCGCAATTCGCGATTAAAGTGATTAAAGACGGAGATAAAGTCCTGAAACCAAACAATCCGTCGTGAAAACATTCGTGAAAATGACTCAAATCATGAAAAACGGCTGAAAACGACTGAAACTTCACCTTGTTCATCCGCTTCCAGCGGGAGTATAATTCATTCCGGTATACAAAAAGGGGAGTTGTGAATCGTGTCAGGTTGGATGCTTGCACTTCTTTTTATCGCATTCGCAGTGACAATGGGGTTAGCGCTCGTGCTGACGCCGCTTGTCAAGAAGTTTGCTGTACGCATCGGCGCGATCGACGTGCCGAATCATCGTAAAGTCCATACCCGGATCATGCCTCGACTCGGTGGCGTTGCGATCTACGGTTCGTTCGTTATCGGAATATTACTTGTTCTGCCTTTTGTTCCCGAGGGGACATTAAGCTCTTATAATCGCGATTTGATCTATGGCCTCCTCACTGGGGGGACGATTATCGTCCTGCTCGGCGCGCTTGACGACAAGTTCGATTTGTCCGCCAAGCTGAAGCTGCTCGTGCAGATCGGCGCTGCGTGCGTCGTCGTGTTCGGCTTCGATGTTAAGATCGACTTACTCAACATTCCGTTCGGCTCGGACATGCAGCCGCTCGGCGAATGGCTTAGCATTCCGCTTACGATTTTCTGGATCGTCGGCGTAACGAATGCGATTAACTTGATCGACGGGTTGGACGGACTAGCTGCCGGCGTATCCGGTATCGCCGTCGCTACGATCATGGTCATGGCGATCATTATGGGCAACACGCCGGTCATCTTGATCTCGGCCGTTCTGCTCGGCAGTATTATCGGTTTTCTGTTCTTTAACTTCCATCCCGCGAAAATTTTCATGGGAGACTCGGGCTCACTGTTCCTCGGCTTTGCGCTGGCGACGCTGTCCATGCTCGGGTTTAAGCAGATCACAGTCGTCTCCTTCGTGACGCCGTTGCTGATTATCGGCGTACCGTTGTCTGATACATTCTTCGCCATTATCCGCCGCTGGAGAAGCAAGAAGCCGATCTTCGCCCCGGATAAAGGCCATCTGCACCACTGTCTGCAACAGCTCGGATTCAGCCATCGCAAAACAGTGCTGATTATTTACGGCATTGCGGCGTTCTTCGGCACCTGCGCGGTCATCCAGTCGGCCGTCTCCAATTCAGGACTCGGCAACTGGATCACGTTTATCGTTATTTGCGCGCTCGTGTTCCTGCTCCAGATCGGTGCCGAGCTTATCGGTATCGTCGATCAGACGCGCCGTCCGGTGCTCGACCTGCTCGCCAGACTTCGCATGAAGCCTCAGACTCACTCTCGAGGCAAATAATTTTTCGTTATACTTGCTAAGACAGCCCCCATTGCTAACCCGTCGCTTTCGCGACGGACAAGCTTTAGGGGCTTTTTTTCGCGCGCGCGTCTAAACATTTCCCCCTGCAAGCCCGATAACAAAGGTACGGAACTTTTGCGGTTTTTTGACGTCTAATGGGATATGCTGCCGAATTAGGCGAATACCGCCAAGAGGAGGAACGCGATCGGAATTCGCATCAATAATTAGTGACGCATTGCTATTCATTCGTTCATGGAGAGTCAACCAGGCTCTAGTCATACATAAGGAGGAAGTAAATTGAAGAAAATATTTAACAGCGTGTTGGCATTCATCGTGCTTTTCACCTTCTTGCCGTCGTTTGCGAGTAACACATATGCGGCACCGAATGCAGTCACTCTCAGTGAGCAAACGACCATCGGCGCAGCCAGGGTAACGTTTAATCAAATCAATACGCTTGTCGGTACGCTAGATACTAGCGTCATTCCTGCCGCTAATCTTCGATATAATATTGAAAGGGTAAATTCCGCTGGAGTTGTTCAGGAATCCAACCTTGGACAAAGCGCTGGCATTTCAGTGGGGGCCGCCGGCACTGCTGCTCCTCTAACGATTAGCGGGGTCACACTTTATAAGGGAATTAACAAAATTACCTTGTACAATAGCAGCGCAACTGCAGTTCAAGATGTTTACTATATCGAGGTTCGGGATGCAAATTATTTCTCCTTTCCATCGGAACAATATTTGGCAAGCTCCGCTAGAATCGTGCTGGATGATCGCGTTAATCTAAGTGGGACGATTAACAATGTCATTGGTTCATCGATCAGCTACAGTGTCTACCAGATCGTGATGAATGGATCAACGGAGGACGTTGTCAACAAAAACGAAAATCAGAACGCTAATATCACATTAAACGGAAATTCGTTAAATGTTCTTAGTCTTCAACTTTTCCCGGGTTTGAACAAGATTACATTTAAAGGTTTGCAGGGACTAACGGAAGTCTCAAACTCTATCTACATAGAGTATCGCAACAGCCCGACACTGTATGACCTTAAGGCGAATATTGACGGCCAGAATTTTGATATTCAGGAAGTCGGAACAACCGTTATTAACTCGACGGCTTCCCGTAATCGCGCTCAATACGATATTAGCATTACTGGTAAAGCACCAAATGCGGATCGGGTTACGGTTATTTCCAACGGCAATAGTTATTCGTATACGGTATCTTCCACGAATGGATGGCAGTTCGCCGTTTCCCCCGTGAACGTGAAGAAGGGTAAAAATACGATTACTATTCGTGTGTACAACAAAAACCAAATGTCTGAGACAACAAGGGACATCGCTTTCTACAACGGTGAAGTGACATTTTATGATTTGCAATTGCAGAGTACCACAGGAGGGGCTACTCCAACTGTCAACTCGGTTCCTTTGGACAACAGCCCGAACTTCTCCGTGAAAAGCAACGACTTAATTAGCGTAACTGGTAGAGTTATTCTGCCATACAAGGAGGTCGTAACTCCGGACCCTGACGGTTCAGGTCCCGCCACGGCGACAATAGCTTATTATCCGGACACTCGATCCGTAACGAATTTGATTGGGGCTAATGGTGCTAAGCTTGAAATTCAACAGAATAACGGATCGTATACTCCGATAACCGATGTGGCATTAGAGTCGTTGCCTCCAACATCGGCAACACAGTTCGTTACAGTAAAATTCTCCTATGATTTGCCTTCACTTGCAGGCACGGGGACGAGTCTATTCAATACTTCGTATAGCCTCAGACTGCACGGCTTCAACTGGGTGAAATCCCCGAATGGCATGGATGAGACAGGATTATTTACGTACCGACTGCGTAACTCAGGGGAGGCTTTCATCTCTCAGGTCAATTATTTAACGGGATACAGTTCTACGACGACACCTGCGGACCTAGAAGCTTTGACTGGCAGTTCGTTAAATGGGTCTAGCGTTTTCTCGTTACCAATTGGAGTCGAATTCCTTATCGCTAATCCGACAGCTTTGGGTACAGGAGGGACTACGTTACCGGCAACTATTCCAGCAGGACTTATTAAACTTGCTTCTGTTAAGCCTTCAACGGGTTCGTTGACCAGTAATGGAGATAATACGGGGACATCAGATCCGACCAAGGATTACAGTTATTTGCAACTTGCATCCACACCTTATTACGTGACGAAGACGGTTGATGGTAAAGAGCAGCAATTCCTAAGAGTGTTTATGAAGATCGTGAAGCTGCCTACTTCCGGTGGGCAGACGCTTACCTTCGCTTTGGATAATACTGTGAATCCGAATGTATCCACTACACCTGAGACGGCAAACATTAATTTGCTGTTCGGTCCGTTCGCTCGTTTTAATAAAGTGTTCGACGGTATGAAAGTCGACTACGACACAACGATCAGTTCTGCCGCTGGCAAGACGTACTTGTTAGATACGACGTTTAACTTCTTGAAAGGCGAACTCGTAAATGTGAGCAATCCATCTGACATCCGCTACAAAGCAGGTACCGGCGGTTCGCAGACAGTATTCTTCTACATTAACAATATCGAGGTTAAGTTGGATGCTGATCCAAGTACCCCGACAAAATTCACGATAGACAGTGATCCAACAAACATGTCGAATGCTTTCGACGCCATCTTCAAGGGTGGGGACAATACATTCCGTTTCGTGTTCAGAACCGCCAAGAATAATTACGAGAAGACGATGAAAGTGACGCTGGTTCCAACGAACCTGCCTCAAATCCCAGTGCCAGGATCGACGGGGGTATTCCCGTATAGCGTCAACTCGATCGTTCCGATCGCGAATGATCCAAAATTCGAGAAACAAGGCACGATATATACGACAAAAGAAGCCAAAATGAACATCTACGGCTCGTTTGACTTCATTGACCTTGGTAGTACGCAATCGGGCATTGATGGCATTTTGAATGCGATGTCTACAGCCGAGAAAAACAACTACAAGATTAAAATCGTGACGGATACAGCAACGTACACGTGGACGCTGAACAATAAGTTCGAATCAGCTGATGCAGCGCACATTCCACTTAATGCAAGCGGAACCGCAAACCCTGACGTCGCCGTCTATTATAATCTGGTTGATCAGACATTTGCATTTATGCTTCAGAATCAGAATGTTCCGGCTGATGGCAGCTCCAAAGTGTATAACATCTACGTATACAATAGCGGAGAAAGCGGTCCTAAGGCGCAGTATCGTTTGGAAATCGATCCGACTTCGATTCCTTATACTGTACTTGCCCCTGTTACGGAAAGACGGACGATGAATCAGAACTATGTTGAAGTCATTCTAACTTCTCCTGGGGCTGAGAAAGTTACAATCAACAAAATTCCTGCTCGCAAAATCACGTATTTAAATTACGCGAACATGATTGGCGGAGTACCTGAAAAGATTAGTGCGTTCAGTGCGCTTGTCACTGGTCTCAAGCCGAACAAGGATACAAGTATTGATTTGGTCATCTCCAGGGGAACAGAGAGTATAAAGGATAGCTTCAAAGTCAAATATGCGTCTGAAAACATCCCGGGCGCACAATACATGGAGCAGATTAAGAAGTCTCACAAACTGTTCGAAGGAAAGTTCAGCCTAACTCTCCCGAGCACGAACTTGATTCGCAGAGACTACAATACGCCTGAGAATCTGAAGGGACAAGTGTACACGAACAACAACATCCTGTTCGGTATCGCTAACCCGGCGGACGGCGTACTTGACCGTAACGACTTTACGGCGGTTCCTGCCAACTACGATCTTCAAGTGGATCTCGGAAATACGTATTTCTCTGCTTCGTTCCCAAGTCGGTTTATTAAAGTAAGCCCGGTCTTCTGGACAGACGCAGGGCAAGCGGACAATCAGACGACTGCGGAATACGATCCGACCAATGCGGGGATCGATCCTTATCCGATCGAAGTCGAAGAAGGCGCTGCCCAGACCTTCTACTACAATCGAGATTCGAAGCGGGAGCTTGTACCGGCCAAGCGTGGAACGTTAACGTTGACGTATGATAATTCTGTTCGCCAAGGCGCAAGCACCGTCGTAACGGTATTCCGCTTTGATCCTTTTGCCAAGCAGTGGGAGAATATCGGCGGAGTTGTCAATGAGAAGAAAGCGTCGATCACAGTACCGTTTGACAGATTTGGATATTATGTAGTCGCCAAGCTCGGTTACGGGTTTAACGATGTGAACGATCACCCGTACGCGCGCGATTCGTTGGAGGCCGTCTACTCTAAAGGCGTTATGAACGCGGAAGATCCGACCGGAGTGTTCGGAACAGACCTTTACGTAACTCGCGGTGAATTTACTCGAATGATCGTTAAGGCGCTTGATATGCCGCTTAACTACTTCGGAGAGAAGCACTTCATTGATGCGACAGGTGACGAACAATACGTCAACATGAACGATAAGTGGGACTTCCGTTACATCGAGACGGCAGCAAGAGCAGGATTTGTTCGCGGATCCCAGCCTCGCGTGTTCGAACCATATAACACGATTACACGTCAAGATGCGACGGTTATGTTGGCGAAAGCATTGAATCTCAAGCTGGACACGAACACCGCCTCCGTTCAGAAGGCGCTTCAGAAGGCGTTTATTGACGAAGCCAACATTTCTTTCTATGCAAAACCGTCCGTAGCTGCGGTCATCAAGAAAGGCTTCATTAAAGGGACGCCTAGGGATGCCAACGATCCTAAGAAAGGAATGGTATTCGAGCCACAAGCGAAGTTACTTCGCAGTGATGCCGCGATTATCATTTCCAAGGTTATGATCGATCTGAAGAAACTCCCTAAAATCTACATGTAAGTGGGGATACGGAGCCTTCGGCCAGCGGGCCGGGGGCTCCGATCTGTTTCAACTTGGTTCCAAAGGAAATGTTTTACCAATGACGAAAGTCCTAGTCCAAGCTATACTAAAGAAGCAAAAAGCCAATACATATAGACGAGAAATGCCATTTCAGTCGAATGTCTAAAAAAAGATTAAGCTTTTTGTTTTTATCCGCAACTTTTCTTCGTTACATGCGTTTAACACTGTGTACCAAATGAGAAGGCTCGCAGTACTAAAGTTGTTGTTTCTCTATGAAAATCTTCTTTACGCTGAGCTAGCGACTCATGTATAATGGGGAAAGTGGCATATTTTACCCTGCCCTATTTGTGTCCGCTTGCGAACCTATTTCTACCGTTTACGAGTTTCTGCGACATGATCTACCAAATAGGCATGCCGACAGACATCAATTATAGACAATGCTCTACTCAGGGAAGGGGGTGAAACACCGATGAGAGATTCGAGCTATCATTCTTCCACACAAACAAAACAGATATTTTCTCGAGGAGGAGAAAAAAAGGTTATGAAGAAAAGTTTATCCCTTATCCTTGCTTTAGCTTTGGTCTTCGGCCTGTTCGCCAACATGGCGGCTGCTGCTGACGCACCAAAGACAGCTGAAGAGAAGTACCAAGCGCTGGTTAACGCCGGCATTCTGAAAGGCATGCCAGACGGCAAGTCGCACTTGGAAGACCTGCTGCCTCGCGGACAATTCGCTACAACTGCTCAAGCTCTTGCTGGTCTGGCTAACGGCACTGGCGGTCCTTCTTTCAAGGACGTTAAGAAAACGGACTGGTACTACGGCGCAATCGAAGCTGTTAAAGCAGCTGGTATCGTAGACGGCGACGGCAAAGGCAACTTCAATCCTAAAGCTAATGTTACGATTGAAGAAGTAATCAAAGTTGCTGTAGGTCTTGCTAAGTTGGAGCCTGTTAAAGACGCTCCTGCAGTAGAAGGCGCATCCGCTTGGGCTGCACCTTACATCGCAGCTGCGCTCAAAGCTGGCTTGATCTCTGAAGGCCTGAAGTACAAAGAAAAAGCAACGCGCGGTCAAACGTTCACAGTTGCTTACTCTGTATATGAAGCTTCTCAAGTGAAAGCTAAAGAAGTTCTTTCCGCCAAAGTTGCTGGCGTGAAAAAAGTTGAAGTGAAGTTTAACCAAGCTATCGACGCTTCCAAAGCTACGTTTGCTTTGACGCTGAACACTTTGAACGTAGCCGTTACTCCTACTTGGAGCGACGACAAGAAATCGGTAATTCTTGCTTCTGCTAACAACCTCGTTGCTGGTGCTTACAGCTTGAAGGTTTCTGGTCTTGACCTTAAAGTCGACACGTTCGCGTTGACGGTTGAAGCTGAGAAATTGGCTTCCGCTAAATTGACGAACACGACGGTTAAGCCTAACCTTGCCACTGCTGCTTCCACTGTTCAAGGTTATAATCAATATGGTGAAGAAAAAGCGGTTCAAGGCACAGATTTCTCTTGGACGGCATTCGACAAAACGGCAGCATTGAATTTGGTAACAGTTGCAACTGCTACTGGTTTCACGCTGGCTACTGACACTGTAGGCGTTAAAGTTGGCGACCAAATCCTTGTTACTGGCGTAAACAAGGCTGATTCTAGCGTTGTAGTTGCTCAAACGGTTGTTGTTTCCGATGCTGCTATGAGCGACATTTCCTTCGGTTCGGTTGTACTTCCGACTGGCGAAACTCGTCTGGCTCAAAAAGCTGGCGCAACTTTCTACGAGCTTCCTTACACGTTGAAAGATGGAGCTGGTAACTCGATCAAGTTGACTGACACGCTTGCGGGTGCACTTAGCAAAACGATCGACAATGTCGTGTTCAGCACTGACAAAGCTCTTCTTCTTACTCAAATCAAAGTCGAAAGCGGCAAGCTCTACGTTGAAATCGGCGCTAACCAAAGCGGCGACGCTAAACTGATTGCTACGCTTCCTGCTGTAGGTAAAGTTGTTATTGCAACGATTTCCGTTGCTTCCGTAGCTAAGAGCGACAATATCGTCCTCGGCGCTCAAACTAAATCTTTGACTGCTGGCGGTACGATCGATCTTGCTGCAACGGTTAACGATCAATACGGTGCAGTAATCACACCTGCTAACATCGTTACTACTGACTTCAGCTTCGGTACTTCTAATCCTGGTGTAGCAAATGCTGGATTCAGCGCTGACAAGAAGTCGATCACGATTACGGGCGGCGTTAAAGGCACTGCATTGATTACGATTACGAACAAAAACTCCGGCAAAGTCGCAACATTTAATGCAGACGTTAAAGATGCTGCTGTACCTGTAACGTTTACGTTCTCTGTTGATACGACCAACCTGGTGGCAACTGCAAAACAAACGATCAAAGCAAAACTCTACAACCAATACGGCGATGAAATGACTGCTGCTCAAGCTGCTCTTTATCAGTTCATCGTAAAACAACCTGCGAGCAACAATGTAACTGTAGCTGGCGGTCCGACTGCAACGGTTACGGTTGCTAACATGATTGCTAACGGTATTGAAGTAACAGGCGTAACTGCAAACACGACTTCTGACGTATCGGTTCGCTTGGAGAAAACGGCTGACAACTCTGCAGTTCAAACGCAAAACGTATCCTTCAAAGTAGTAAATACGGACATAGCACTTACGTATCAATTGAAAGACGCTCTCTCCGTATACGCTGCACTGGCTACTAGCAAAACTTATGCAGATATAACAGACAACGCTATCGGTGCAAAAGCCGGTGTAACGGCTGCGAACTATGTTAAAGACCTGACGTTCGTTGCTAAAGATGCCTCCGGTAATGTAATTGCAATTCCTGCAAGCTACATTCAGTCCGTAATTGCTACGGGCGACAATGCTGCTGCTGTAGCAATCAAACCTACTGACTTCGCGAAAGTCGCTGGTGTTACATGGACTGATTCTGCTGCAACTAAAGATGTCGAATTGGTTGTAACGGCTAAAAACCCTGACAACTCGCTGCAAGTATTCAAAGTCAAAGTAACCGTTACTAAAGAAGCTCCTAAAGCGGCAACGCTTAAAGCTTACTCCAATAACGGAACTGCTGCTGTTTTGACTGACGATGTTGAAATCACAGATGGCAAGTTGAACCTTGCAGCTGGTGTAGTAAACGCTCTTCACAATAAACAAATTTCCTTGACTGCAGACGAGAGTACGGCTGAAGCATTGTACTTCGTTGTAACGGATCAATACGGCGTGAAATACGCTGACCCAATTGCATTCATTGCTAGCACGACAGGAACTGGCGATATCTCGGTCGACTCTACCGGCAAAGTAACGGTTACGACCCCTGCAGTTGCAAATGATGTTGTATCAATCCAAGCGGTTGATTCGCAAGGTCACTCCGTAATTGTTAAAGTAACTGTCACTCTTTAATAATTTGGAAAAAGGAGACGGACATTGTCCGTCTCCTTTTTTTTATCTCCGAGCAACAAAATGACTCCCGAAATCGTATAATTAGTAATTAGAACACTGGGAGGTAGTTTTTGTTCATGAAGAAAGTTCATAAGATATTGATTCTCGTATTACTTCTATCCATTTCAGTCTCTCTTTGTAATGCCGTAAGCGCAGCAACCACGGTTGCACCTTCCTCAACCGCGTCGATCGTATCAATTTCAAAAGGTTTTACGGTGTCATTAAAGCATGTTGACATCGTAAGTAACGAAACCGGTGCCAATTTGGTGTTTACGCTAACTTACAATAATAACACTTCAAAAAGCGTAACATTGTCGGATTACTGGCCGAAAGCAAAGTCAAGATCCGGCACGACATTCACGACTAAAGTTTCTAGCGATGATAAAAGCTTTGATAAGCTATCAGCGTTAACGTCACATGATATTACATATTATTCGAAAGTTTCTACAACGACGAAAATCACGGATATATCGATCGACATCGTCAAATGGGACTTTGGAGCAACAAGTTATGAGCGTAGGTTGGGTACAATCGTTATTCCTCAAGGCTATACTAATTTGACAGCGGCATTCCAACCCAAAAACATTACATTCAATAATGCCGCTATTAAGACGGCAATCAAAGGAATTACGGCTAATAAAGATGCAAGTTACTATAATATAAATATCCCATTCTTATTGGAGAATATTACGAATTATAGCGTAAATATTAGCAACATGAAGTTTTTCATCGTAAATGGACGCGGAGCAACATATGATGTTGTTTCGGATGATCTTAAAAATTTAACGATTCAAGCCAAAGAAAGAAAAATTGTAACTTTGAAATCAGCCATTCCAATCACTGCATTTACTTCTAAGATGAAGTTAGTAGCATCCCAATCTGTAGAAGCTGATAAAATTGACATTCCTAGAGGTGCATATGTGCTTCCTCAAGCAAAAACCGTCAGCACAGACGTAGTTCAGTATCGAGACTATGAAATTAAATTGGTTGGTATTAAGAGACTTCCTTGGGAATTCCAAGATACAGTAACGGCTGAATTTAGATTGAAAAATAAAGGCGCAGTTAGCACGACTGTACCTTCGATTAAAAGTGATGTTTATGTAAACGGAGTTAAACTCTCTGACAATACATCCACCGTAATTTTTCCAGAAAAATCTTTAGATATTTTGCCACAAAGCGAAACCCAAATGTACGTGAATTTCAAATTACCCTACACGATGAAAGCGGATGATATTAAAATATCACTGTTTGAAACTAATAATGATCAAAAAACAGCAATTGGTGAATTATCAACTAAGGATGTTAATAAATTTACTTCAAATACAAGTAATGTAATCCAAAGTAACATAGTTGGTAATAGAAGTGAGTTGAGAGTAATAAATTCAATAATTCAAAATGTAAATAACAAAAAAATGTTTTATGCGGATGTTGAACTCACGAACACTGAATTGAGACCGAACGCTTCATCTCAATATATTGGATACTTATACGATGCTTCCGGAGAATATTATCGGGTAAATGTATCCCAATACAAAAAAGCAATAAGCGCTGGAGGAAAAGCTCTAATATCAGTTTGGGGCAATGTGCCGTTGAATTTTAATCCTGTTCAATGGAAGCTCATTTTAGGAAACGCCGTAACAGGACAAAAATTGAGTGCTGGAGAAGATATTCCGGATGGCGGCGTTAATTACGGTTTGATTAATATTAATCCTAAAGAAGCAAGTGCTCTTCAAACACTTGAACATATTCCTTACTCTGCGTACGACCTAACAATCAAAAAAATTAGATCATATCTTGCAGCTGAAGGTACGGGTGTCAATGGAATCAAACTTGAATTTTCTTACGACTTAATAAAAGATCTGAAAATCGAAGGAGCGTCAGAAGATTTGGGCTTATTGCTCGAAATAAAAAACAATGATGATATCGCATACTCATTTACAAAAGAGTTGAAAGTCGACAATGCAGATACACCTAATTCCTTAAAAGAGGGACAAGGAAATACAAAGAGCATTGTCTTCGAAGATACTGATGTTATTTATAAGATTAATAAGTATAATGATTTTAAGCTAAATGTTTATATTAAATCCGGCGATCAGAAAATATTGATTGCAAGCAAGGCAATAAAATGGTTTGTAGAAAATCCGTAATTCAAAAGTTAGAAAAGGAGAATAAAATGAGTGTTAATAAAAGAGTAATGCTTGGAACAGCAATATTGGCAATTACAATAATGATTGGAGCATATTCTTTTTCAAATGCTGATTCTCCTTCTACAAATCCCGGCTCCCTTGATGATCCGATCGTAACAAAAGGTTACGTAGACGGTGCTGTCAGCGATCTTGTGAAGCAAGAGATCGCTAAACAGATGCCGTCTGCGGGCAGCGGAGGCGGATCGTCGAAGTTGGAGACGGTGGCAGTGGCGGCTGGGCAGAAGCTTATCGTAGACGACGGCGGAGAGATCATAGTCAGGACGGGGAAGGCCATTGCGTATAGCTCGGACGCAAACGGTCTGTCGGATCTGACAGACGGGCTTGATGTGAAGCCTGGCAAAGCGATCGCTAACAATCACTTGATCTTGAACCCAAGAGGTCAAAGAGGCGTTCAGCCGGACCCGAAGCAGGCAAAAGGACTTATCGTACTCGTGCGCGGAGCGTACAAATTGCAATAGCACTTATCAATATAAGGGAGTTGTCGGCGGGGACGCGGGCAACTCCTTTTTGTTACGGGCAAGAATGCCGCGCTCACCTAAGAGCAACGAACTGGAATCGGAATATACATATACAATGCCATGATGGCAAATGGACAATGCAGGGTGTGTCGTTGTGCTGTGATAATGTCACCCTATAACTGTTCTGAGATAATGTCACTATGAGACAGGAGACAGTGACATTGAGCAGAGCCGAATTGAAGAAGG
>NZ_JBHSMI010000024.1:0-16579 GCF_042655525.1 Cohnella soli
CGAGACGCAGGCAGCGCACTCTTTCGCCGCCGACCTTCACTTCGATATGGCTAACCGGATCGCGATCCGTAAAATAAAGCGTCAAATTCAGCTTCGCCTCGCGGCTCCCCAAATTCAGCACGATGACCGACTCGTGGCCTTTGAGCAAAGAATCTCCGGCCGGCGGCAGCTCGCAATCGGGGTAGATCCATAATGTATGGCCCTGTTCGTTGCCCATTCTTTCAGCTCCTCGAAAAAAATCTCCACGCAAAAGGCTGTCACAGCGCGAGCGACTTGCGAAATTCCACAAATTCGCTGTCCAGCACGCTTTGCACCTGCGCGATCTTCCACTGCAAATGCGCCCTATCCGTCATGTACTCCATACTCGGTTCCCAGCCGAGCCGCGAGTCGGCTTCCACGAGCGGAATCGTCGCTTCCGCGTTGGCGATTTCCCGGCGGGCCAGCTCCTCCATCTGCTCGAGCAACGCCGTCGCTTTACCGGTATCCCCTTCGCTCAGTAGTTGCTTTTTCAGCTTCCACCATTGTTTGACATGGATCGCCGTCTGCAGAGACCTTGCGATAAACTGCCCGATTCCGAGCATGAACACGCCGTCCTCCCGTTTGCGGTCCGAGGTCAGCTTCAACGCCTTTTCCAGCAGCGCGTTGCCTGCCGACATCCGCTCCAGCATCCGTCCTAGGCTCCTAATTTCCACGTCGATCCGGGATACGCCCAGCGATTGCCTGGGATCTTCCAGTGGTTCATAGTCCGTTAATACGATTTCATTCCCGAACATCGCATGCTTTGCTGCCGGCATTTGTACCGCCTTGCTAAACATTGGCTTGCGAAACACAAGCGGATAAGACGGTCCGACGCGGAACGGTCCGTACTGATCTTCGTTCGTCGGTATATAGTGGACAATCGCTTCGCTCCATGCGTTCCAGGCTTCCACCGCAAACGGGGCGGCTTCCTCGCCGAAATCCCGTTTGGCCAACAGCGCCAGCGCTTCCTCGTAAGTTGGGCTCGGGCTCCAATACGCCCATTTCGTCAACTCGCTCACAAAGGACGGCCACCAGCCGTAATGATGCGATTCCATCAAGCCGCTTAGGCCACAATCCTTCTGAGCTTGCAGCAACGCCCGATGTCTCCTGTTCCACTGACCGGGGAACGGTTCGTACGGAATGACGCCGAAATCCCACGTGAGTCCGCCGGTATTGCTCATCGCGTACAGCTTGATGCCGCGCTCTCGGGCCACTTCCGCTTCGCTCCTGAAATATTCGCCCGGTCCGACGTTCGCCAGCGTGTAATCGACGCATACGTGCGTCACATGCTCATTCTTCATTTGTTCGAACATTTCGAACGTCACTTGCAGCGTAATATTTTCCGGCAGCGCGCGAATCAGCTTGAGACGGTCTTCCTTCGGCGCATACCCCCAGTTGTACGTCCAGAACACGATGTCCGCGTCGGGGTTGTGTGCGCGTATCGTACCCGACAGCAAAGTCAGCCATTGCGGGAAATCCTCGCACGGCCACCAGCCCGGGCTCGGCTTCGTTTTCGGCTGGTCCGCCGGCCATTCGAGGCGCAGCTTACCAGTAGTGTTCGGATCCTTGCTCGGAAACTCGCAAGATTCTCCAACAAGAATAACGCCCTTGAAACGGGGGCAAGTCCGAAACACCTTGCCGTAAGTAGACTCGTAATACGCTTTCGCGTCGGGATCATCCGGATGCAGGCGACTTGTTAAATAGCTGTACACATACACGTCCAGCCCGTACAACTCGGCGCGGTCGACCAAATAGTTGAAATCCTGATAACCTTCCGGCGTCTCGTCGACGTCCTTGACGAACACCATAATCGCGTCAATGCCCGCATGCGCCATTGCGTTCAGATGCGCATCGGGATAACGATCCAGCCCCCAGCCGGAATGGGCCATCCGAGGCGAGAACAGCGGTTCTCTTCGGATTTCCTGTACGGCAAGGAAAGGGGCTTCGCGCAAGTTCATCAAGTCTTCCAGATAATAACTACCTTGGCCGACTCCTCGCTCGTCGTAACCGCAGACGATGACTCGGTTCACGCTTACGGTAATCCGGTAGCTCCTAGGCTTGCTTAAGGACCGACCGATTGCCGGGAGCTCTTCCTTTGTCGCAAGAACGATCGTCCGAACTTCCGAAAGCGAATGTTCTCGAATATCTTTCACGATAAGCAGTTTTAACGACAGGTTCATGCTATCGAGAAAATAGTCTTGAAGGTCCTTGGCCACGTTCCGGATCAGAGGGGGGGCCTCTTCGCCGATTACGATGCTCCAGTTACCGTCAATCTCGGCTTCACTATACAGCGCGACCGCTTCGGGATCCCGTCGATCGGGTTGGTGAACGACTTCCAAGCGCCTGCGAAATTCATAATTCTTCTCCGCCATCGCTCTCGTCCTCCTTGGTGAAATTCCCATTCGGGCAAATCTAGTATTCGATTGCGATCATCTGGTGGCATTCTACGGTCGGCACCTGATACTGAATGGACGATCCCTCTTGCGTAAAGGGGATATCTTCCAGTTGCGGAACCGTATAGACACGACGGACTGTCTCGGGCACGCGTAACTGCACATCGACCCGATATAGCGGCGTTATATCTTCGATCACCTCTTTGTCCTTGCCGCGCTTTACCGGGAAAGCGTACAAGAGGTGATTCACGTACCGCGACTCTTTATTCTGGTGCTGAAGCGTAACGACGCCTTGGGCGGGCAGACTGGTCCACAACGTCTTCCTGTCTGCCAATAAGCGGTCTAGTGCACCCAGCACGACTTCCTTCACGAACAGGCTGCCGTTCTCAGCGTAATCCTCGAACGCGTTCCAGGCGAGATAGATTCCGTTCGCGCTTTCGATCATGCCAGGTCCGGCGTTATTGCGGCTGTTTGGCGTATGAGAGAAGTAATAGGCGTGCAGGCCGCGGTTGAAATAGGGGTCCTCCCGGTTGCCCAGTTCCTTCCCGCCCTTCAGCGCCACCTTCTGACCTTGGGAATAAAACACGAAAGAGCCTTCCCCGAAGCTGGGCAGCGCATCATGCGGCCTATAGAAGTCCGGCTTGAAGGGATTTTCCCCCAACCATTCCACCCCTAGGTCAAGCGCGAAAGCATCGCCTTCCGGGTTCAAACCAGACTGGCCCGTCGCGAACACCTTGCCCCCACCGCTCAAATACTGGCGCAGCTTATCGCCCAAATCTTCCGAAATGCGGATTTTATCAGGCAAAATAACGACTTTGTACGGAAATAGATCCGATTCAGTGTCCACGATGTCGAACAAAACGTTTCCTTCCTGCAAAATGCGGTAGGCGCCCGTATCCGAGGGTCCCATCCGATCCTGCTCTCCCCCAAGCGATTCCAGCGCCAGAAGAGCGACGTCCGCCACATTGGTTACATCCTCACACCATGCTTCCTTGGCTGCTACCTCCCTGTATGCCTCGCCCACCATCCGGTAGACGATAGGATCCATAATCCCGTCGGGATGCAGGTGGTCGCCGACGGAGCAATGCGTCCCGTGCGCTAGCGCCAACGCTGATTCGAACCGGATGGCGTTAGCGTGCTTGTATCCCCCGAATTCTCCCCAATTCATATGGAAACGTCCGGTCATCCCGACGACTTTTTTGCCTAACTGTTGGAAGTACCTTGCGGAGATCGGAAAATAATCATAGCCCCAACCGCCGGAGGGGAGAGATTCGACTTCAATATGGCCATTCATGGCAATCATATCCCGGCGTCCGCACCGGATGCCGCTATTGTGGAATATATCGAGCCCAGGTTTGATCTTCCAAACGGTCTCGTTCAGCTTTCTCGTGTAGTTGGCGTATACCCGCTCGGCCAAGTCCATCACGTCGTTCTTGTTCAAGGTGTCCTTGCCCTCCCGCAGCAGCGCCGCCCTGCAGTTATGACAATAGCACGCCTTCGGAAAAACGATATCCAGGAACAACCCGTCGCCATCGTACTTGGAAACGACCTCTTCCGTCATTTCCAGGATGTAATCCAGATAAGGCGAGTTAAAGCAGAAAACATGCAGTCCCGGCTCCATGAACCCTGGGTCCCAGAACGTCCGGTCGTTCTCGTCGCGTGCCAGCCACTCGGGGTGCTCCAGAGCCAAATTTTCACTCAGCCCGACGTTGATGTATACCGGCGTCTTAACGCCAATCTCGTGAGCGGCCTCGATCATCTCCCCTAAGAGGTCGAACTTCAATCCGGGGTGCTTATTGAACTTTTCGGTATCGTAATACGCCCATCCATGAAAGCACTTGGCGAACACGTTAATGGAGTCGACATGACCAAGCTGAAGCATCTCCTGAAATTGCTTCTTGGAAAAGTTCTCTCCGATCTTTACCGAGCCGTGGTTATGAAAATCAAGATGAATTTGTCTGAATCGCATTTGAATCCTCCACCTATCCCTCATTTTTATTCCTTAACACTCCCCATTACGATGCCCTTCATAAAATGCTTTTGCAAAAAGGGATAAACCAGGAGAACAGGCAACGCGCCAAGAAAAATTTGCGCGGCCTTCACTGTTCTGTCCGAAATTTGCCGCAACGTTTCCGAATTCAGGTCTGTTAATGCGGAGAAATTCTTCTGAATGACTATGGTTTGTAAATAGCTTTGCAACGGATAATGTTCCGGCTTGTTCATATAGATGAGCCCGTCAAACCAACTGTTCCAGTGTCCGACTGATGACAACAGCACAATGGTAGCAATGGCCGGAGCGGAGAGAGGGAGAAAAATCCGGAACAGCGTAACGAAATGGCCGGCACCGTCTATGAATGCGGCTTCTTCCAGCTCCTTGGGCAATCCTCTAAAGAAGTTAAGCAGCAAGATCGCACTGAATACAGGCACGGCTCCAGGGAGGACAAGCGCCCATATCGAATCAAGTAAGCCCGTTGTTCGGATGACCATATAAGAAGGAATGAGCCCTCCGCCGAATAGCATCGTAAACACGAAAAACCAGGCATAGATCGTCCGCGATTTGAATTTATGGGATTCCTTGGACAATGGATACGCTAACAAGACCGTCAGCAGGATGTTAAGGGATACGCCCAAAGCAACCCGTTTTAATGAGATGACAAGCGAATGAACAAAAGCGGCTTGTTCCATTACGTATTCATAAGATATCGTATTAAAACCGATCGGCCACAATCTGACGATCCCGGCGGAAGCCGCGGCATTCGAGCTCAAAGACAGCGCCAGAACATGGATCATCGGAAGCACGCAAGAAATAGAGATTAAACAGAGAAAAGTATAATTGAAGACATGGAAACCAATTCTCCATCCGGATTCCCGCATTTACTTTCCCCCCTTCCTAGAAAATACGGTATTTGGCAAAACGGTAAGCCAAATAATAGGCGATGGATATCAAAATAAAGGAAACGACGGAGTTGAATAGCCCGATCGCGGTCGCGGGACCGAACTGCGCGCTAATCAAGCCCATGCGGTATACAAAGGTATCAATAATATCTCCACTCTCATAGACTTGCGGATTATAGAGCACGAAAACTTGATCGAAGCCTGCATTGAGAATACTCGCCAAACTTAACGTAGCCAGCAATACAATAATCGGCCTCATGCCGGGCAGCGATATGTGCCATGTCTGTCGCAGGCGGTTTGCGCCGTCCATTACCGCCGCTTCGTACAAGGCCGGATTTACGCTGGTCAAAGCTGCCAAATATAAAATGGTGCTAAATCCGACTTCTTTCCATACATTGGTGGTGACAAGGACATAAGGGAACCACTTATTGTCGCCCAGAAAATAAATAGGCTCAAAACCGAACATTTTGACAATATCGTTAACGATCCCGAACGAGGGCGACAAAATATCGATCAGCACGCCGCCTAATATCGTCCAGGATAAGAAATGGGGTAAGTAGATGAGCGTCTGGATCGAGCGCTTGACGAATTTGTTTAGCACTTCGTTAATAAGCAGGGCAATCGTGAGTGGAAAAACGAGACCCGTAACGATTTTCATCAAGGCGATATAAACCGTGTTTTGCAATACCTTGAAAGTATCTGGCAAGCTTATGACGTACTTGAAGTTATCCCAACCTATCCATTCGGAGCCCGAAATCCCTTTGGCCGGAATAAATTTTTGAAAGGCGATGATAATTCCGACCATGGGCCCATAGCTGAATATGAAGACGAGGACCAGACTTGGCAAAATCATAAGATGCAGTGGCCAGTTCACAAGTTTTTTGGACAAAGTCCATTCACCTCCGCTCAACTTGACAAATGCCCGTAACAAAACAAGGGGCGAGAAATGCAAGGCGTTCTCCCCCCCTCATTCGGGTAAATCCATTTATGATTTCGATTTATACCATTTATTCACGTCGGCCAAGATCTCGTTGCCTCCAAGGTCCGACCACTGTTTGGTGAAATTATCGAATGCATCAACAGGAAGCGATCCAAGGATAATTTTGGTGAATGTTTCCGCTTGCAATTTAGTAAGCGCCGGACCTTTTTGGATCTGAGACTCAAGGGGCGACGTTGTAAATTCATCAATTTGATAGAGATCATTCGTTCGGTAATAATTAGATACCGACATGCTGCCGCCCTTGCTGAATATTAGATTCCAGCCCCAGTTGGTCAGATCTCCCGATTGGAATTTCAAAATTTTGTCGTATACGCCCTTATCCTCGGGCCCTAGATTCGATGTGTCTTTGGTATCCAGCGCGTCAATGATTCTCAAGCTTTCCTCAACGTTCTTGAATGCTTTAAACCCAGCAATATTACTGAAATTCCATACCTGATTGCCATCCTCGGCAGCATTAAATTTGTGATAAATATCGTCCGATTTATTCTCATAGAACGTTTTAACCCAGAAATCGAGCATTTTGAGAACTGCTTCGGGATGTTCGACTCCCTTCTTCACAACCCAAAAGTTTTCCACGGACACTGGCACTTGGGGTTTAGCGGGATCGCTGTCAACCGACAGGAGAGGAAATGCTTGCCATTCCATCTTAGGATCTTTATCTTTACCTGATTGTAACGGGTACAATGGACCATAAAAGGGAAAATACAGGATACCGATCTTGCCATTAGCAACCATCTCGAATACTTTGGTAATATCTTTCGCTCCGAATTCCGGGTCGATTTGCTTCGCTTTGAACATTTCCTGCAGCTTGGCTAACGCGTTTTTCATTTCAGGTTGAATGACTCCGGAGGTCAAATTGCCGTCTTTATCTTTAATCATAAGAGTCGGATAAGCGTGAAAGCTGTTGAAATAACCTTTCAATAGCTCAAAGTCTTTATCTACCGCGAAACCATAAGTATCCGCTTTACCGTTTTTATCAGGATCTTGGGTAGAGAACGCCTCGCTGATTTTAAAGAGATCATCCATCGTCTTGGGCTCGGGAAGATTTAAGGCTTTCAGCCAATCGGTACGAACGTAAACCATCGATGAACCTTCCCTGTTTGAATTCGAAAGGGGGAGAGCCATTAGCTTGCCGTCAATGGTAGCAGCTTCTATTGCTGTCGGATTTTCTTCGGTAAGCAATTTCTTTACTCTGTCGGTAGCGTTTGCATAGACCTCAGTCAGATCGGCAATCATGCCGGCTTCGGCAAGCTGTTTGAACATCGTTGCATTTACCTTGAAGAAATCCGGGATCTCGCCGGAAGCAACCGTCAAATTGATTTTCTGCTCCCATTGACTCCCATCTACAGCCCATAAAGTTTTCACTTTAATGCCGTATTCCTCTTCATAAGCACGTGTCCATGCATTGTTGTCATAGGAATCTCCATCCGGGAACTTGACCGTGGGTTCCGTAGTTCTCACCGTCGTCAACGTAATGGGCGGATCATATTTCCCATCTGTAGACGCTGTTTCCGATTCCGCCGGTTGTGAAGCTTGAGAAGCGGCTGGCGTACTGCTTGCGCTTGGAGATTGTGAGGCTTCCCCTCCGTTCTTGCTGCAAGCTGACAATACCAATAAACTCGTTGCAAGCATGAACCCAATCAATCGAACATTGCCTTCCTTCATTTCCTTTCCCCCTATATCATGATTGGTAAAGCGGTATTTCGAGTGCTCTTCACATGTGGCATCCGAGCACCTCCTAATTATATAAGCGCTTTCAATCTGTTCGATAGAAGTAATACACGTACTATTATTCCCATTCCGATAATGTACCTATTAATGAGTGATGGTTGAATAAAAGTGTGCAAAATGATCTAAGAATGAAGAATAGAATGAATAATGTAGATTCGCTTTATACATGAAACCAAATATAATAATACGTAACAACAACTAGGAGTGTGAGTTATGTTTACGTATCTTCAGTCAAAACGAAACTCATTCTTCATTAAGCTGCTATTCAGCTTTGTCATTATCGTCCTGATCTCCTTTATCTTCAATTTGCTCTCCTTCAACTTTTTCCAGAACACGCTTCGGACGGAAATTATCAAGTATAACAAACTCAATTTGAGCAATACCGTCAACAATTATGAGAAACAATTCCGCCTCTTGGACGACATCGCTTCCAATTTGTTTTTCGGCGCCAATATCCCGTTGCTTGAACGGAACAGATCAAATTTCAATGCCATGAATGACCTTACCAGCGAAATTAAAGTAGTGTTATCCAATTACAATAATTTGAATCTGGATAACCTGTTTTTCTATAATGACAGATACTCCTTTATTATCGAAAAGGGAGGACTGACAAGCATTACCGATATGTTCGAAGAACATTATTTAAACGACCGGTACAATGCGGAATTCTGGAAGAAACAGACGGAAGAAGATTACCATATGAGAATCTTCCCGGCCGCCCAGTTCCAGAAACGAAATATGAACGGCAAGGTCGAACAATCAGGAACCTACTTCCCTGTCGTCATCAAAAACAAGCTTCAAAAGGGCAGTTATATCGCCGCTTTTATCGATGCGGGCGAGATCTACTTAAACTCTCACTTCTCGAACAATGATTTATTTTATATTGTAGACGCACAGGGGAATCGCTTTTTCGGAACCTCATTGGTAAAAGCGCTTACAGAATTTCAGGTAGCCGGGAATGGCGATGCTTACGATTCGAATCATAACAATTATTATTTCTATCAGACTGGCGAGAAATCCGGACTCACCTATGTGAACGTTACTCCCAACCAGCAAATCGCCTCGACGATAACCCGTTTAAGCTGGCTGCTGCTGATCTTGTTTGCGATATCCCTTGCGCTCAGTCTGTTCATCTCGATCCTGTTCAGCATCCGGTTCAAGCTTCCCGTACAGCGCATGCTGGAATCGCTGCAGAAGATGAATCCAAACTTTAATTTCAAGAGTACGATTCGCGAATACAGCCAGATCGGGGACAAGCTGAAATCGATCATCGTCTCTACTCACGAAATTAATCAAGATCTGCAGAAGAAGGATTCGTTGTTAAAGACGTACAGCTATTGGAACAAGGTGAAAAACATTCCGATCGGGCATACGGAAATGCAAAATCTGATCGACAACATGAAGCCGTTCTATTTCGTGATGTATCAACTACTGCCCATGCGAAGCGGACAGCCGCTGCCGACTGCGGATACGCATAATACGTCGCATGATACGGATTTAATCAACTCTGCCATCCTGCAGCGCTACAAACAGTCGGAGACACTGCAAATCGAGAAAGACCTGATCGTGTCCATAATATTCGACGACGATCCGAATCCGGATCGGGATAATCTGTTCGCCACGCTGCAGACACTTGTCCGGCTGTTCGATGATCGCAGCGGGCTTAACGTTACGATCGCCGCCAATCCGAAGCTGCGAAATCATGGCGATTTTACGACCGCTTATGATGAAACGCTTGGAATGATACATGCGCGAAAGTTGAATGCTACTACACAGCTCATAACGGAATTGGAGGGAGACAGCAGCGGTATCGCGATTCCGCCTTCCGAGCTGAAGAAGCTGTCGACGCAAGTGGCGGCGGGAAATGCGGCCGAAACCGTGCAACTCATTCACCGGCTGCTGCAACGGCTAGGCAAAAAAGGAAGGGCCGTCGAATACCGGAAGCTGGCGAACGACATTATTTCCGAAATATTGCTCGTTCTGATGTCGCAAAAAATCGAGGTCGGCGATTTGCTGTCCGAGCTTGCCCCTTACGAGCAGTTAAAGGAGATTACAACGGAGGAGCAGTATTACGCCTTCTACGGAGTATTGATCGAGAGGGCCGTCTCGCTGGTCAACGACAAAAAAGCCGACAAAGACCCGATCGTCGACTATGTGTTGGCATATATGGAGCGCCACAGCGGCGAAGATATCAGCCAGGAGGACATTGCAAGCAAACTGAACATCTCGATCGGCTATATGGGCAAATATATTAAAAACAAAACCGGCAAAACGTTCAGCGAATACTTGGAGGATATTCGCATCGATAAGGCCAAGATCATCCTGGCCGAGACCGATAACAAAATCCATGAAATCGCCGCACAGGTCGGGTATCATAACGCTAACTCCTTTACGCGGATGTTCAAGAGAATTACCGGCGTCACGCCGGGCGAATACCGACTGGAGAAACGCACGGAGTAGAGAGGCTGGGTCGTTTCTCCTCTCCTTCGGAGGACGTGCGGGCACACACGCAATAGGGAGCATCTCCCCTGGTTCGTCAAGGAGATGCTCCCTTTGCGTTAGCCTTCCAACGCTAGCCCGAACTGCCCGTCAGCCGCCGTCTTCTTCAACGTATAGCAAAAGACGTCGGAAATCTCGTTGCCCGGCCGCGAGCATTCGTAGCGCAGTCGGCTGCCTCGGCCGGCGATCGCTTCCCCGTCGACTGCAAAGAAAACCGCCGTATACCCATTAATCGCGCCGTTCAACTGGACCAGCTTCGGCGTGCTTAATATCGGCACCCCCTCATCATCCGCCACAGACAAGCCGGCGAATTCTGCGGCCGCGGCCGACTTCCGTATGATCGTGCCCACGACAAACAACTCATCCGACCGCACCTCTATCGGAATCGCCTTCCATTCTGTCGCGTCGTCGAACTTCGCAAAGGCTCTTCGACCGATCGGCGTTCCCCGAGCGACCCCAACTTCCCAAGCTTCCATAAATGGGATCGTCCCCCAGGATTCCATCTCGACCGCGTTCTCCGGATAGTTTCGCAAATAGTCGAAATCGACGGAAAAACCGCTGTATTCCACCTGCTTCTGCAGAAGCCCAACTTTGCCATTCTCGCCGTCGGAGGCATAACGTCTCACTCCCGATACCTTGACCCGAATGTCTGGCCCGTTGCTCAGATCGAGCTTTGTGATCCGGCAATTTTCGAGAACGACCCTCGGATTTTTCAAGACATGATAGAAATTGTCCGAGATGGATATCGTCGACACGTCCTCCTTAAGCCCGTCCTCATCGGGGTCCCGGCCGATGGAGTGAAACGCAACGATAGATCCGCTATTTGCCTCGAAATAATTGCCACTGATCGTTCCACTCGCCACGTTGGAATAGATGATGATCGGATCTGACTGTCCTTCGAGCAGATTGCCCTCGATGCGGAACTGACCTTCCAAGCTGCCTAAATACCCATAAGTCGGCTCGTGCACGAGATCGAATAGAATTTTCCCTCCCTGCTCAGAGACGTTGTTGATAAAGTTGAAGTTAGTCACGCCCCCATATGCGTCCGAATACACCGCGTAATGGTCTCCGGTAAAATCGCTCGCCGCGAAATAACAATTCGTGACGTTCAGCGTCCCGAGTCCGAACGTCGCACTGCTCCAGATCGCTTTCCTGAATCTGAAGAAGCGGCAGTGATCGAAGACGCACGGTCTCGGTGGCGCCCCCAGGAAAGGAAACGCGGGGCCGGTCACCTTCAACGCGGACGCAGGACCGTTCGCATAGCTGCGAAAAAAGACTTTTTCGAACAGGAACCCGAAATACCCCGACAGCGGACCAGACTGTTTGATATGGAACAAGCTCTCGACGTTGCTTCCCGTGATGTACCCGGTGTCCATATGAATCGGATAATCGCGAGGGCTTTGATCGGTCGGAACCGACGTGAACTTCGCGTGTGTGCTACCTTCCATACGGAAATTGCCGTTAAAGACGCTGACCTCGTGCCGAAACAGAAAGCTGCCATGATTCAGCTTCAAAGCGGCCACGCCCGTCTGATCCATGACCAGGAAGGCTTTCTCGAACGCCAGCGAGCTATCGGTCCCCGCCACGACTGGCTGATTCGCATCCGTCTCGTCGATGCTCGCGTCACCTACAGCGCCGAACCATTCGGGTAGCCAATGGCTGAGGCTGCGGAAGCCTTCGAACCGGACATTTAATACGCCCGAGCCGCGCTTGTAGGCAAAATCGAAAATACGAGTCGCCCCGGCAGTGATCGTTCCGGAACATGTCAGATTTGCCCCTTCCTCCAGCACTAGCATCGCTCCCCGGTGGAAGACTAGCTCTATCGGCTCTGGGATCACGACTGAGCCGATTCGATACTCTCCCGGCGCGATAGCGACCGAGCGGCAGCTATTCCCCGCCGCCTCGATCGCTCTCCGCAGCGCTTCCGTATCGTCCGCGCGGCCATCTCCGACTGCGCCGTAATCCCGAACCTGAATCCAACCTTGTCCCTCCAAATTCATGTTCCCCCTAATCTTTTGGACAGTTCATACTTTAAGCCCCGCCCGCTGTTCTGTTTTCTTAAACGTTGATCTTTCCGTAGCCTTTCCATGTCCCGGGACTACCCGAGGCAGTACATACCCAACCGAGGTCGCCTCCTGCAGTTGGATTTGAATGACGCACGGTTTCCCCCGCTTCCCAGTAACCGGTATTCGGCGAGGAAGACGCTCGAAAAGGAACGTCGGACCCGATCTCGAACCGATCCAGCGATGCGCCGACTAGTCCCATAACGGGGAAGGCGACTTGGCCATTCGCCCCCGAGCCGAGTTTCTGGAAAGCACAGACAATCGAAGTCACTCCGCTTCCGACCGGGATCAAGATAGACTTGAACTTCCAGTTATCGTTGCCTCCAGGCGTCGACGTATCGCCGTGGCTTCCCGCACCGTCCAGCGTCACGAGCCGCACGTCGTTCCCCGAGGCGGATTTCACCCAGGCGCCGAACCAGATCAGCTTGCCTTTCAACTCCGGGAACTGAGCTGCCGCGTCGATGGGGTGACCCCACCATTCCGTTCCATTCGTCAGTTCGAAGGCTGGATATCCGCAGAACCTCTGCTGAGATTTAAGCAGGTTGCCCGAAGTGATGGCGATCCTCTGGTAGCCGGGGAAGTTCGGGTCGTAATAATTTTTCGACCGGGTATCGAGAATATCGATGTAGTGTCCGCCGTTCACAGCCGTTCCATTGTCCGTCCCCTTAAGCTGCACCGTGGACAAGCTGTTGCCCCGGATGGACACGGGGCCCTTTACGACGCTCGTCAAGCCGTTCCCCCAGATCGCTAGCAAAGCATCAGCTTTCGACGAATCGTAGCACTGAACATTCTCGATGGTCACCTTATCCAGATAGTTGGAGAATACGAAACTCGTGTTGTTGATTCCGCCGTTGTTGACCCCTGCGCTGTTTAGCGGAGTCCACTGAATACCGCTGATTTTGACGCACTCCAGCGGTTGGGCGGAGTTGATTCCGATGAACGTTCCTCCACTGCCAAGTAGGTGAATATCACTCTTGATATTCACGCCTGAAGGATTTTGCGCGTCAGTATAAGTGAAGCCGCTCTTGCCGTTGCGCTCGAAGTAACAATCCACAACGTTGAAGTTTTTCATATCGTAGACGATGAGCCCTGCCACAGCATTATGCTCGATCGTGCTATTGGTGACGTTCACATTCATGCCATTGCCGATTCGCATGCCAATGCCGCCGTTCGCATAAATTTCGCTGCACAGCAGCGAAACGTTGTTGTTGGAGTCGGCCGTGCCGTAGCACTCGATCCCGTTTCCGGCGTTGGCTACGATCTGGCAATTGATAAACTTATTATTCCATCCGTTCACGTGAAGGCCCGTTACCGACGTTCCGGTAATAAACAGGCTGTTGAACAGGGTGTGATTCAAGTTGTCATAGAAGATAGCGGAATCCGCGTTCCCTTCCCCGTCGAACGATAGGCTGTTGAACTCCATCGTATCCCCGTTCGTTCCGAGGAACATCGCGTGCAGGATTTTGTTAGTCGGACGGGCTCGAATGTAGGTGACGTATTGCCCCTCGCCTCGCACGCTGACGACCTGTGCTGGAAGGATGATCTGCTCGGAGATGTAATAGTCCCCCGCAGGAAAATACACGCAGCCTGGCCGAGTTATGGCGTTGAAGGCAGCTTGGATCGCTGACGTGCTATCCGCGAGCGATTTCGCTCCGAACCAACACACGTTAAACGCGCCGTTGAACTGGCGATTCCATACCCCGCCGCCCTGAGCGGCGAATACAGTACCGTTGTTTGGAGTACCTGAGCTCGCCCAACTGAATATTCCCCCGCGAAGCGGATCAGCGACGACAACGCAAGTGTTCGTTCCTCGCGAATAAGCCAGCAGAGCCGGGATATCCGCCACGGAATCGTTCAACACGTCCGCATAGGCGGTTCCCGTCCCGGGTATGCCAGGCAGCGCTCCCGCAGCGATCGTCGCGAGGCCCGCAGCCCCCAATGATGCGAGCAGTTTACGGCGGCTAATCAACCCAGCATGGTTTGTCTCCCCTTGATCCCTGTTCGTCGAGTTCAACGCGTTCTTATCCAAGTGTCCCATGAGTATTTCCTCCTGTAGGAAGGTGTTTTCGGTTCCGCGCAGCGGAAGACATCCAGATGCTAATCTCGAATAAAACCAAAAACGGCGCCAGCACAAGCAAATTGGAAATCAAGTCAGGTGGTGCGATCATCGTGGAAACAACGGCCATCGTGAAGTAAGCGTACCTCCGGCATTTCTTCAGCAGCTCTGGGGTCACGATCCCGAGAGCCGACAGAAACGCGATGACGACGGGCATCTGGAACAGGAGCATACAAGGCAGGATCAGGTTGAACATAAACGAGAAATACTGAAGCACTCCGTATGTTTCCTGCAGGCCCATTTTCACGTTAAGGCTGGTTAGAAACGCGACCGAGAACGGGAAGACGAGAAAATACGCAAAGCCGCCTCCGAGCGCCGCAAGCAACGCCGACCACGGAATATACTTCAGCGTCGCCCGTTTCTCCGTCTCCGTCAAGCCGGGCTTGGCAAACTGCCAGAGCTGGTACAGAATAAACGGCGTCGTCGCAGTAACGGCGAACAGAAGTGCGAACTGCATGTAGACCCTAATGCCGTCCCATGGGGACAAAGCATGCCATTCGAGCCCGTCGGCGGGCGGCAGTTTTTTCAAATAGGAGACAACGGGAACGGCCAGCGCCAATCCGGCCGCAAGCGCACCGGTAAGAACGAACGCGACGCGGACGACGCGCATACGCAGCTCCCTCAGATGGTCGACCAACGTCAGGTCAGACGCCGACATCGGGGGTCACCTCTTCCTACCGGGCTAGATCGCGTTTTTCGTTCTTTTCCGTCTCCGCGGCGGCGTTGTTGGACAGCTCGAGCGGTTCTTCGCCAACGATCTCCTTTGCTCCGTTCTTGAATTCCCGCAGCGTCCTACCAAAAGCCTTACCGAGCTCCGGCAGCTTGCTGGGGCCGAACAACAGCAACCCCACGAGCACGATCAACAAAATGCCTACCATTCCGGGCGCATGCATGAAGATCCTCTCCTTCTGGTTTAATATTGAATCCGCTTACATATTGCATCCTCATTATAGGATTGATCGTTCTCTTCCCGGAAGAAGCAATAATCGCACTTGTATTCCCGCAGCGTTACGTTCTCGTGAAAGATTGTCTAAGGAATAAATGCGCGGATCTGGCGTGTGGAATACAAAACCGCCGGAGCCTGTGTTAATTCTACGGTCATTGAGCGAGAACACTAAAGAGGGCTGTAACCGCCTGCCTCTCGGCAAACTGTTACAGCCCTCAGACCCGTGTCCGACACGGTCAGGCGTTCGCAATAAACAAGAAATTTAATTTTCGATAATTACGTTTGCTAATTTAAGATTTACCGGATTGGCGATTGTATCTCCGACCGGGCATTTGCTCTCCAGGAAGCTGATAAACTCGTCAACCTTCTCTTTAGGCGAATCGGTTTTGATTCGGAACGTATACCGGATATCCGAGTATCCCGGCCGAACCGGAGATTTGTTAAAAAATCCATCGAGGTCAAGATCGCCTTCAACCTCCACACGGAAATCATCGAGTTTCACGCCAAACTTGGGCGCATATACTCTGGCAACGATAGATTGGCATGCACCCAATGAGGCAAGCAGCGCTTCGACCGGATTCATGCCGGTGTCCGTTCCGCCCAGACTCTTAGGCTCATCGATCGTCAACTCGAAGTTTCTGACGGTTGTTTTCACTTTAACTCCATCTTGTAAATGAGCAGTTGCTTTGAACGTCTGAACAGCAGCCATTATACACCCTCCACGAACCAAATTATCAACCCAAATTCCGACTTGCCCAGTAGGTATTATTTGGATTATATATTTAGCGGGGAATGTTGTCAAATCAATTGGAAAAATACTGTCGTTGTGCTGTGATAATGTCACCCTATAACTGTTCTGAGATAATGTCACTATGAGACAGGAGACAGTGACATTGAGCAGAGCCGAATTGAAGAAGG